>CAYPIM010000008.1:0-58894 GCA_964410795.1 uncultured Lewinella sp. | reverse complement strand
TCGGCATGACTATTGCCTTACAGGTAGTCCTTACTTGTGTAGGGAGAGTAGCTCCCTTGGAGAGGGGCCGGGGGTGAGGTTACGAGCGAAGCGGGCAAAGCCGTTTAGAAATCGTTACGCAATACCCCATCAAACGGAACACCTCACTTTTATACCCCAAGGAGCGAACATCCTCCCCTTCCCGACATTGTATATTTTTAGCTAACATTGCACTCTCAAACTATACCGTCCCCACTATGCAGAATAGATCAGTAATCGATAACGTAAAGCCTCAGGTTAATAGCGGTAGATTTCCGATTCAAAGAATTGTGGGTGAGTGGGTTCACATCTCCGCCAATATATTTGGTGACGGCCATGATTATCTCAGAGCCGTTGTTGAATACAAGACAGCCAAAGCCCGAAAGTGGACTTCCTTAGAGATGACGGATGAAGGCAATGACGCGTGGTCCGCCAGCTTTCAGGTAACCGAACAGGCTTTCTATCAATACCGTATTGTATCCTGGGTAGACCACCTTAAAACATGGCTCAGTGGCTTCCGTAAGAAACAAGCCGACAACCAGCCGATGGGCGTCGAGCTTACAATCGGTGCCAACTTTCTAAATGAGATGGCCGCAAAACTGAAAGGAGCGGCAGCTAAAGAAGTCAACAATGCCATTAAACAGCTCGGGCAGAAAGTGGAGAATAAGGCCGTAGAATATGTTCTTGGCAGTGAATTTGCGCAGCTAATTCAAAAATACCCGTTGCGGCAGTTTGAGACTACCTACGATCATAACTTGCGGGTAAAAGTTGGCCGTAAGCGAGAACGCTTCAGCAGCTGGTACGAGCTCTTCCCGCGTTCCACCTCTCCGGACATTACTCGGGCCGGTACGTTTAAGGATGTGGAACAACTACTGCCCCGGATACACGACCTCGGCTTCGATGTCCTCTACATGCCGCCTGTACACCCCGTTGGCCGTAAAAACCGTAAAGGCCGCAACAACGCAACCAACGCCATGGAGGGGGAACCCGGTAGCCCCTGGGCCATTGGCGCCGCAGAAGGAGGCCACAAGGCTATCCTACCCGAACTCGGCAACATCAAAGACTACAAAGCCCTCATCAAAAAGGCGAAGACGAAGTACGACATCGACGTTGCCCTGGACCTTGCCTTCCAGTGTGCCCCGGACCACCCCTACATTGAAGCGCATCCGGAATGGTTCATCTGGCGGCCAGATGGAACCATCATGTACGCAGAAAACCCACCAAAGAAATACCAGGATATTGTCCCGATCAATTTCGAAACTTCTGACTACAAAGCACTCTGGAAAGAGCTTCTTTCTGTGGTCATTCACTGGTGTAAAGCCGGGGTTACCATATTCCGCGTAGACAACCCCCACACAAAGCCCTACCGCTTCTGGGAGTTCATTATTGAAGAAACGAATAAGAAGTTCCCCGACGTAATTTTCCTGGCAGAAGCTTTCACCCGTCCGGCCATCATGGCCGAGTTGGCAAAGCGTGGTTTCCAGCAGAGCTACACTTATTTCACCTGGCGTACTACTCCTCAAGAAATGCAGGAGTACCTCGAAGAACTTTCTACCGGTGAACTGGCCAATACCATGCAGCCCAACTTTTGGCCTAATACGCCCGACATCCTCGCTTTCGAAATGATGGGAGCTAAGCAGCCACAATTTATCAAACGTCTGCTTCTTGCTGCTACCCTTTCCAGCTCTTATGGTCTTTATGGACCAAGCTACGAACTGATGGAAAACCGGGGCAATACCAACGGTAAGGAAGAGTACTACGACTCAGAAAAATACATGGTCCGTCATTATGACTGGACCTACGAGAACCGGATCACCCAGGCCTACCGGCTCATCAACCGGGCCCGCAAGGAAAATACGGCACTCCAGCAAACCAACAACATACGTTTCACCAGTTCGGACAACCCGAACCTACTCAGCTACATAAAGTGGTCTGAAGATAAAACCAGCTTCGTCTGGACCATCGTTAATTTCGACCACCACAATCGCCAGAGCGGCCACGTCCGCGTACCTCAAGACTTGCTCGGGGCCAACGGTTTCCGGGTAACGGACTTGCTCTCCGGCAGTCAGTACTGGTGGAACAGCAACTCAAACTACGTCGACATTGACCCGTGGAACTGGCCTGCACATGTGTTCAAAGTGGAGTTCTAAAACCTTCATTGCACCTGCGGCCGCGCCCTATTGATTTCATGGTAAGCCTTAATTTGTTCTTAGCGTTTTCATCTAAGCGAAACAGCCCGCTGTTTACGGCGCGATGCGCTTACCTTAGGCGCATACCGTTTCTTCAGTTTGTACTGAGCAGCTGACGGCAAATTTGCTACGGCCCTAACGAGCATCCAGTCTAGGGACGGAGCGACTGAACAAGATCCCGAATTGGCAAAAGCCGGCAACGCGCGGTGATCACCAGTACCACTACTGAACGAATTCGACCAACGATCAATACTGCTCAGTTCCGCTTGCCACACGGGCGCGCTGCGCCCCGGGAGGTAAACGTCGAGGTAAGCGATTGCGCGAACAGCTCGGGATTGATCGCATTCCGTTACGGTTGCATAGACGGTCTTGTAGTGCTCTATCTCCACGATTTTTGTTACTATGGTAGAGTCGTTTATCCGCTCTTCTACCTTTTTTTTCTCGACATAATCTAAAACCTCTTCTGCATATTCAGTGGTAGAGCAGCTTTGCTGAGGGCCACTATCTGAATAGTCTGAAAAAACAAGTTCTGCTTCCAGGTCTATTCTTTGCCCGTTTTGCCAACTTCTTATTTCAGTCCAGTCTCGTTTGAAAGGTTCGAGGCCTTGAAGTACCCGGTGGAACTCTCCGGCAAATTCACCTTCGGGGGCATAAAGTAAAATACGGAGTGTACCAATGTCGATTAGGCTATCGCGCAGTGCTGCAAATTGAGCGTTCCGTTCCGGCAAAAAATAAGCTATTCGTTTGTGCAACTGATATGCTTTCCGGGCTGCAGGTTTCTCCAGGGCACGGGCGGCGGGGAGCAAATCTTCTGCTAGGGCCAGGTAGTGATTGCCCGCTTTTATACGTGCCTCTTCTAGCAATTGTTCCAAGTGAGCCGGTGCCAAATCCGGATAACGATCAAAATGTGCGTCTTTCGGAGAAACCTTGAGAATATCAAGGCTGCGGCCGTAGAGATTATCGTAAACCTCGTAAAGCGATGCCCATTTTTCAGTGCCTGGTTCTCGTTGCAACGAGCTTACCCTTGCCTGGTCCGACGCCTGAATGGCTGCATAGGCTTCAATAAAGTGGTCTAGCTGTTTTTCTGAAGGGGCGCGGCCGCGGGTGCAATGTTTGTAGGCAAGTTCGTAAGCTCTATCAAAGCGGCCCTTGTCTAATAATTTAGGCACGCTCAGGCAGCTGGAGAAAGCCAGGAGCAGGATTAACAGGTAAAGGTTTTTCATCTCGGGTCGGGTTTCCGGATGAAGGTAGACAACTTACTTTTTCGGTTTAGTTATAGCCGGGTTAAGGGCTGTTAAACTTTTCTAACAGTTAGTCTTTGACGGCAGAGCCCCCCATTACTTTGGTAATGAGGGGCTAAGGACCGCCAAACCAATAACTTTCCGATTTACAGCTTGGTCTCGAGTGAGGTATAAATCAACGTTTAACTAACCGTCGTGTGACTGTTCTGTGTTCGCCCTGTAGCTGCACGTAGTACATACCAGTACCGGGGAAAACATGATTTTCCACCTGCAAATGCCCATCCTTCGCAACCTGCTGGTAAATTTTTCGCCCCTGCAAGTCGAAGATTCGAACCGTTGTTTTTCCCGGAGAAAAATCAAAAGATAAATCTCCTGAGCCAAGGGGATTAGGATACATTTGAAACGCCTGATCGCTTACCCCAACGCTTGTCTGCACACCAGACGATGTCTGGGCAGACTGTGCTGCCCAGGCAGACCAAAAATTAATATTCACTCCACTAGCTATGACATTGAGGCGAAAAACGTGATTCCCTGCCGAAAGAAATTTATTCCTGATGCGGACCGTTTGGTAGTTCTGCCACCCTCCGGTGTTGGGTACATTTACCGTTCCAGTTAGTGCGTTTCCGTCGACTAAAAGGGCTAACCTCCCGTTACCATTGGGGCTTGCTACCCGTAAGTAAACATCGTAAGACCCTGCCTGAGTGACGTTACAAGTATACTCGATCCATTCTCCAGCATTCATCCAGCCAACATTAAGGCCGCCGCCAGCATCTCCGGTGTTCTCAACATCTACTCCTTCGTTAGTACGGCCTTGGCCTCCATTGTTACTAGCGTCGGAATCATTATAAGCTACGCCTTGTCCGCCGCTATTATAGTCTTCAGCGTCTACCCTGCCAGGAATATTTGCGACTACGTTTCCGCCACTGGAGGTTAAGGTGACTCCATTTTTATTGCAAGCGTCAATGTTTTGTTGCCATCCTGCTCCTACGGGTCGAATACTTGCTTTCAGTTGATAGTTTCCCCCGACTGCGGGAGCAGCATTGAGTCCAACGGTAATACTCGTTGTACCACTGCCAGCAGCAACGGTTTTCCTTCCTGCCCCGAGGTAAGAATTTGTGGCGCTATTCCACAGCTCAATCACTACATCACGGTTTTGATCTGCGGTATATGCAATAGAAATATCCATTGAATTAGAGCTTACCAAAGAAGAAGGCAAACTGGCACAATCAACGTCTGGCGTACCACCTCCAGAAGTTAAGCTAATACCATTCTTATTACAAGCATCAATATTTTGCTGCCAGTTGGCCCCTACCGGGCGGATACTTGCCTTCAATTGGTAATTGCTCCCCGTAGCCGGAGGCGTACCAATATTAATTGTGATGTTGGCCGTACCACTGCCACTACTGACGGTTGTTCTGCCTGATGCTAGATAGGAATTCGTGGAGCTATTCCAGAGTTCAATAACCACATCCCGGTTCTGATCAGCAGTGTAGTTAACGGATACTGGAATTGATGTAGAAGTAGTCAGAGATGAAGGCAAACTATTACAGTTTACATCAACAGTATTTCCACCGCCGGCATTAGGGTCGTCTTCTAACTTCCAGGAGCGCGTCCAGGCATAATAAGTAGTTCGTTGGTCCAATGAGAGGTTCATATTATCAAAACCTGCTCTAGGCTTATTCCAGTCGTAGCTCTCAACTACCATGCGGAGATACATTTGCAAATCAAAATCTTCAGGCGGTGTAATACGGTGAGCTTCCTGCCCATCCAGGAAGAAAATAAGCTCTGTTGCACTTTTCCACCATACACCGTATACGTGATAATCTCTCCAGGCCTCTTCCCCGATGGGTGTTTGAGCTCCTTGTTGATCGATGTTTACCCCACAACCATTAGGTGCCTTCCTACTGTGTGTATTGGAATTTATAGTTCGGGTAATTTGGTCTACCCATCCTCGGTTAGGCAAATTGGGGTACGCATCAATTCCTACGTTTTCGGTTACATCCAACTCGGTTACCCGAAAGTCGCAACTGGTGTTAGGCAAATCATTCCGCTGATTGATTAACCAAAAGGTTGAGGACAAGGCCGTTCTGTTGGCTTTCATCCTGGTTTCGAAATAGCCGTAAGTGGTTTTATTTCTACTTCTTACAAGTCCTCCCTGGTGGGTAAAGCCGGGGTTTTGGTTTATTTCTTGTTGCGTCAGGTTATCGTCCGCTACAATTTTCAGATTTCCGCCTCCAACGGATACGGCATTGACCGAAAAAAGCGCAGGAGCACGCCCTTTCCACTCTGAAAATTGGTTGTCCCATTTACTATTGTCGAGCGATGAACCATTAAATTCATCAGACATATTCTCGATTTTAACCCACTTTTTACCAAACGGTTTTGGGTCTGCCCCCTGGAGAAAAGTTGGTTGATTTTGAGCAGTAGCAACTCCTGCGAGTAACGAAAAACACAGGGTTAACACTAAAAAGGCTTTGTTTTCAAACATAATAATGAAGGTTTATTTTCAATTAGGCCACGGGGAAGACACCCTCTTGCAAAGTGTATTCAATATTCTCTACCTAAAAGCCTGGCCAGATTGAAGAAAAGAAAATGAGAGAAAGTGTTTTCCTTAGTGCCCAGTGTAAAATCTGAGCACAAGGAAAACGGTTGGTTTAAGAGCGTGTATAATTCTTAAGGATAGAGTACGTCAAATAACATTGGCAATGTGCACTCTCCATCGATATAATCACGGGAAATTAAACATTTAATCCACCTTTTAAACCGAGAGCATCTACTTATTCAAAATAAAATACTAAATCTCAGGCAAAAACCCTCTCACTTATTGTAAACCCTTACAGCAGAATCGACTTGATGGTTCCAAATAGTCACACTACTGGACATTTCGCTAAGCGGCTTCTTCGAGGTTTGATTTTTGGTCTCTCCCATATGTCTCGCCTAAGACTCGACGGACCGCCTCAGGCAGCCGCGCAGCGAAAGGGAGCCAAAAATGTCCAGTATTGTGGTAAATAATGCCCCATTGAATAGTGTAACCCCGAATATTTATCCATTCGAAATGTACGCCGCAGCCGTAGCCCAATACCTTATAGCAACGTAAGCAGAAATCTACTTTATCGCGCCATCCCGTTAACTATCAATTCACTCAAGTCGTATACCATTACCGAGTCCTGTTTTTCGCTAGCCGTAACGCCATCCTGCATCATAGTGAGACAGAACGGGCAATTCACCGCGATTACATCTGCTCCGGTCCCGAGTGCTTCATCAATGCGCTCCATATTGATGCGTTTCTCGCCGGGTTCGTCCTCTTTCCACATCTGGGCGCCACCGGCGCCACAGCAAAGGCCGTTGGTTTTGGAACGCTTCATCTCTACCAGCTGGGTATCCAGGGATTGGAGGACTTCACGCGGAGCTTCGTAAACGCCGTTTGCACGGCCAAGGTAACAGCTGTCATGATAGGTGATTCGACGGCCTTTAAATTCGCCACCGCCGGTCATCTTGATCCGGCCACCGTCAATAAGTTCTTGAAGTAGCTGGGTATGATGTACGATATCGTAATGTCCGCCTAATGCAGGATATTCGTTCTTAATGGTATTGAAGCAGTGCGGACAAGCCGTTACCATTTTCTTCACCCCGTACATATTCAATGTTTCGATGTTCTGCAGGGCCGTCATCTGAAACAAGAATTCGTTGCCCGCCCGGCGGGCGGGGTCTCCCGTACAGGCTTCTTCGTCCCCAAGCACGGCAAAGTCAATACCCGCAGAGGTAAGTATTTCCGCAAAAGCGCGGGTAACCTTCTGGGCCCGGTCATCGAAGGAGCCAGCACAGCCTACCCAAAAAAGGATTTCAGGGGTCTTGTTTTCAGCAGCGAATTCTGCCATCGTTTTTACAGTCATAGTAAAAGGAGTAAAGGAGTAAAGGAGGGAAAGGGGAAGGGGAAGGGGGAAGGGAGAAGGAAATAAGAAGAAATGAAAAGATTAAGCTAATTTTTCTTCCTCGCTGCAGCCTTTGCTTTTGCCGAAGTTACTATTTTAACTATTTCTGTCCATTCCTGATAATGCTTATGAACAACATCGTTATTTATCTTTATTTCACTTTCTTCTAATACTTCGAGCCAAAACTGCGTTTCATCGGCTTCTTCAACGACGATACACATCTTAGCAAAGAATTCGTTTGTGGACCTTGCCCTACAGGCTGCCCGATAGTTAGCGGCCGTTGAAGTGGCGGATTTAATCAACTGGTATCTAACGACGTTTACGCCAGGAGAATTCCCCGTCTTTTCCATCAGGTTGATGATTTCTATTGCTGCGCGTTTCGTTTTATTTTTCAACCAATTAACGTAGTCTTCTTTTGAACGTTGAGGAGTTTTACCGTAATCAGCCTTCGGTTCTTTAAGTACCGCATCAACTAAACTAATAGGGTTTCCATGAAACATTTCTGAAACTTGAAAATCTTTTTCGGATATATAAAAGCCGAAAACGGTAGCCATTAACTGTTCTATCTTTCTTGTCATAATTACTTTTTCTTCCCTGCCCTTTACTCCCTTCCCCCCTTACTACTCCTCCGCCCATGCGGTACGAGAAGTTCCTACGCTCCAAGCTCGCTGTTGGTTCTCGATGGAATTGAAGAGTGGTAGCCAATCTTGTGGGCCAGCAGCTTCCGTAAGGATTTCATGCCGGCGCAACTTGGTGATCATCTCCAGCGGGTTGATGAGTACGGGGCAAGCTTCCACGCACGCGTTGCAAGTAGTACAGGCGTGAATCTCTTCGCGGGAGATGAAATCCCAGAGGTTTTTACCATCATCATAGTTGGTGGCGGAAACTGGCTGGCTATCGTCTTTGGCAAACTCAGCGTTGCCGCTACGAATGTTTGCACCAACTTCTTCTGAGCGATCGCGCAGGTTCATCACGATCTTACGTGGGCTAAGTTTTTTGCCGGTAATGTTTGCGGGACAGACAGAAGTACACCGGCCGCACTCCGTGCAGCTGTAAGCACCTAATAAGTCAATCCGGCTCATCTCAAAGATGTCGTTAGCGCCAAACTCGGGAAGTTCAGCATTCATATCCGGCTCAGGAGCATCGGGGTCACCCAGCCCCATCATCGATTTTACTTCGTTCATGATCTCCGGCATATTGATCATCTCTCCCTTTGGCTTAAGGCGAGCAAACCAGGTATTGGGGAAGGCCAGCAGAATGTGTAAGTGCTTGGATTTTGGCAGGTAGTTCAGAAAAACAAAGACCATAGCGATGTGCCCCCACCAGCCAACACGCTCTAACACCTTAAGGGTTCCCTGTTCCAAACCTCCGAACATCATTGGGCCAAGCCAGCCGGTGATGGCCAGGTTGGTATCCGGGTAATGATCAGGATCAAGGCTTTGCAGGACCTCATCCGTACCGTTCATGGTAAAGATGCAGAGAAGCAGAATTAGTTCAAAGATCAGGATCAGGTTTGCGTCCAGCTTAGGCCAGCCACTCATCTCCGGTTTATTAAAACGGGGAATGAACAACACATTCCGGCGAACGAGAAAAATAACGGTAGCAATAAAGGCAAGAACGGAAAGTACTTCAATGGTGCTGATAATAAAGGTATACAGCCCGCCTAAAGGTTCAGCGAAGAATCGGTGTACTCCGAAGATTCCGTCAATGAAAATTTCAATCAGCTCTACCTGGGTAAAGACGAAAGCAACGTAGAGCATAAAATGCAATACCGCTGGAATGAGCCGCTTGAACATTTTCTTTTGCCCCATGGCTACCAGAAACATGTTCTTCCAGCGGTCACCGGTTGGCCCTTCTACGGCTTCTTCCTTACCAAGTTGAATATTTTGGTAAACCTGCCGGAATTGCCAGAAAGCGTAACCCAGTGCAACAACGGAAACAAGGATAAAAATGATCGACTGTACCATGTCGCCAAAGGTAAACTATGCAATGCGGCTTAACAAGAGGTTTGTAGCGAAATTTCGCTATTCAATATCAACACTTAGCCTATAACTCACTCAATGGTAGCGTTAGCAGAGAAACTGCACGGGACAATTGCCCTTAACCAACCTTGCATCCTGCGCGCTGTCGGCCTTTATGATTAAAGGATATTGAGTAAATAAACCGCTAAAAACGAAAAAACTGCAAGCGCCAGCCCCCCCACAAAAGTATTGTAGCTGATGGTGAGCAGGAGGTATTTTTTATGCATTACTGCCCCAAGGTCGTAAAGGTCTCGGGCGAGGTCATCATAGAGTGAATTCTGGTCGAGTTTCATCGTCGCCATATAGTCTATGAATTCGTCTTTTTCCAGTTTCAGAAAATTGCCAAAATAAAGGAGGCTGGCTTCTTTACTCTTGATCAGTTTATCCTTTTTGATTCGGTATTCCGTCACACTTGGGCGAGCCGAGAAAACAGCAAACACCACCGCAATCAGCGAGCTGAGCAGTAAGCTGATGATTGGAATGAGGAACTCAGGGTTTTCAAGAAAGGTCTCTTCAAAAAAGCCAAGACTGGCACCTGAGACGGTGATCACGATGGAAAGAATGATGGTATTGATCGAGATCATCATGTTCGCCTTACCATCGGCAATCTTACTCAGGGTGATGTGGTTACGAAACGAAGTCCGGTACATAGTGTCTATACCACGACCAAAGTTCTTGCCCGTACGGGCCTTCATTTCATCTTGCGTTATTTTGTAAATATTGCTCCGTTGGCTGGCTACGTTTTTTCGGCGTGCGACGTCAAATTCTTCTCGCCCAAAAATACTCAGGTACTGAAAATGGAGAAGTGTCTCCTGCATTTCCTTACCAAAAGCAACGGGGTCTCCTTCTTTACCAGCCCGCGCCTCACGCTCCATTGAGAGTAAATCATACCGGCGGTCATAACGTTTCCGCCCTAGCCATGACCAAGCAGCATCATGTAAGACACGGACAGGCAGCGGGCTCTCTTTGGTCGCTTTCTGAGCTTCCGAAATCCACTTTTCTGCTCCTGCAAGCTGATAATTATTCTGCTCCGCCCACTGGTACATTTCAGTTTCCGAACGATGCCATACTTCTGTATCGCCACCAATAAAGCCAAGGGGGTAGAACAAACCTGCGATTTCCAAGCGCTCGATGTCTTCGGCGCTAAGTCCCTCTCCTTTCCCTATTTCAACAGCTTTATCCGCTATTTCTACGGAGTAAGTAAAGTTGTGAAACAAGTAAATTGGCAATAGTTCTTCGTTGAACCTCCTCCGGACATAGGCCCGTGCGGAGGCGACTCCCTTAGGTTGCTTATCTGATTCCCCCTTGTTATTCTCCTCCTTAATCATACATTTTTTTTAGCTGGGTTTTCCATTTTCGGAGTTGGTGCGCCGGCGGAAGGTAACAATTACAGCCTTGCCACCACGCCCCTCGCTACTGATGAAAAGATCACCTGCCGTATTGAAGGTAATGCCTTCCGGCTGCGTCAGGGTTTTCTCCTTAAGCAGCTCAATGTGCTTGATGTCACTTTCACGGTCAATCACTACCATAATATTCCCTACTGAGGCGATTACATAGACATCACCCGTCAGTGGGTCCACTGCAACTCCACTAGGCTTCATGGAGTAGGGCATTTCCTTTCCGTAAACAACTTCTCCTATTGCAATCTCGTCGATAAAAAAGCGGGGTATCCGATCTACTTGTTTCGTGATTAAGTCTACTCCGTACACGCCATGGCGATAATCATCCTTTTGGGGATTGAGCTCTTGAGCTTTTGGCACGATTAGTAGACTATTCGTTCTTGGGTCGTAGCAAATACCTTCAGTATCGTTACGGTAACTAAAATCCGTTTCGAACTTATCAGCATCAAATGCTTCTGCTCCCGGTTGATACTCGATTTGGTGAATATCGCCATCTCTTTCTAGTACATAAATCATGCTGTCTACTCTCGATATGCCTTCGTAATCACGGTCTTTCCCAAACTTAGAATCCGACTTTATGTTTCCGGTCTGGGTGTCAACGATAAACACCTTGCCGTCTTCATCTTGAATGGCAACGACATCGTCTTCAATGAACCAATTGGCAAGCCCGCTAATCTCCTTAAGGTCTTTGTGGAGCTTGACGATATTATCCGGCTGTTCAAAATCATACCCAAAATTATAGGCTGGGTCAACGTTGTAGTGCTCCAGTTCTGGGCCCTGGGTATAAGTAATTAATCCGTAACCACCAGCCACGAGCACTACACCTCCGAGAATGAGCAGTGAAATAAGGTTTGGCTTTTCTAACATACTCATAAACGTAAATTAAATCTTGTGATCTCCGGTAAAATAGCGGGCAGTTTTGGCCTCCCAACCTTTCTTTTGCGGTTGCCCGGACCGAGGACTTACTACGAATCTTTTAAAATGGGAAACCAGCTGCGAAAGCAATACGCTTTTGCTCACTATCTTGAAAGTAGGTGAGGCTCAAAATAGTTGCTCCAAGTGGAGCCGCCCAGAGGCCACCGCCATAGCCAACGTGCCATTTTCCACTTTCTTCTTCTCCTTCCAGCCAAACACGTCCATAATCAAAACCGAGAATAAAGCCCGCCACCGTAGGTGTTTCCTTTTTGCCAAAGGCAAAGCCAAGGAAACGCAGGTCAATATTGTGGGTAAAAAGGGTGTTCCCCAAGTACCGGTCAGCGCGCGCAGCGCGATAATTCAGCCCCCCTCCCATACTAGCTAACTGGTAAAACTCCGGAGCACCTTCGTTGTGCTCAAAGCTGATCCGGGTAGCGAAGTTTATTGACTTCGTCATCATTCGATAGAAGCTGAACTGACCACCAACTTTAAAGTTGGACAGGTCACTATTGTCCAGGTTCCAAGTCTGTCTTGCGTAGAAATCGTACTTCAGGCCATTGTCCGCCATAAGTGGAATGGCAAGACTATTGGCAGAATAGTGCGCGCCAATACCCGCATAGTTCTGTTTGGTAAAGACCCGGTTAGGAATTCCGGGGGTATTTCGGATCAAAGCAAAGCCCGGGGTATTACTGTCCAGCGCAATAGATTGGTAAAACGGACCGATGCTAAAGGATCGCCGACTATTCTCTCCCCGAAACCTGACCTTAGGATTGATCATAACTTCTTCCCGACGCGCACGGTTGTATTCAAGGACGTCGCCATCCGAAAGGCCAGCAATTTCTCCTTCTTCGGGCTGGCCCATCCCCTCATTCCCGATACCAAAGAAGTTCGCAACGGAGCCGGGGCTGTAGTAATAGGTCTTAGCAATAAGGTCTACTCTACGAGAAAAGAAATCGTTAAACGTTCCATCGTATTTTAAGCGATAGAAGCCGTTTGTACTATAAGTCGCAACGGCCGTATGCCGTGTAGTAAAAGGATCAGCCTTAAAGCCATTCGTTGTTCGGGTAAAACCCATTCCCAGCAAAAGACCATCGTCTACGTTAAAACCAAAGGCAGGAATGGGAGTGGTCGTATTCGCTTTGTACTCTTCAAAATCGTACTGATTGAGTTCGGGGTGCTTATCCGAGGTACGGTCTTTAAGGTTAGTGGTAGTTCCCGTCAGTTCAATGCCCTTCTTTTCGTCGTAGATACGCGCCTTAAGTTTGCCTTCAGCAGTAATCAGATCTCCATCAGTCCCACCGATTAATCTTAGGTTGATGGGGCTGTGATTGCCACTAAGTAGGAAGCGATCGTCGCCGTCAAGTCCATAGATAACAACTTCCCTGGTTTCATCTTTATGGAATACCCGGTCAAAGTACTGTTCGTCCGCACTTCCATCCTTCTTAGCATCGTAGAGTTTAACGTGGAGGTCTCCATTTTCCAGGCCTACAGCAGAGATATAATCATCCTTTTCGGTTCCTAACACATTTACCCGGATCGCGAGATTAAGATAGTACTCATCTGCTGCCTGGACCAAGCCAGCGCGGCGCTGCTTTAATTTTTCGCCAATTCGTTCGTTTTTGAGGCTGAACTCTTTTACTTCCGCCGGAAATTGGTCCATTGCCTCGCCAATTACCTCATCGGTCATGGTACTTACAATGGCTTCTGCCTGTGCCTTCATCTCCTCTCTCGTGAGCTGATTAAGGAACACCCGGTCGTTCCACCTTCCATTTAGCGCGCGCCATTTCATCTTGTCCATCTCGCCGGTAAAGGGGCGAAATTTGCGAGCTTCGCCAACAAACATACCTGCGGCTCCGAGGAGGAGACCGTCGTAATTAGAATACACCTGATCCCGGTCCCGGGCTACAGCCATATAGCGCGTCCGCTTGCCGTCTTTAAATGCTGCCCAACGCCACTGATCCCGATGGCGGTCCCAGTCACCAATCCAAAGATCAAAAAGACGGGCGCGGGCAAAATTATCGTCATCAACAAAATGTTTCCAACTCTTTCGCACCAATTCCCGCATATCGCTGTTGCTAACAATTTCCTTGCTGCCACCGAAGAATTCGGTGCCTCTCCAATCTTCATCCGGACGCTGCTCAAGCCAGTACATTTCACCTCCGAAATTGGTATTAAAATCTCCTAATCCTTTTTGCTTAGGGACGTAAAACAGACCCGGATCAGCTCCCAGCAAGCCAAGCTTCTTCTGCATCACCGGCAAGGTTAATGGAGCGTAGGGGTGAACGGACGTGAAAACGTCCGCCACAATGTCGGCAGCAAAAGACTGCTCCAAAAGGCTTGGTAAAAGTTGAGAGGGGTTTTTCCTGACCGAACGCATTTGGTACAAGTGGCCGTCTCCACCTTTAGTATGAAGACTCATCGTTGCCATTCCCCCACCCCGACGGTATGGTGTAAGCCCACCGTTAATCTCATCAATATTGAGTACCGGCACTTCAATCGGGACATTATAGAGGCTACGGTAATGACGGCCAAGAATCGCTTTTTTAGCACCACCAACTTGTTTCCCATCCGTTCCTCCAAATACGGAGGCCTTCACCATGTTTGCACTTACCTCCTCGTAAGGGACCGCCTCAATTTTTTCATCTTGCTGCTGAAGGCGATTTTCAATTATCCTGCGGTAATAAACACGCTGCTCATTTCCCGCTTCGTCCACGGTATAGAAACCAGTAAAAACCGAGCCGTCTGCATAAAAGTCAAGGCGGCTGTAGCCAATTTGGCCCGCTACGAAGTTTGCGTCATTCCCGCCGTTCGCCGGTCCTTTTATACTTCCTGAGCCAGCAACAATTTGCATGTACTCCTTTTCATGTACGAGCATCATATTGTGCTCATGGCCACTAACGAAAATCACGTTTACTTCGTCGTCAATCCCTGTTTTAAGCTTATTAATAAACTGCTGGTAACGAAGGTTTTGCACGTCTTGGGGCCCACCGCCAACTCCCTGGATGGCCCTGACGACGCTGCCCACAACGGGCAGTGGCAAGTAAGCGCCAGGAATGACATCAGCCAGGGGAAAGATGTGCTGCCCAAGACTGTATTTGCCGCCGCGGTTACCATTACTCTGCGTTGGGTGGTGCATCATCACGATCTTGACCTGATCGCGGTATCCTTTTATTTCATCCACCAGAGCAGCCATCATCGCATCCCGGTTGCGGAAATCACAGCCCTCGCTTACCTCCTCGTCCCGCGCCCAATCTGCCAAATACCAGGCCGTATTGATGCCGATCAAGCCAACGCGATCAAAGATTTCATCGTCGTCCGGCCCGGAGCATTGCTTATTCGGCATAAAGTGCACTTTCTTACCAAACTTCTCTTCGTTGTCATCGAAGTAATCTTCGAGTCGGTCCAGGCGGCCGAAATTACCCGCACGGGCAATCTCATTTTCCCCCGGCGTATAAAATACTTTGCCCGGAACTTGTTTTAACAGGTTGCCAATTCCATCCAGGTGTTCTCGTTCTTTTCCATCCTTTTTGCGCAGGCCTTTCTTTCCAGTTATGTCCCCCAACAACAAGAGAGAACTCTTTTTCTTCCCGGGAGGCATAGCTCGGACCATCGCATCGAGGGTAGTTAAGCCTCGGGCGTAGTCATAGCCCAGGTCCCCGACCATGAAGGTGGAGTATTCAGGTTGCCCAACTGGGGCAACTTCGGCGGTGAGGCCCGGTTCATCTTCTAGTGTGTGCACCTGGTAATTTGCACAAGCAGAAAATAAAATTGAGAGTACGACGGGGAGAAGTATTCGTATTGGGCGGTAGAGGTTCTTCAAAATATATTTATTCAATGTGGCGGTATAACCCTGTGAGCAGGCCGGTAGTTCGCCAGAGAAGACTCGTGGATTCGGTAAGAGAAGGCCTGTTGCAAACTTACATAATATGCCGTTGAACCCTCTTTATATGCAGTTCAGAACATTTCCCCTACAGTTCAGAACAAAAACACCTGTCTAAATCCATGATGATAGAAAAAATTATACCTTGGTTACTCATTAAACATACCAGCATTATGACTGAAAAAACCATCACCCGAATCATCCTGCTTGCCGCTATTGTTTTTGCCGTAAGCAGAATCCCCAACGGCTTACAGGCCGAACCACCCGTTGCGGCTGCCGAAATGACCACCTTCGGAGAACCAGCTATGGGAGAAGTTCGCCTCTTCGCCGGTACCTTTGCTCCGCGAGACTGGGCCTTTTGCCACGGGCAGTTACTAGACATCGGCCAAAACCAAGCACTGTTTTCCATTCTCGGCACTACTTACGGAGGTGACGGGCGCACAACCTTTGCCCTTCCAGATTTACGTGGCCGTAGCGTCGTTGGCGTAGGATCAGGAGAAGGCCTGAAACCCGTAGAACTTGGTCAAAAAATCGGCGCTTCTTCCGCAAAGGTCACCATCGCCCCAACTACTGCGACCGATGGCACCGGAGGTGTTGCAGCACCCGCTCAGCGCCCTGCCCGCCCTACCCGCCTGGATGCAAGCATGAAAAAACAAATGACCGCCGCTCGCCCGGGCAGTACGCCCAAGACCACCGTTAAGCCTCCCCCCTCTACCCAGACCATAGACCTTTACCAGCCAAGTACGGGGCTGAATTACATTATTGCAGTACGGGGCATCTACCCTAGTCGCAATTAAGTAATCTGTTGCCGCGCGCAGCAAACTGCTCACAGACCGCACCGTGAATACGGGGTTGATGAAGGCCTATAGGAACGCGAACAAAATAAAACACGATTTCTGACCGTCTTATTTTGCCCCTGCCACCACCAAAAATCATTTCCGTAACGGGGGCTATGCAAAGGATTTTTGGCGGCGGCAGGAACAAAAACGCCAGATCAGAAAATCACGTTTTATTTCATTCGCGTTCCATAGAGGGACTCCGTGTAATAACTTCCTGTTGTTTACACCACGCCCTTAAAGCTGAATTCAACCCCGTGTTCTTTTTAGGGAGGGGTAGATTATGTCGTATTAGTACTATTTCAAGTTTGAACTTAGCATAAACCAAGGATGCTCGCTCTCACTCGTAACCTCACCCCCAGCCCCTCTCCTCCGGAGAGGGGAGCAAGCCAAACCAATCGTTTTACGCCAAAATCAAACTTGATGGACCACTCTAGATTAGTTGCCGTAGATTTTGCTTAAAAAAGGCAGCACTATCTCCCGCACTCCGCATCGCATTATGGGTATAATTTCCGCCTTGTTCGAGGTAGTAAAACTCCAGGCCAGACTTGGCAGTATCGGGCAAAATGTCCGTGTAATCAATTGAGCCGTTGCCCAGTTCCGTGTAATCCCGGGAGACCTTGTGCATATCCTTGATGTGCCACATAACGAACCTGCCGGGATGGCGGGCTACCAGTTCTTTCGGGGTCGTTTTACCAGCGTACATCACCCAGTACATATCTACCTGAAGCTTCACCAATTCCGGATCAGTTTCGTTCATGATCAGGTCGTACCCGTTTTCGCCGTCGTGGTCTTCAAATTCAAAGCCATGGTTATGGTAAGCGAAGCCGAGGCCCGCAGCAGAGACCCGCGCTCCGATCCGGTTCAAAAGCTCGGGGAGGCGCTGGAAGGTGGTCATCGTTCGTTGTTCAGGTGCCATCCAGGGCCAGGTAACGTAGTGCATGCCCAACGTTTCAGCGCAGGCAATGCACTGATCGGTAAATCGATCTATAGCTGCCGTAGATTCTTCCAGGTAATCCGCAAATCCAAAATGGCAACTGGTGTTCGTCAGCTCAAGCTCGTCAAGAATAGTTCGATATTCAGCGGGAGGTAAACCATAGATCGTTCCTTCGTCCGGCTTGAAGCCGTAGGCTTCGAAATCCTCGTAGCCCATGGCCTTCAGGGCCGTTAGGGTTCCCCGGGGGTCTTTGGCCATGTCTTCCCGAACGGAGAAAAGTTGGTAGCCCATTTTCAACTTTGAATCTTTGAACATAGCGCATTGGGGTAATAAAGCCGTAGCTCCGGCCAAACCGGTAGTCTTTAAGAAATCTCTTCGTTTCATGGCGCTAAGTTAGAGCTTACGCTAACGTTGTAGGGCAGGCACAAATAGCACATAAGGGCGCCGGCGCGCAGGATGCAAGGAAAGGTTTTCAAAAAAACGGTTGGTGCTTCAAGTCTTTAACCAACTACCCGGCTCTTCTTCTTTAGTTAAATGCTTCCAAACGCAACAGTTATAGGGTTTCGGAGCTATGGGTACCAACACCACTTTTGGCCAATACCGAAATTTCACGACCTTTGCTTTTTTATTTAATGTCTCTACATACCGATTTTAAGATGAAACATTTACTTCAAACACTCTTTCTTATAACCTTCGTTTGCACCTGCGGCCGCGCCCAGGAAAGAATCAACCCAGTCGTCCCAACCTTTGGCGGTATTTACGCCATCCCCGAAGCTACCGTCTTACCGGACAGTACGATGGAATACAAGATTGTCGTTGATTGCAAAACCGGCGGCAAAAAACCAAGCAACTACAGCTTCGCCCTTCACAACGTAGCGCGGATGCTGAACCTGCACGAAGCCGGTGGTGGCTTCAACGATCAGATGACCGTCGTGCTCGCCATCCACGGTGATGCCACCTACGCCATCCTGAACAATACAGCCTACAGGCGCAAATTTGGCATGAACAACCCTAACGTTGACTTGATCCGGGAGCTCAAAGTGGCAGGCGTACAACTCACCGTCTGTGGCCAATCACTCAAAGCCCGAAAAATTGCCACCGAAACCGTGCTAGCAGAAGTTGAGATAGCCACTTCCATGCTTACGACGGTAGCGACTTGCCAGATGAAGGGGTTTGCTGTTTTTCAGTTTTGAGTAGTGCCTTATATGCATCATGAAAGGATGCTAAAAAGCACAACGCTCCGGGAGTGGCGCCTCGGTTTCAAGTTCGCTGGCAAATTCATCAGCGGTATTCGCCGAGGCAAAGCCTATGGCGACTGACCCTTTGTATGCTTGCAGGCTATACCCAGTATTGTTCATGTGCACCCGCACCCATACCTCCTGATCAACTGACAGGCTTATGGGGCCACCAGATCGAGTAAAAGGTTGTTCGTTTACATGGCTGTGTCCAAGCACACGGCGATGCACCAGGTTACCATCAAGGGTTACAACCTCCCACCAGTCTGCATATTGTTCACAGCCTTCATCGGGGCTCGTTATCTCTACCGCAAAAGTATAAGCCCCTTCATTTCCTGTAACACTTACACTAGTAATGGCGGCAAGTTCCATCTCCATTTCTACATCGTCAAGTTCAGGTTCCGTTTCAGGGATAAACGAGTCATCCTCCGGAACACAAGCAATCATTAGGAATACGAAAAGGAGTTGTAGCATAATAAGCGGCTTCATGACGTTTTCCTTTTCTAACGGATCAGGCTTGCATTTTGTATAACCATCAGAAGGCAGAGTCGTTCGCATGACAATCTTATACCAAGTCATTGGAATAGCCGAAAAATTGGCCATAAGAACATACGAGTACAGTGTAATCTAAGTTGCCACCTCTATACTTACGACGGTAATTACTTACTAAATGAAGGGGTTTGCTCTCTTTTCAATTTTGATTTACTCCTCCAAAACCGCCTTCAACGTAAGCTCGTGCCGTACCATCCACTGCGCCAGGTCGCCCCAGTTTTCGCCGTCGACAACTACGTCCATGCCTTCAACGCGGCCAAGTACGGTGAAGCCAACGCCGTGCTCGCGTACCAGGTCTTCGAAGTCTCCCGTCTGAGCTTCATCAACGGAAACGACAACGCGGCTCTGGGCCTCTCCAAACAAGAAGGCATCCTTGCGGAAAGCACCGTCGGTATCCAGCGTAAAGCCATGGCCGCCTTCGAGCGCAGATTCTGTGACCGCCTGGAAAAGACCGCCGTCGGCAACGTCGTGGGCAGATTTGATGAGCCCTGCTTTGATCAAAGCAGCAACAACCTTGTGCAGTTCTTGCTCTTTTTCTAACTCAAAGAATGGGGCAGGACTGTGCTCTACGCCATGAATTCTACGCAGGTATTCTGAGCTGCCAATACAATCTTTGCTGTCGCCGACGAGGTAGATCACGTCGCCACGATCCTTGAAACCAAGCGTCATCCGGCGCTTGACGTTGTCTACGATACCCAGCATACCAATCGTCGGAGTTGGGTAAACAGGTTCAACGCGGCCACCTTCGTACTGACTCTGGTTGTAGAAACTTACGTTACCCCCGGTAACCGGAGTTCCAAAGGCGCGGCAACCGTCGCCCATCCCTTTGATGGCGTTTACAAACTGGTAGAAAGCCTCCTTATTATACGGATTACCAAAGTTAAGGCAGTTCGTGATGGCCACCGGTTCACCACCAGAGCAAACGATGTTCCGGGCCGCTTCCGCTACGGCAATCATTGCACCTTTGTAAGGATCGGCGTACACATAAGCAGAGTTACAGTCTGTCGTTACCGCAAGGGCTTTATCGGTTCCTTTAACCCGAACCAGCGCAGCGTCGGATTTATCGTTTTCGGACATGGAGTTCGTCCGGACAGTTCCGTCGTACTGATCGGTTACCCAGGCTTTGGAGACCAGATTAGGGCTAATGAAGAGCTCCTCGGCCGTGGCTTTCAGATCCGCCGGAACTTTAATATCGGCAGCGCTAAATGCCTCGATCTTATCCATGTATTTCGGGCGAGCGGTTTCACGTTCGTAAACCGGGGCTCCGCCGCCAAGGACGAGGGGCTCGGAAGGAACATCCGCAACCAATACGCCACCAGCGTAGAAATGGAGGCGGCCGGTATCGGTTACTTCTCCGATTTCTTCACATTCTAGGTCCCACTTGTCAAATACAGCGAGGAGTTCTTTCTCCATGCCTTTTTTGCAAACGATGAGCATCCGCTCCTGGCTTTCGCTCAGGAGAATTTCCCAGGGCTTCATATTGGCCTGGCGGGTCGGTACCTTATCGAGATCGATACGCATGCCCGTTCCGGATTTGGCCGACATCTCGGAGGTAGAACAAGTGATGCCAGCTGCGCCCATATCCTGCATGCCAACAACAGCACCGGTTTTGATGACTTCAAGGCTGGCCTCCAAGAGTAGTTTCTCCTGGAAGGGGTCACCTACCTGTACGGCCGGGAGGTCATCGGCGCTGTCTTCGGTAAGATCTGCAGAAGAGAAGGTCGCACCGTGAATTCCGTCTTTGCCCGTCGCGGAACCGACGATGAATACCGGGTTGCCCGGGCCGTCCGCTGCCGCGGAAACAGTTTCGCCGTGCTTTACCAAGCCGACGGACATAGCGTTGACCAGGATGTTCTGATTATAGACCGGATGAAATACCACTTCACCGCCGACGACCGGAACGCCGAAGCAGTTGCCGTAGTCTCCGATACCCCGCACCACACCATCAACAAGGTGTTTGGTGTGCGGAAGGCTCGGGTCTCCGAAACGGAGGCTGTTAAGGCTGGCAATTGGCCGTGCTCCCATGGTAAAAATATCGCGGTGAATACCGCCAACCCCCGTTGCTGCTCCTTGGTAAGGCTCCAGCGCGGAGGGGTGATTATGGGATTCGATCTTGAAAGCACAAGCCAAGCCGCCACCAATATCTACCAGTCCGGCATTCTCTTCTCCGGCTTCCACCAGCAGGCGATCACCTTCGCGTGGCAATGTTTTAAGCCACATGATGGAGTTTTTGTAGCTGCAGTGCTCAGACCACATGACCGAGAAGATGCTCAACTCATTAAAGTTGGGCACCCGGCCCATGATCTCAACGATTTTGTCGTACTCATCGGCGGTAAGACCGAGGTTTTTTGCTACTTCTACGTCTGCTTTGATTTCGTGGGCTGCCGCCATGGGGAAAGGGGAGTTTTGGATAAGCGGCAAAGGTAGGTAAATAGGGAAATAGAAACTAGCAATTCGGGAACTAGAAATTAGAGAGCTAGAAACTAGGGAATTAGAAGTAGGGGTTCCGTTTGCTGACATACTTCGTGCATTTGGTTACACATCTATAAATCTATCACACTACAAATCTATCAATCTAACTTACCTTCGCCCTCAATGACCGACCCTCAACGCCAGGATGCCTACCGCAAGTACTTTTACCGTCAGCTTGACAAAATTGTGGCGAACGTAAAGTACTCCGATACCGAGCGAGCATTAGCCCTTCGTCGGCTAATTCTTGAGTTATTCGAACGGGCAACGGAAAAGGACAAACTTCACTTCAGTACCAATTTCGCCCGCATCAGCTACGCGGCGCACAAGTTTGGTGTTCCGCACGTCCACATTTACCAGGAACGGAGGTTCCGACAGCGGAGGCCAGCAAAGCTTTCTTCAGAAGAGCTGGCGAATCACCTGACTACGGGGTACAGGGTAGCGACCGAGCTTACCCGCGCCCTTTTCGGTGGAGCGGTGCCACAACCCTGGGTTGATTATTTGACCTTGCCCTATCCCATCCCTTACGTTAAGCCGGAGGTGAAGCAACGCTTCCCCACCCTTCGTGTCATCGCCGTAGAGTTTGCGGAAGAGGAAGCGCTACTCTACGTCCGTGAGGAAGCGCGGCCAGAGCAAATTTATAGCATCCCTTACGGTACTGACGAGGTGCCCAATCCCTTCATTGCCCAGGCCATCGCCATCGTGAAACAGGTCAGTGGTCTACCCCGTTCCCTTAACCTGATCAATGCGGAGCTGCGCGACGACGGCCACCTTTACCCCGCCCAGATGGTGGTGGAGCCCGATTACCTCATTGACGTAACCGCAGTTGCCGAAAGCTTTAGTGGCACCCACCATTATCAACCCTGGACGAACATCGCCAAGAAATTGGTACCGATGAAGCAGGCGCTGCCGCTGGTGCGGGGTAATCTTGTGAACTATTTCCTCGACCGATTAGTGGAAGATCCGGAAGTAAGCTTTCGAAATCTTATCGGAAGCATCTTCCAAACCGCTCCCTTGGCCCTCTGCCTGTTTGACGATCGGCAGATCAAGGAATTGATCGGCCAGCTCAACACCCACTTCGTCACGTTGCAAAAATTCGTCCGGCAAGACCTTGCTGGCATCGATATTGAACGGGAGCAGATTCTGCTGGAGCCAACTTTTCTCAGCCCAACCTACGGCGTTCAGGGCCGGTTGGACCTTCTACAAGCAGGCAAAGACCGCGACGCGCCTACCACCATTGTTGAGCTAAAGACCAGTAAGTACTGGAACACGAATCGCCACGGCATCAACCAGACGAACTACATCCAGACCTTGCTTTACGACCTGATGATCAACCAGGCACTGGGCGAAGGGGCCAACGTACGTAGTTATATTTTATACAGTGCCGACTTTGAGAACGGCCTCAAATACGCTCCACCGGAGAAATTACAAAAGCTAGAAGCCATTGCTGCCCGCAACCAACTACTCGGCGTGGAGCTCCTGCTTGGGCAACTCGGTGCCAATCCGGAGGTAGATCTGATGGAACAGACCACGCGCCTCATCAACCGTCTCCAGCCCGCCCGCCTCAAAGACCTAAGCAGTTTCGCTAAGCGGGACCACGATAACGTCATCAATAAATACAGCCACCTCACTGGCCTAGAAAAACGCTACTTTGGGGCTTACCTCGGCTTTACCGCCAGGGAGCAACGATTGGCAAAAACGGGCGAGCAGCGGCTCGAAGGTGTAAACGGACTGGCGAGCCTCTGGCTCGACGAGCGGCTGGAAAAGATCGAACGCTTTGAGCTCCTTGACGGGCTCATCTACGAGCACTACGACGAAAAAACTGCCGTACTAACCCTTACCCGACCGGCCGAAGATGACCGCCTCGTCAAGTTTCGCCAGGGAGACATCATTGCCCTCTACGCCACCCCTAAGGCTGCTGCTGATCCGCGCGATGTACTAGCCTCTCAGGTCTTGAAATCTACCATCGTAAGCGTAGCACCGAAGCAAGTGAGCCTTCGCTTACGCAGCCAGCAGCTAAACGATACCGCCTTCCGAAGAGGGAAATTCTGGAGCATTGAAAAGGATGTTCTGGACAGCAGCTTCCGCAACCATTACCGAGGCATGCTCATCTGGGCCTCCGCTGAGCCTCAGCTACGGCGAAAATGGCTTGGTCAGGAGCCGCCCGGAAAAGCCGAGCCTCACGAAGAAGACATCGCCGTTACCCTTACCGACGAGCAAAATAAGATCCTCCGCAGCATCATCACCGCACCAGATTACTTTCTGCTGTGGGGGCCTCCCGGAACGGGCAAAACGAGCCAGATGCTGCATCACCTAGTTCGCCACCTGCTCAACAACAGTGGCGAGAGCCTTTTGCTGGTGGCCTACACCAACCGCGCCGTTGATGAGATTTGCGAGAGCATTGAACGAATTACTAACGCCGACGGGTCGGTCTTCAAAGATTACCTCCGCATTGGCAGTCGCTACGGCGTAGATCCTGCTTTTGAAGACCAGCTGTTACAGCTCAAAAGCCAAAAGGTAAATAAACGGGCGGAGTTGAAGGCCTTGATTCAAAACACCCGGGTATTCGTCGGCACCGTCGCTAGCGTAGGTGGTAAAAATGAGCTTTTTGAGCTTAAGCAATTTGACCGGATCATTGTGGACGAAGCGAGCCAAATTCTGGAACCCCTACTGGCCGGGCTACTACCGCGAGCCCCCCGCTCCTTACTCATCGGCGACCATCGTCAACTTCCCGCCGTAGTGCAGCAGAAAACAGCAGACACCAAGGTACACGACGAGCAGTTGCGGGAGATCGGGCTGAACAACTTAGCCACCAGTCTCTTCGAGCGGCTGTACTTAACGGCACAGAAAGAAGGTTGGACCTGGGCCTACGACCAGCTTAGCCATCAAGGGCGAATGCACCAGGACATCATGGCCTTTCCGGCCCAAGCATTTTACGACAAACAGCTTCGGATTTTGCCGGAGGGCATCCCTCACCGGCTTACCCAGCTCAATCAACTTTCCCTTGCACCTGCGGCCGCGCCCCTTGAACAAACCCTGGCGAACAACCGTCTGGTATTCCTCCCAACCCAGCCAGACCATACGCTGGCGGACCCCAAAGTAAACGGCCTCGAAGCTGACCTTATCGTGGAACTCGTTCAGGCCTATACACGTCTTTATGCAAGTACTGAGCGCCCGGTAAAAGCGGGAGACATTGGTATTATAACGCCCTATCGTGCCCAGATTGCCCACATCAAACGACGCCTCCAGGCCGCAAATCTTTCTCCTGAAGACTATCAGGTAGATACCGTAGAACGTTACCAGGGCGGTGCCAAACGAATTGTGCTCATTTCACTTTGCACCAACGAATACAGCCAGATTCAGATGCTCTCCCAGATCAGTGACGAGGGCGTAGACCGAAAACTCAACGTAGCCATGACCCGGGCCCGTGAGCACCTCGTGATTATCGGCTGCCCGGATATACTCCGCCAGAGTATGGTCTATGCCGACTTATTAGATTTCGTGGACGCTGATTAAAATGGGCGAGCGGCCTGTGGCCCGAGAAAAGCTGTGCGGTAGCTTTCGTAGGCGCGGACGCAGGTGCGGGGCGAGGCAATTCAGAACCATTTCCCGATCCACTTGGTACTAATATTCACCCCAACCCCGCCATCCCAAAAACCGCCGTCATATACACCCAAAAACAAACGGCCATTACATGGATAAAGGTCTCGAATTGCTTGCCCCGCCATAGCTTTGAAGAGTAGACGAAGAACTGAAAAAACAGCCGCAGTGCCCAAAAGGCGGAGAGTCCTAAGCAGATTCGTTTTCCCAGCGGCGTAGTCAATAAATCATTCGTCGAAGAGACGCAGAGCAGGCCGATGGCAAAAACCACAATGGCGATAAAAATCATGTGCGTCTTCATCATCTGCCGGTTCATCAAGCTGATGGGAGCAAGGTCTTTTTTCCAGTCGAGGTAACCGGGAACGAAGTAGTGAAGAAAAGACAACAGCATAAGCAGCCAGCCAATAATTTTAAGGTGTATCCACATCTTTGGTCAGGGTGAAAGTGGTAAGAAAGGGCGTAAGTTTTTCCTTCTCGACGGATTCAAAGCCAGCCAAAGAAAAGGTTTGGCACCATTCTTGGCAAGGCAAAAAGTGGAAAACGCCAAAGGAATACGCCAAAGCGTTAGGCCTGTCACGCAGGTGCTCGGTCAGGACAACATAGCCGCCGGGCTTAAGGGCTTGATGAAGCTCGCGGAAAAAGCGTCCGCGCTCTTCAATGTCCCTGATTTCGTGCGCTGCCATCAGTAAGAAAACTACGTCAATCGAATTCTCTTCCAACAACAGTTCACCAGAAGATATGCGTACCGTTCCGGGGTAAGGAGGATAAACCTTACGAGCGCGCTTAATGGAAACTTCAGTGTGTAGTTCTGGGTCATAAAAATCGAGAACGGTAAGCCCTGCCGTTGGGTACTTGGCGGCAAGCAAGGCACTTGTCTCGTCGAAACCCGCGTGGATATTCACGATCCTTGCGCCTGCCGGCAATTCCGGCAACCAATCGAAGCTGTAAAGTTCAGAGTGGTCGTAAACGTACCAGGAAACGAGTAACGAAATGAGCGTGGTGGCCAGAACCCCCACCGCAACACCTGCCCCCGCTACAAACCAGTACCCACCAAGCCAAGCAGCAAATAAAAGCCCAAGCACCACGCCTACCAACGCCATAGCGTAAAAGTGCCAGTTGAAGCGGATAATATTTGTTACGCCCTGAAAAGCGGAACGGTACGGAGGGAGCGTTTCTAGTACTTGAGGTTCGATATCGGTTGCTTGAACAGGTTGTAGGCCAACTGCTTGAGGAGTAAGGTACGGTTATGTTTTTATTAGAAAGTTGAACGCTAAATAACAACCGACCTGAAGGTCGAGTTACCCGCACGGCCTGAAGGCCGGGCAACCTATTTTTGCCAGGGCTCTATCTTACCTTTCCGCCACCAGTAAGGGATGTCTTCCACCACAAATGCAGAGGCAAGTACAGCATCGCCTAAGCCCTTACGGTTCAACCACGGCAGGGTAAAGTGTTCCACCGTCACCGGGCGCGGTTTCCAGTTTTGACGGACACCTTCCACAATAAGGACATTACGCCGCTCCGCGTCGTACGTAAAGGTAAACGGCAGCGGCCCCGCAAAGCGACGGGCCTGTTTCCAATCAATGAACGGGCTATCCGTAGGTAAAGCAGGGTCATCTTCGTACCGCACCTTAACGGAAAAGCCTTCCGATGAGCTGTTTATTCGGTAAGTTTTCATCCCAGCTTCTTCTCCGTAGGCCTGATCTACTTCAATTTTTGAATAATTGTAAAGAGTCATCAGGTTGCCTAAAACCTCCATCTTACGGCGGTCCGTCTGCGATTCCAGAATGTACAAGCCCCGCAGGTTTTTGTCCTTTGAGTTGGTATATCGAACAAAAATCCGGTAACCAGCCAGGAAGAAATCATTACCCAACCAGCGAGGGAAACCCTTCGGCCGCAACGCTTCGGTCTGTACCATGGCCACGGCGACGAAAGCGTGGCGATCTTCAAAAGTGTCCAGTCGAAGTGGCGGCGGCAACTTACCCACCAATGCCTCCGGCGACAGCGCAAAAGTTAACACCAATGATTGCTTGAAGTAGGCAGCGACTGGGAAGGGATGACGTTTAAAGATTGACATGAGGTGAAGTTAGGGTAAACTTCTACAGGAATACCCAAGCAGTTCATTTAGAGACGCCGTTAGTCAGAATTACAAGCAAGCCACCTAAATACCTATCGATGAAATGTTACCATATCTTATTGTTTTTCTTTTTAGCGATCAGCCTTAGTGCGCAACCAGATCGCAACCAAAAATTTGCTGCGGCCGGTTACTTTGGCATTAATTTCTCCCAGATCCACGGAGACTCCTACTTTGGCTATAAAAATACAGGGCTTCGCTTCGGAATAGAAACGCAGTATTTATTACAACCACAATACTTCGTCAGTATTGGTATCGGCTTTACCCAGGAAGGCGCAAGCCCTGACCAGGAAGAAATTGAAGCAAAAGGACAGAACGCACCGAAGATTGATATCAACATGGTCGAAATACCCCTCTTGTTCAACTACCGTCTTGGTGATAAGAAGGCGAAGGGCAAGAAACACAACTACGCGCTCTACCAAAGTACTATAATACAGGCCGGTTTAAAACTCACCCGCCTTATCGGGTATCGAACTACAAACCGCGGGGCTTTTGGGGCACGGATCAGTAATCCTGAATTCAGCGAAGGGAACATAGAATTTCAAGATTTTGACTTTGCTGCCGTAGCCGGTGTTACTGTCCCCTTCGGATTAAAAGGCAGTCTTTTAATCCAGCACAGTTTATCTCTGCGCGGTCTTTACCGACCCGAAGATGTAGAGATGGCACGGAGAAATGGTTACGACGTTTTTCAGCTACGGCCTTATTCGTTGACCTTTGGCGGAAAGATGGTTTTGTATTGACTTTTGGCGACGAGGAGGCAGCAGGTCCACTAGCTATCGTTTTGGGATCTACTCCTACCCCACCAATAAACCACTACACAAAACCCAACCGCAAATACAGGGTTCCAGTATCCCCAAAGCAACAGCTCGGGCACCAGCAAGCTCTCCAGGCAATTCATGGTCAGGATGATAGCAATCTGGAAGAAGGCCGTCTCCTTCCGGTACCTCCCAAACAGTGTCCAGATCCCCATTGCAATCTCCGCCAGGCCAATCATAATCGTGAGTGGGCGTGCGTACGCCTCCCCCAGGATACCAGCAACGATCTCTGTATGGCGAGGCACCAGGTTGAGGACCTTAGCCAGCAGGCCGTTGGCCAGCCAGACGGCAGCAATGAGGACAGAAAGCAACTTTTGCATGATGGAAAGATAGGAAGTATTTGAGTCGGGAATATCGGAGTCGGGAGTCGCTGCCGCAAGAACCATTCGCAGCGCTACGCTTGCTCACCCAAGGAGAATGAGCAGTAAAAGCAGTAACGACTCCAGTCTCCGAAACTCCAGACTCCTACAACATGCCCGCCAACTTCTCCACCACTGCGTCTACTTCCTCCCGGGTATTGTGGTGGCTGAAGCTGAAGCGTACAGTATGGCGCTTTGAGTCTGGGTGCAGGTGACCAATCACATGGCTACCGACATCAATACCGCTGGAACAAGCAGACCCTCCGGAAGCAGAAATCCCGTGGAGGTCGAGGTTCATGAGCAATAAATCGCCTTTTTCGCTTTCGGGGAAGCTGACGCTTAAGACCTTGAAGTGACTCTGCTCAGGGTTTCCGTTAATCATTACCTGGGGATAAGCTTCGGCCAGTTTCTCTATGAAATAAGTCTTCAAGCCCTTGATCTTTACGGCTCGTTCTTCGCGTTCAGCAACGGCTTTCTCGAGCGCTTTGGCTAGCCCGACGATGCCGTAGATGTTCTCGGTTCCACCCCGCATATTGCGTTCTTGTGCTCCACCGTCCAGGTAGGGCTTAATGATATTATCGTTGTTGACATAGACAAAACCTACGCCTTTAGGGCCATAAAACTTGTGCGCAGAACCGGAGAGGAAGCTCACATTGGTCAGGTCAAGATCGATTGGGAAGTAGCCCATCGTCTGTACCGTGTCGCAGTGGAAATAAGCTCCCGCTTCCGCACAAATTTCGGAGACCTCTTCCATTGGTAAAAGATTACCAATTTCGTTGTTCGAGTGCATCAGACTTACAAGTGTTTTCTCCTCAGAGGCCGCCAGTCGGGCTTTCAGGTCTTCCAGGTCAACGCTACCCTTCTCGTCGATGCGCACCATTTCCACAGCAGCCTTACCCGTAGCCTTGATCGCATCAAGCGAATGCAAAACGCAGTGGTGCTCCAGCGGAGAAGAGATAATACGTTTCACGCCCAGGTCCCGCACGCTGTTCTTCAACGCCATATTATTGGCCTCTGTGCCTCCGGAAGTAAAAAAGATCTCTCCAATGCTACAATTCAGGGTATTCGCGACAGTCTTGCGCGCCTGCTCAATCAAGGCACGGGCCGTCCTGCCTTCGGAATGAATGCTAGAAGGGTTACCGTAATTCTTGGCCATCACCTCCGTCATAGAAGTAAGCACTTCCGGGTCAAGTGGCGTAGTAGCTGCATTGTCAAAAAATATACGGGACATCGTAATCGTCTTAAGGCTGGTTAATAACTGGCCACAAATGTAACGGGATTGGACTACCAAGGCAAGCCATTAAGGCCTCAATCGGTAGTCCACCCCGTCCAAACGGGTAGGCCACCGGTTGATCGGCTTTCAAGCTGTGCTGGTTACTCGGCCTTAAGGCCGGGCAACCAGTTCGAGCACAAGGGCGCAATGATCTGAATGTATGTCGTCTTTGAGGTGCTCGATGGAGACCACCTGGTCCATCATCTCCTTACTCAGGCTTTGGTAATCGATCCGCCAACCTTTATTATTGTTGCGGGCGTTAGCCCGGTAACTCCACCAGCTGTAAGTTTGCGTTTCCGGGTGCAAGGCGCGGAAAGTGTCCACGAGTCCGGTTTCTTTAAACCACTTGGTCATCCAATCCCGTTCTGGCCGCAGGAAGCCGGAGTTGTTTTCGTTCCGCTTCGGGGCGTGGATGTCAATTTCTTCGTGGGCAATGTTGTAGTCTCCAACCACCAGAATGTTGGGTCGGGTTTTCTTAAGCTCAACGATATGGTTCAGAAAATCATCGAGAAATCGGTATTTGAAGGCTTGCCGTTCTTCGCCCTGTCCGCCGTTGGGGAAGTAACAATTGAAGATGGTCAGGTCACCAAAGTCGGTGCGCACTACCCTTCCCTCCCGATCATAAGTTTCCATACCAAAGCCGTGCTGCACAAAATCTGGCGCAACCTTACTTAGCGTAAGTACACCACTGTAACCTTTTTTACTGGTTGCGCTGTGCCATTGGGCGTGGGTATAGCCTGCGGCTTCCAGCTCGCTCATATCTACTTGTTCGCTCATCGCCTTCGTTTCCTGAATACAGATTACGTCCAGGTTGGTGGCTTTTGCCCAGCCGGCAAAGTCTTTTTTCAGAGCGGCACGGATGCCGTTTACGTTGTAGGATGCTATTCTCATTGGTAAGGGAGTAAAGGGGAGAGGGAGGAAAGGGATGAGGAAGGAGAAGTAAAAAAGGAGGTACAGAAGATAAATTGAATTGAGCTAATCGTTCAAACTTTTCATTTCTTCTTCCTTTCAACCTTTATTTTTTTGGCGCGAACGCGGGTGCAAAGGAACGGATTAATGAGCAATGCGGTAACCGTAGTCCCTGCTTTAGCCGGTGGCTTACTAATGAAACCTCTACAAGCCACCGGCTGAAGCCGGGCCTACAACTCCCCCGCCAGCACCCCTACCAACTTCTCTTCCCGAACCTCCCCGTCGGGGTTAAAGAGTTCTACGAAGAGGACGTACAATCCGGCTTTGGCCTTGCGGCCTTCATCGTTGGCACCGTCCCAGCGGAGGGTACCGGAGCCACCGAGAAGTTCGGTCCGGCGGAGGGTACGAATCGGGCGGCCCTGCGCGTCAAAAATGCGGACGCGGGCCAGGAAGCCGGTACGATCGGTCGTATAGCTCAGTTCCAGAAAGTCTTCGAAACTATCGCCGTCGGGGCTAAAGGTGGGGTTGACGATGGAGAAAGTTTCTTCTCCTGCAGGTACCAAGCCAGCCCTGGCCTGTGAATTCTCCCTTGTCGGCGTACCGAAGCCTTCGGTGGAGGCAGCGCTGAACCAGTTTGCAGCGTCCTGGGTTTCGGACTTTTGCCGGAGGCGCTCCAGGCTCACCCCATCGTTGGGGCTGAGGAGTTCGGAGTGAAAGTCTTCGGTATAATCGAAAGCATCCAGGCGGAGTACTCCGGCGTCAATGGTTACGTTGCCGTCGTCATCGCCGAAACTGGGCAGCCGTTGCTCAATGAGGAGGTCGGGATTGATGTCCTGAAAGCGAGCGAGGATGTCTTCCCGGTCAGGCGTAAAGGTGAGGTAGTCTCCGGGGAGGAAGAGTCGGGAAGTGCTTACTTCCTGGGTAGCCGTAGAGGTGGTTGATTGCAGGTTACGGATGAGCCAGCCTTCAATCTGAAAGACCTGATCGGAGCAGTTATAAAGCTCCACAAAATCTGCCCCGCCGGTGGCGGGGTTGAAAAGGATTTCGTTGATGACCACATCGCCCGGCATCGGAGCGGTGGGGATGGCGATGGTAAGTTCGATGGCTTCCGTGGGGGCGTTGCCCGCACAGTCGGTAAAGTCGGGTAAGATGGTAAATGTGTAGACCACATTTTCCAGGATATCAGCCGAAAGGAAGAGGCTGTTTTCGCCGAAGGAGATTGGTGCCACGAAGTTAACCTCCGGGCTAAAGCTGAAGAGGTCTACCGTGAAATCGTTGATATCGATCGGCTCGTCAAAAGTGAGGGTAATACCGAAGTTTCCAACTTCGATTTCGGCAATGCCAGGTGCCGTTACGTCGGCGGACATGCCCAAGACGGAGTTTTCGCCTCCAGGAGTGCCGCCGGCAGGGCTCAGACTGGCCCGCCAACTCGCACTGCATCCTGCGTCCGCGCCTTCTCCTACGTATTCGATGCTGTAACCACCTTCGTCGCGCTCAGTATCGTTGTACCAATCATCGGTGTAGTTAATGGTCTGAATATTTTGCCCCTGAAAGGTCAGAGAAATCTCGTCTGCCGCATTGCTGAAAGTCGGTAAACTGGCCTCAATAACCGCTACGCCCAGGTCACGAAAACCCGCAGCTTCGTTCGCCCTGGTGATCACGAGGTAGCCACGCGCCGCCAAGCGGCTCCCCTCCGGTAAAGTAATGGGGCTGCCCCCACTCGCGATTTCCAGGCCCGTCAGGTCTACCACCGTATCCGTCGGGTTGTACAGTTCGAGGTATTCCTGGTTTGGCAGGCCAACCACCGGATTAGGGTCCGCCATGAACTCGTTAATGAGCACGTTACGGGAGGTTGGCCGTGCCGTAATGTCGTAGCGAAAGCTAAGACTTAAATCATTCAGCGCGTTGCCCGCCGCATCGGTAATAGCACTTGCCATCAAGGTCACGTCTTCCCCATCGGGCAAGTCCTGAGACAGGTCCAGCGTCACCGTTGCGCCGTTTACGGTCGCGTTATTCACCGAGATACCGGCAGCTGACAGCGTATAATTTGATGGTGTTTCTGCGGGGTCCGTGCCAATCAGTTCGTCAAAAACGAGCGTAATTTCGTTGGGGTTCGTCAGTGCGCTACTTACCAACACCGGTGGGGTTTCGTCGACGATTATCTCGGAAGTCACCAGCAGATCATCCCAACTAAACTTATCAACACGGGTGGAGGTGTACCGACAAAATAAGGCGAGAGAATCCGGAGTGATGGGGAATTCGACGGTGGCCTGATCCTGAAGCAAAAAATTGGTTCCGCCTGAATAATCGGCAGAGAGTGTCCAATCATCACCGGTATGTTCCAGGCGAAAACGAGCGGTGGCGGGGGCCGTTCCGAGTGCTCCGATGGTACCGAGCAAGGTTCCTACCGCATCACCTCCTGCGCGAAAAGTCACTTCCAGGCGGTCGTCGCTGCCGGAGATTCCGCCAAACTTCATCTCCACCTGCCGCACTTCGGGCAGTACCCGGGATTCAATCAGCGTAACCGTAGAAAAGTTGGTGGAGGAAGGGGCAAAATCCATCTCCACCAGGAATTCATAGCTCGTCGTTGGCGCATCCCGATCAATGGGGGTCGCGACGCCGAGCACGGAGGTTCCAGCCTCGGGAGCCATCAGTCGCAAACGGCCATCGGCCACGATAAAATTGGCGTTGTCCCCCGTCCAACTGGGGTTCAGCAAGTCTCCATCCTCAAAATTATCGGAGGTGGTTTGGGCGCTAACGCAGGTGCAAAGAAAGGTAAGGAGCAGGGCGAGGTACTGTAGGCGAAGCTTCATAGGGCTAAGGTACATAGTCGGTGGATTCTACGCCTAAAAGCCAACGTTATCTTTTGCAACAGTCTTATCAGCTTCAGCCCCTTACGAGCCAAGATGCTTAAAGATGAAAACGACAGAATTTAGAGCTGGACATCTCCCTCACTATCCCACTGAAGCGCCCTTTCTGCAAAAGCAGATAGCCTTTGTTGAAACAACTTATAGTTATTTATCTTAATTGGTTTTTAGTCATTCTTCAGGATGGCACAAGTACGGCATATGCGTCTCACAATGGTCCGCTATGGTTTTACATCAATCATACCTCGACAACCTTAGGTTCTGCTATTACGGCTTACATTTTGGGCATGTGTGGGCTGATACTGCACTTGCCAAAAATATAGATAGAGCTTGGGTTGAGCGCTTGCAGCGCGATTTCCATGTAAAGCAATCGCGCTACAAGCGCTCAACCCAGCATCTCATTTCTGAAAACCATAGCGGACCATTGTCTCAAACATTTGCCGCTTTTACAGGAGCAAGCGTATGGCTCTGCAATATCCCCAACAATCGCTCTTTACTCTCTTGCTCAACACCCTCGAGATTAATCGTTCTCGAGCGCTTACTACGCAGGTAGACGGTATAGGCATTATTCGAATAAACGATGTCTTTTACGTCGGCAAATCCAAAATTAATTCCAAAGAGACTGTTCACTCGGATAGTAATACCCCGCTTATTCCACTGTACATAATGCTTGTGGGTAAACTGGCGGAGACTATGAATTAACATGCCAACGGAGAAAAACGCCGTTAGAAATTTCACCATTTGGGGTTCCAAAAAATCCCAGACGTCAAACAGATTAGGTAAGATGAACGCTAGCGCCAAAAGGTAAAACAGAGCCATAAGCTTGTTATTCCGCCAGTGTAGTTCTTGAAATTTAATAGGTTTCATAACGCTTATTTTAGGTGTAAAATCTTAAAACTAAAGCGGGGCGAGCGCTTGCGGTGCAATACAAATCGCGCTACAAGCGCTCACCCCCAACAGGCTACTCTTCTTCGATAATGGTGGCATCATCGATGAGGCTGTCCCCATCACCGTCGGAGTCGAGGAAGCCGGCGATGAGGCCGCCTTTTTCCTTGGGCTTGGCGTCGGGGTTATCCTTAATTTGCATGTCTTTACCGCCTTCATTGGCGTAGTCCCCATCGGCGAAGCGGGCGGCACGGTCGAAGAAGGAGTCAGTGCCAGAGAGGGTAGATTCGGAGGTATCGCGGGCAGCTTCCTTACCGTCGAAAGCACGGGCGCGGGCTTCGGCTACTTCTGCAGCGCGCTTGGCTTCTTCGATGGTTTCTTCCATCTTCATCTTTTCGGCTTCCACATTGGCGTGGTCAACGAAATCAGAAGCTTTATCCTTTAGGTCCGCACCGATCTCAGCACCGCGATCAAGGAGATCACTCCCCTTCTCAAGGATTTTTGCCCCAACGACTTCGCTTACGTCTCCCACTTTTCCGGCGAGAATGTCTGCTTGTTCTTTGAGGCCAGCCCCAGCTTTGGCGGCGGCATTCAGGCCGGTATCTGCCGCATCTGCGGCGGCTCCGCGGACGCCTGCCGTAGCATCTTTAACCTTATTGAAGGCTCCGCTGGCGGCGTCTTTTAGGCCGGAGGCAGCTTCTTTCATTTTGCCGACGGGGTCATCAATGAGGTCTTCTTCAAAGTCGATGCTGCCTTTTTTGGGAGCAGCGGGTTCGGAGACTTCCGTCATGCCCAGGTCTTCAAGGGAGAGGCCGATTTCGGCGTCGAGGTCAACGGGTTCTGTTTCTGTCTTGGGGCTCAGGGATTCTAGCTTCGCGTTGACTGCTTCGGAGGCCTGATCTTTTAATTCCTTGCCTTTATCAATAGCGGCATCAGCTTCTTCCCATATTTTATCGCCCAGGTCTCCCAGAGCATCTTTTCCTTGCTCAATGTAGTCTGGCGCTTTGTCCGCAAGGTCGGAAGCAACTGCTTTAGCATCTTCGATGAAGTCACCTGCTTTATCCTTTAAGTCTTCCGCAAGGCCTCCGGCGGCTTCGCCGGCTTTAGAGGCCTGGTGCTTAGCGACGGATTTAGCGCCGAAGAAAAGTTTTTTGAGATCGCTGAAAATTGGCATTGCCGGTTGGAGTTTTGTTCAGGTTGTAATGTAAGGATTTCAGCGGACTAGAGCAGGTATTTTCGACGAACGTTGGCGGTTAGCAGTTGTCCGTTGTCAGTTGTCGGTTGTCGGTTGTTGGTTAGGGCGGCACACAACCGACAACCGAAAACCGAACAACTGTTAAAACGCGTCCTTAACCCTGCGCAAGAACGTTTGTGCCGTGCCTGGGCTTACGGGAAGAATCTCATAGGTTTCCCCATCGTCCATTTTCATGATGAGTTCCTTGGGCTTCATCGTCTCTAGAGCGTCCATAAACTGAGTGTTGTTAGAAACAACGTTCATGATTCCGTCCTTGAAACCGAAGAAGTAGTACAGTTCACTAGGCGATTTCAGGTAGATGTACAAGCGATCATCTCCACCAGTCGTCATTTTCACTTCTGCGCGGACTTCTAACATCTTAGCGATGGGATTGCCCTTGATGCTGGCCAGGCCGGACAGCTTTTCGGTAGTTACGAAAGACTGGTAGTCATTAGACCAGCGCATATTTAGCTGGCTAAACAGGAAGGTATGATCATTGATCTTTTCTGGCACACGCATTACTGCTGCATCAAGACTAGCCATCGCCTCTGCTTTTTCTTTGGAAGTTGGGAAGAGTGTTTCCAGGCCAGCACGATAGAATTCCTTATCAGTTACTACGTTTAGGCCCGGAGCGGCGTAGCCACCGGAGATGATGTCCGTAGCCATCATATTAACCAGTTTATTGGGTAGAATAAGATCGATGGCGGCCATGGCCTTCACGTTTACATCAGGGTATTTGGCTGCGACCTCTCCCTCGATGGTAAGGCCAGTACCTTCTGTTGCTGTAGAATCAGCAGTTTCTGGTTCGGGCTTGGTTTCTTCTTCCAGGACAAACATACTTGGCTTGTCGTCCTTCTTTTCTTCTTCTGCCTTCGGAGCGGGTTCCGGATCAGGCTCAGGCGGACGACGGCTTACTGTTGGCAGATCCATCTCTACTGAACCATAAGATTTCATTTTGATGTACTTCAGACGACCACCAAGACCGAGGACTCCGTCTCCAGTAACCTTACTGTTGGCGTGGTCAAATTGCATCAGGTTTCCGCCTACTTGTTCGGGGTTGTACACCCGGGCGCTGTCTCCAAAAAGGAATACATCACGGTCCTCATCATAGAGCATCAGTTCGTTGCAGTCCAGAATTGGATGATCTTTCCTGAAATCGAGTGTCTGAACAAAACTTGGGTATATCTGGCGGTTAGGCTTACTTAGGTAAATACCCGTGAAAAGCGGCAGGCCTTCACGGTCCTTCGGTTTCTTGACCCTCAGGGCCAGGTTTTTCTTATCTCCTTCGGAGCGGATAGTGAACCACTGAGCTCCGGGAAGTTTTTCTGCCTCAATTTTGGCATACCCATCAAACAACAACTTTTTACTTCCAGCATCCAGATTAATGGTACCATAAAACCGGGTCTTGTTATCAACAAAGAAGGTACTTCCTTCTGCAACCTCTCCTTTCGCTCGTGTGGCAGTTACCTTTTTGTCCCGATTACCTTTACCGATGCGCGTACCGACAATGTTTTGGAATTCCACTTCCTGAGTGTGTGGCCCTACGTTATATACATAGAAGCCAGAGGCGGTATATTCTTTCCTCCCCTTTAACTGAACGGTAGCACGCTCGATAACGTGGTACTCATTGATGGTATCGGCAACTATGGTAGCGTTGATTAGTTCGCTAATGGTTCCGCCCTGCCCGATCTCGAGTTTACCATCGCCGGGGATGATTTTTGCGTCTGCACTCTTGACAAAAGGAACACCTTCTACGTTAAGAATACTGGTATTAATATCAAAGGTAGCATCGGTACCAATAAAATTCAGTTCGTCCTGATCAGGATTTGTACTGGTAAATCTGTCTTTTCCGGGCTTGGCCTGAAAAGTAACGTTACCACCAGCCATGTTCCAATCAAAGCGATCAATACTGGTTTTAAATTCATTGTAAGGCAATGCGGTTGCCAGATCTGAAGAGTTGTTCTCAAAAGCCGCGACCTGGGTTTCAAAATCGATATCTGCCTTAACGTTAGAGGTTTTTAACGCAAGGCGGTCATCCCCTAAAAGCGACTTGATGGCCACGTTGGCCGTATCGGCATGTGCTCCAAAAGTACTGAAGTCCAGATCCTGGCTGCTCATATCCGCGGCGTCCCAACTAAGTTTACCATTGGCCTTCAGTGCTTCGGGCGTAAGTACTAACCCTCCCTGAAACTGGTGTTCTCCAGCTTTGAACATCTCAAAAGGAGCATCCGCTTCCGAATTCACCAAAAGTGAATCGGCATAAGGTTTGAATTCAACATTGACCGCCGTTCCCTTAACCTGAGGAATTTCCCGGCCCGAAGTACTGGTTTCTTGAAGTTCAAAACTTTCCGATGTTGCCGTAGTCCGATCGAGCTGGAAGCTCAGGTCTTCACTGTCAATTTCGGCTTCTAGGTAAGTAAGGTGACCTTTACCCGCCAACCCCCGATTGCTCAGGCTTACCTCTCCTTCATATTTACCTCGTTCTCCGTAAGCTCCTTGCCCTCCTTCTGGTGTCTGGGTAATGAAGCCCAAACTACCGTCTTCTTGTATGGTCAATGACTCTTCCATATCGGGAAAGATTCCACCACTAAAGAGCTTCCCATCAAGTTCTACCTGGGTAGAAATCAGGCTGTCCATTCCATTTAGGCTAAAGGGCTCTAACTGAAAATAAAAGTCTTCACGATTATAAGAGGCAGTTGTATCAGCCTGGTCGTAATAAATATAACTATTGCTCTTGGTCTGTAAGGAGGGGAAATAGGGGATATCTTCCGTTCCGGACTTGTTTTTGGGGGCATCAATGAGTAGGTATCCACTCAAATGTTCAATTCGGCTGCCCGTACTTTTCCGCTTCATTCCTTCTCCGAAAGTATCGTCTATTGGAAGAAAGAGGTCAAAGTAACGGACCGAATCCAGTTTGATGCGGTAAGGATCGTATTCAAAGTGAAAGTCTTTACCCTGAAAGACCATGCCGCCGGCATAAATATTACCATCAAAATCAAAATTCCGGTCTCCTTTCACGGTCAACTGATTACCTAAGGGCTTAACTGCAATTTGCTTCTGCCGGTTAAATTCTATCGGCTTCACATCATCAATCCGAACCTCTCCACTTTTAAGATCAAGATAAGCATTTACGCTAGAGGTATTACTAATGAAACGCAGCTTATCGTAGTCAATTTCTTCACGATTCGCCCGTACGAAGTGGGCAATTTTTGGTAGTAATTCTACTAATTTAGATTGGGAATCGTAGAGTAAAAAGCCCTTCGTTTGCAAATCAAACAAGAGCGGTTGAATATCGGCAGCTTTCATCCGAGGATCAAACTTTTTAGCAAGTACATCTGCGTCAACAATATCATTACCACCCTCCGGGCTATTCCTGAAAGCATAGATAACGTCTAAGGGGTTCCTACTGGAAATGTCACGCATGCGGTTGTAGTCGCCTTCATTAAAAAAATCTGTACTCTCGAAGACCACATCAGATTTCTCCTCAAAGGATACCGTCTTCCTCCCTACAACTGCACTGTCCCGATCAAGGTACACATCCATACGGTCCGCATAAATATGCATGTTATTCAGGCTATGAGTAAAAGGACTACGATCGGCACTGGACGCTGATCGGGAAAGTTGGGCGATTCGCTCCTCAACCTGGACCCGCAAGGTTACGCTAGGGTGCGTCAAACTGTCTTCTCCAAAATAGATAGTGGTATTCACCCCCTGACCGGCAATGGTCTCGCCAGCTTTGATGGAAAAACGATCGGCTTTGGCCTTCACTTTTTTAACACCCACCTTATTTTCTACCCCTAGCGTTACCTGAGCTTTCCTGCCACTTACCCCGATGGCATATACCGTATTGCCCCGAAGTTCAAAGTTGCCCATCAGGTCAATCCCCTCCCCTACATTTTGTATTTCTACAAAGCCATCGTCTGAGATGAACTGAGGGTATTCACCACCTGAGCGGGCACCACCAGGCTCTACCTTATCCGTAAATTTCCCAACAAGAATCTTATCATCAAAGTATTCTGGAAATTGCAGCTGGGCCGAGTCTGCCTTATAAAGCGTTCGGTTAAGTTCGATATTGTAGCTTACCAAGATAGCAAAGACTTCCTCAGGTAAGTTCTGACGTTGCCAATCCGTCCTCCCTCCTGAGCCATGTGCCTTCCCTTCTCCAAGGTTGACCAATAATTCTGTCTCGTCTATAGTTATGGTATCTTTTTTCCCCAGCCCAACGAGTTGCTGGATAGTATCTAATTTCATCATCCAACTACCGTCTTCATATAAGAAGTTAGGGGCACCGCCAACAACTAACCAACCTTCTGCTCCAAGGTTAGCGTCAAGGCGTTTTTTAGCCAAGTAAGCTTCGGCGTTTTGTAAAGCCTTCACGATTTCGCCTGTTCTCGAATCAGGGTCTTGTAGAAAAAGGTCAAGGCCATCGTGAAAGCCGGCAAAGGCGGGGTTCTCCTTATCTACCGTACCACCTAAGAACGGAAGAAGATCTAGATAGTACTTAAAGCCCGTTGCGGAACTGATTCTTTTTTTTGCCAAAAGAACGGACGTACTGGCAATTCTTTTTTGCTGGGCTTCATTGAAGCCTCCACCAAAATAGACGCCAGCGAAATTGGCGTAGGCATCTTTGGCTGTTCTGTTACCGGACGCGTTCATAAAGACCTCCAAAGCTTCAGAGAAACCTGCGGGGTCGGTATCTGGCGGTAAATCGCTCAGTTTTTGTGCGAACGAAAAGTTAGACACCAAGATAGCGGCCAGCAGGAAGGAAAATAAACGCATGTATTCACTTAATTACGGGTAAAAACGAAGGCTCGCCAGTCTTCCCGTTGCCGGGTTAACTGGTGAATGAATCCACGGCTGGAAAGGCTATTGATCAGTAATTCTTCGTCGGTATCAAGAATTCCACTGAACAAAACCGTTCCTCCCCGTCGGAGCCGCTGGTACAACGCTTCTGCGGTTGTTAAAATTACATTTCTATTAATGTTTGCCAGGATGAAATCGTAGGGCTCCCCTACGGGTACGTCTTCCAGTGTTCCATGAATGATTCTATCTACCGTTACTTCGTTACGGCGGGCGTTTTCTAGGGTGTTTTCGGCAGACCAGGATTCAATGTCAACCGCGTCTGCCTCAGCAGCTCCCAAACGCTTCGCTAGAATCGCTAATACCCCCGTACCTGACCCGTAATCAAAAACACGCTTCCCTACCAGGTCTTGCTCAAAAAGCAATTCACACATCATGTGTGTTGTTGGGTGATGACCTGTTCCAAATGCCATTTTTGGCGTTATTACCAACTCTTGTTCTATGGCAGGATGTGGGGCATGAAAATCTGCACGAATAAAGAGTCGATTTCCAACCTGCAACGGCTGAAACTGCTTTTCCCACTCTTCATTCCAATTTTTATCTTCTAAAGGCTTTGATGTATAAGTGTAGGCAAAACGGCTAGCCAGCTCGTCAAGCTCTCTAACCCAACGGGCATGATCTTCGGCGGGGGCGAAAGCCAATAGACCAGCCTCCGTCTCTTGAAAAGAATCAAATCCGGCTTCGGACAGGAAAGCTACGAGGACTTCATTTAATGCGGGGTCGTTGGTTAGGGTATACTGCTGAAAGATCATGTTCAAAATTTAGGGCGAAGATACGGGCGGGAACGCAGGTGCAAGGCAGGTTTTTAAGTTATGACCACTCCGAGAACATCAGCTCTCTGGCGAAGAGAAGAACGCTTGTATGCAGCAAACCAATGATACGATGTCAAGTAAAGTACTCAGCCTAATTACTAGTAATGCATCACAATCCACTGAGCATCAAACACTCTAAGTTGAATAGCCTCGTCAGATATCTGCCCTGCCCTCCAACGTCCTTCGCACCTGCGGCCTCGCCCCTATATTCGCCTTTATGAAAGTACATGTATATTATATCGGTAAAACCAGCGAAGCCTACCTACGCGAAGGCGAAGCCATCTACGCGAAACGCTTGAGACATTACCTACCCGTTACTTTTGAAGTATTACCAGACGTGAAGGGGGCTGGAAAATTGAAACCGAGCCAGCTAAAAGAAAAAGAAGGCGAAATGGTACTTAGCCGCCTGCAAAATTCCGATGGCCTGATCCTGCTGGATGAAGGCGGCAAGCAATTTGGAAGTGTTGATTTTGCGCATTGGCTTGACAAGCAACTACAACGACCTTACCGGCGACTCGTATTTCTGGTTGGTGGAGCTTATGGCTTTCCTCCAGCAATCTATAACCGCGCCAACGGGAAACTCTCGCTAAGTAAAATGACCTTTAGCCACCAAATGATTCGGCTATTTTTTGCTGAACAGCTCTACCGTGGAATGACAATTTTACGCGGAGAAAAGTATCATAATGAATAAGGAAAAACTTCCAGATTTTAAACTATTCTCCCCGCCTTAAAACCTCACAGCAGCTAAAAAAACAGCTTTGACACAACCAAACTCCACCTTTTCGTAGTCTATGGGACAAACCAAAACCTATTCCCTTGAAAACGAATCCCCCCTTATTAAACGTACTATTTGTCCTTCTTGCGCTTACAACCTGCTCCTGTATTCAGGAGCCAGATTTAGCTTTTCGCTCTGATGTTACTGGCCGCTGGCGTGTTGATAATTACGTAACCAGCGGAACGGAAACCCTACTCAGCAACGATGGCACAGAACAAGAACGTCAAGTCAGTACAACCGTTACCAATAACGACCTGGAGATCACTTTCTCCGACAATCCCGCCCGCTACTACTCTGAAGGCACCTATACCGTCAACTATCAATACGAAGAAGACGGTGAGTTAACGAGTTTTTCAACCTCGCTGAATGGTATTGGACAGGGAAGTTGGAGCTTCGACAACGGCAGGTTGGAGTTGATCAGTCATCAGGGAGCCGAGATATATCAATTTGACCGTGTCTTCCTCCTCGAAGAAAACAGAGGCCTAAGTGCTGAGGGAACCTACGAGCTGAAACGTATCCGAACCGATCAGGACAAAATAGCCAAATTAAGCGTCAGTTTTGACTTACTGCCGTTGTAACCGATTTACAGGCGCTCCGGAGGGTCAAAAACTGGAATATGGGAATGGGGGCTAAACGAACAAAAATCGTGTACACAAGATTAAATCCCTTTTCGAACTAAAACCATTTAGGTTAAATCTGGAAAACCATCTTGGTCGGGAGAGCACATCCGCCGTATCTTTAGCCTTGCTTTCCCCCTTCTCAAAGTTTTCCCATTCCATGAAATCTATTCTAACCGGCCTATTACTTCTGAGTCTGTCGACCATTTTTGCTCAGAACACCTACCACCGGATTATTCAACTCAATAACGGACAGCGCTGGCTCCGCAGCGCCGCAGCGCAAGTAGCCAGCCCAGGCTCCAGCCTACTGCTCTACGGGCACGGCGGTGCAAGTATTGGGACTTCGGGAGCTTCCACTGGTGTTGTAACCGACCTTAACGGTGCAGGCCATTATGACCTTAACCGTGTAGAGCGTGTAAGCGGTGATACGCTTTTCCTTTTGTTCCCAGTTCTAAAAAATTATAACTCCCTCCATAGTCAAATCGTTCTTTTTGACGGTTCCGCATCCGTTTCCATCACGGGATCTCAGCAGGTAAGTCAGGCTTTCGATGGAAACCTTGGTGGCGTCCTCTTTATTGCGGCAGAAGACAGAATCACCTTTGAAGCGGGGGCTTCTATCGACGTAACAGGAGCAGGATTTCGGGGAGGAGAAGGGGTTGAATCCAATAGCGACTGTAACCGGCTCACGATAGCCAGTAGCCTGGCCTACGGCCCTGGAAACTGGCGCGGCTCTTCGCGGGGCGAAGGCATTGGTGGTGTCCCCACCAGTCAGCCTTTTGGACGAGCGCCAGCAGCAAACGGAGGAGGAGGAGGAAATGACCACAACGCAGGTGGCGGCGGTGGTGCCAACGTTGCAGGTGGTGGTGTAGGCGCACGTAACATTGTTATGGGCCTCTTTAACAATGCTTGCCGTGGCAATTTCCCCGGCTTGGGTGCATCAGGGCTAGAAGCTGAAAATGAACGTGTTTTCTTTGGGGGCGGTGGCGGTGCTGGCCACGCCAACAATGCTACCGACTCCGGCGGAGGAGACGGTGGTGGACTCATTGTTCTCTGGGCTCCAACCATCAACTTCGGAAACTCATCAGGAATCATCGCAGATGGGAATGACGGACAAAGCGCTGACGGAGATGGCGGTGGCGGCGGCGGAGCAGCAGGCTCTGTGATCTTTATCGCAGACACCTTACAGGGTAGTCCGGAAATCAGCCTGAACGGTGGAGATGGTGGAGATGTAGACAATTCACCAACCCGTTGCTTCGGTCCTGGCGGCGGCGGCGGCGGTGGACGCTTAGTAAGTACAGCAACCAGCCGTAGCACCTATAGTCCGGATGTTTCGTTAGACGGTGGCACCTTTGGCCAACGTCTTGGATCCAACGAATGTGGACCTAATGACGAGCCTGGCGGAGTAGGAGAAGATGGCAGCGAAGAAGATATTTCATCGGTCGTTCCTTTTGGCGGTTTTGTACAAAGTGCAGACACCATTTGTGGAGGAGAAGTATTACAACTAACCGACGCTACCAGTGGGGCTTCCAGGGTAGAATGGTCGCTACTGCCTCAAAATGAAAACCTCCAGGCAACCCAGATCGGAGAAGACCTGCGCATCTCCACACAGCCCGAGGCTTCTGGCACCTTTCAAGCCGTACAGACACTCTTCGTTGGCAATATAGAATATCCAGGTGATACTGCGACCTTCACCGTTGCCCCTTCCCCGGCACTGGACTATATCGCAGTAGTGTATAGCCAAGGAATGGTATTCCTTTCTATTATGGACGGTACCGGATACGATTTCATCCGTTATGACTTCGGTGATGGAACAGTTATTGACACCTCTAGTACAAGCCTAAACCATGCATACACGGAAGCCGGAGATTACACCACCTCCGTAACCCTAATCAATGGGCGATGTGGGGATGAGATCTTCCTGGACACCACTTTCATCGTTTCTGAATTCGCCGCTACTGATACTGATTTGAAATTCGCAGAAGGCTGTGCACCGCTAACCTTCACCATTACGGACCGGAGCACGGGAACCTTCAGCGATCGTATATGGAACTTTCCCGGCGGAAGCCCGGAAACATCTAATGAAGTCCAGCCAACCGTCACTTATACAGAACCCGGAGAATACGATATCACCCTAACCCTTCTCGGTGGTGTAGGGTCTGACACTATTCGTATGATTCCCGTAAGCGTTTTCGCACAACCAGTGGCGGATGTTACTGCGACCGTAGACACCGCCAGTGCGACCTTCAGTAACGGATCTTCCGATGGAATGGATTTCTTCTGGGATTTCGGCGACAACAATACAAGTATGGAGGAGGCCCCCACCCATACCTACGAAGAAACGGGTACCTATACGGTTACTTATTTTGTAGAAAACGGCCCTTGTCGGGATAGTGCAACCCTTGAAGTCGTTATCGATGTACTTAGCGACTTGGTAGATCTTGAAGAACTCGGTGTTCGCTTGTTCCCCAATCCGACTTCTGGTCAACTGATGCTCACCGGCCCAGCCAGAATCACCGGAGCATTCGACCTCACCGGCCGAAAAATGCTCGTTGGAGAAGACCGTAACATGGATCTTTCCGGCCTTCCGGCAGGAACCTACCTTGTCGCCATTGCCGCAGGTGATAAAACTTACTGGGTCCGAGTGATCAGGCGTTAAAGGAACGGCAAATCAATATACTGGACTCGGCCACTAAAGGTGACCACGAAGTAGCAGCGTAGCTAAAATTTGCCGAGGTAATTTTTGTGACGCACGAGGCGGAAAACGTAGGCAACACCGTAGTGTTGGCGAGGCTTTCCAACGAAGTGAGACGCAAAAAGCATCCGGCAAAAATCACCTGGAGTGGCCGAGCCCGGTATAACTACTCTAGTATCCGGAAAGTAGTCCGTCGGTTTTCCTGACGCTGTTCATCAGTACAACGCTCGCATATACAAGTTGCGATGGGGCTTTCTTCACCATACCCCTTCGCTTCGAGCCTTGCAATGTCCACGCCTTGCTCAACAAGATAATCCACGGCAGCCTGCGCCCGCGCCTGAGAAAGCCGCTGGTTGTAACCCGGCGCACCTACGCAATCGGTATGCGAGCCAAGTTCAATTCTGATCTCCGGGTTGCGCTCTAACAGAGCCGTAAGCTTATTTAGCGTCGGTTGCGCGTCGGTCCGGATAAAGCTCTTATCAAAATCGTAATAGATATTCTTGAGTACAACCTCCTGGTTGCGGAAAATTTTCTCAAGCTCAAGCTCTAGTTCGTAACGCTGCTCCGGGGCATCCGGATCTTTGGGCAAGTTGCGGCTGGAGAAGGTTCCCTCATCCGCAAGATATTCTTCGCGCTCAGCGCGGAACTCATAGTTTTGATCGTCAACGAGTACCAGGCTTAGCTTGCCCTCGTCATCTGTATTTACCGTTCGCGACTGTTCTCCAATACTAGCAATAATGGTGGCATTAGAAACAGGCTTCACCCCAAGAATCCGGCTGCGGTTATTCGTAGGGTCTTCATAGATTTTCTCCACCACCGTTACGTCCAGTACGTTTTTGTAAACTATTGGCGTGGGGTCCGGTGGAGGTGGAGGCAGTACCCTTTTCGTATAAACGTAAATATCGTCACTTCCCGCTCCGCCCGGTCGGGAGCTACTGAAGTATCCCGTAGTTGTTTCATCCAGACCACTTCCTTGCCGGCGAACAACAGAGAACCCAAAATCATCGGCGCCACTATTTACCGGCATCCGCAGGTTTTTGGGTGCAGCATAACGACCATTATTCGTGGGCCATGTCCGGAAAATATCCAGGCCACCCATTCCTTCTAATCCGTCGCTGCTGAAGTAAAGTGTATCGGCATCCAGGCTGGGGAACTGCTCATTTCCCTGTGTATTGATGGCTCGGTTCATCAGGATTGGGTCTCCCCAACTTCCGTCTTCCTGTCGGTTGGCAACGTAAATATCGTAGCCTCCCCAACCGTCTTCTAGCAAGGCACTGAAGAAGAGGCGCTTCCCATCTACAGAGAGCGCGGGGTGCATATAGTTTGCCCCAGGCTTAACGAAAGAAAGTAAATTAGCTGGGCCCCAGCCATTACCTACCCGCTCAGAACGGTAAAGACCACAGTAGGCATCTTGACGTTGCCCGGGGGAAGAGCAGCGCGTAAAAATCATTTCCGTGCCATCCGTACTAAAAGTCGGTGTTCCTTCATGGTCAGCAGTATTGAGGCGATCATCAAAGGCGTCGACCGAGGTACCGCCTTCCAGGTCGGTAACAAAGAGGTCCGTGAAACCGCGCCCGGTCCAGTTAAAGGTACCGTCCCCTGCGGCGGAAGCACGGTCGGATGTAAAAATTAGTCTTTCTTCAAAAGCAACAGGGGCATAATCTGCCTGACGACTATTAAACTCAGCAGAACTGACGGCGAATTCGCGTTCTTTACCTGCAGTTTCTTCTTCCAGCCATTTCTGGGCCATTTCAGCCCCGCTGATGTCTTTTCGGAATTCGTACTTCGAGCCAATCTCAAAACCCGCGTCCGTATACACCTGAATGGCCTCGTCGTAACGCTGTAGGCGCTTCAGGGCCGCTGCTTTTTCGCGCAGGGCATCGGGGCCAGCGTTGTTGTCGTAAGCTTTTTGGTACCAAGCGATGGCAGCTTCATCGTCAGAGGTCTCCACCAGGGCCTTTCCCAGGTTGAGTGCAATTTCGCCCTTCGCTTTACGGGTTTTGGCTTTTTTGTATTCCCGCTGCAGCATGGGGACAGCCACATCGTATTGTTTACGGTCCACCGCGGTGGCGCCGTCGGTGATTTTGGCGGTATAGGTACAGGCCGCAAGGCAACAGAATAGGAGGAGTAAGGTAGTCAGGCGCATAAACGGGCGGGCTTTTTCAAAAAACGACTAGGACAGATGATTGTTGCCACTTAGATGCCGCTAGTATAAGGATTGCATAGTTACCGACGGTTTTCTTGCGCGATCGCGGGTGCAAGGGGCGTTTTGGGAAATCGCTCATCAGCCTAAATGGAAGTTCTTCAAGCTGTTATCTATTCATCAAGCGTATTTCCCATAGTGGTATTATGAAAAAATGTCTAGTGGTGTTGAGAATATCTCTGGCTACCGCTCGATCACATAAATAACCGAACTTCCCCTTTCGGCATCCGCCGTACTGGAAATAAAAGAGCCCAAGCCTTTCAACCCACCGGCAATAAGTCCGCCGCCGGATTTATACTTCTGGCTCATGATTGAAACATAGAATGGGTCCAGCGGCATATGGTGGGTTTCCACCACTCGGAAACCAGCTTTTTTCATGATTTTCCGCATTGTAGCGGGGCTGAAGTGCCAGAGATGCCGAGGAACGTCATAAGCAGCCCAATCTGAGCCGTAAGTCTCTGCATCCTTGCTTTTGTGGTTAGGAACCGCCACCACCAGCTTACCCTTTTCGCTGAGCAACTCCCGAAAACGCGCGAGGTAACGCTGAGGATCGTAGAGGTGCTCCAGCACGTGCCAAAGGGTAATGACATCGAATGATTTGGGCTGTAGCTCTTCAAACAATGCCTCAGGAGGGCGTACTACGATACCGAACTTTTCGGCGCCATACTTACGGGCTTCGGGGTCAATCTCGATGCCTTCAGCAGCGTAGTCTTTGCGGTTCATGAAGTCCGTAAAGTAGCCAGTACCGGTGCCATAGTCAAGCAGGCGTTTGCCCGAAGCAACTCGATGGACCAGTTGAAACTTTTGGCCCAGCATAAAGTCTCGTGCTTTGTGGTATAGTTTATTCACCAGACCTTCTTGATTGTCGGAATGGCTGATGTATTCTTCTCCTTTATAATATCGTCCGGCGTCCTCCGGAGTTGGAGGGTCCTGAGTAAACAGGAAGTCGCATCCTGCGCAGCGCCAGAGCGTAAAGGATTCTCCCGTAATGCTATGGTCTTTCACCGTCCGTTCTTCGGCGATGGCTGTAGATTGGCAGAGCGGGCAAACTTCGTGGTGGAGGGTGGGCACTTTCAGACTTTAATTATAGATGGGGTGTAAGGTAGGAAATATTGAAGGAGGTCTACACTCCCAGTATTGTCCCCGGCTCAAATTCGTTCCCTAGTAAAAAGGTCTTTACGTCCATCCGCCGGCGGCCGGCGGCCTGGAGGTCAAGCACGTGAAGATAGCCATCAGTACAGGCTATGCGCAGGGTCTCCTTCCCGTCTGAAATTACGGTACCAGGAGCCTTATCATGTACAACTATTTCTGCCTTGCCCCGGATGATTTTGAGGGTTTCGCCGTCGAGTGTTGTCCAGGAAGCAGGCCAAGGACTAAGGCCGCGTACGAAATCATGAACAATTTGGGTGGGCTGGTTCCAATCAATACAACAAGTATCCCGATGAATCTTGGGGGCGGAGGTTGCAGCACTACCGTCCTGTTCCTGCAGTTCGTAATCTCCGGACTGAATAAGCTGAACGGTCTGGAGCACAAGCTCTGCTCCTTCGAGCATCATCCGGTCATGAACTACGCCAGCTGTGTCGTCCGGCCCAATTGGGATACGGTGGCGGAGCAGAATGTCTCCAGTGTCAATCTCACGTTTTAAGAAGAAGGTCGTACATCCCGTTTCTTGCTCTCCGCGGATAACAGCCCAGTTGATCGGCGCAGCCCCTCGATACTTCGGTAGTAGCGAGCCGTGGAGGTTGAAGGTCCCCAAGGGCGGCATGTCCCACACTACGGTGGGCAGCATCCGGAAAGCAACAATGATTTGCAGATCTGCTTTCAAGGCTCGCAGCTCCGCAAGAAATTCTTCATTGCGGAATTTTTCCGGCTGAAGAACGGGTATGCCATGCTTCACCGCACACTTTTTCACTGCAGATTCCAGTAGTTTTTTACCACCGCGACCGCCCATTTTATCCGTAGCCGTAACTACGCCGACAACCGAATAACCAGCAGCAATGAGTATTTCTAAACTAGGCACAGCAAAATCGGGGGTGCCCATGAAGACGATACGAGATTTTTCCATGGGGGCTAAGGTAGAGAACCGAAAGGTTATGGTGGCGATGAAAGCTATCAGACTAATCTATTCGAACTCGGCCGGGCCAAAAAGTCTTGATGCGAGCGCCAGTTTCCTTGCTTAAGAACTCAAAAAACTTGCGGAGAGACATCTCAAAAAACGCGCCCTGCATCCCGCGTACGCGCGCCTCCAAGCACTGCTAGACACTAGGTCTTAAAATCTCGCCAACACCCCGTACATTTACCAGTATGCAAATAACCGAATTCCACTGGAAGAACGATAACGGGAACCAGGTATACGCCGTAGAATGGCCAGCCAAAAACGCCAGGGCTGTAATGGGTCTAATTCATGGAGTAGGTGAACATTGTCGCCGGTATGATCATCTGGCAGAGTGGTTTTCCAGCCAAGGTATTGCAATGATCGGCTACGATCGGCAGGGATACGGGCGTAGCGAAGGACGAAAAGGATACGCTAAGAACTACCATGAGTACATCGATGAAATTGCTCGCTTACTCGTGGAGTGCGAGCGGCGGTATCCCGATCTTCCTGTTTTTCTTTACGGCCACAGCATGGGCGGCCATTTGTTGCTACGGTACCTGATTCGTCGACACCCTAACCTCAGCGCAGCTGTAGTCTCAGCACCGCATATTCGGTTGGCCTTCACCCCTAACAAATTCCTGGTTGGCCTTGGCAAGATAATGCGCATGGTTCACCCTACCTTTAGTCAGGAAAACCAACTAGACACCTCTCTTCTAAGCAGAAACCCTGCGATCAAACCTGCTTATGACAACGACCCTTTGGTGCACGCAAAACTAACCAGCCAGACGGGTATCGACATGCTTGAGAACGGCGATGCACTCAACAGTTACGCGGGCGGTCTTGACATCCCAACCCTACTAATGCACGGTGGCGCAGACGGAATTACCAGCCACAACGGAAGCGTAGATTTCGCCCAGCGAAATCCTGAAGGCCTAACCTTTAAATCATGGCCAGAACTATACCACGAACTACACAATGAACCGGAACAAGAAGAGGTATTTCAGTACGTTCTAGACTGGCTGGAGACAAATATGGCGGCAATTTACCGAGCGCCTAAATCTGTTTAAGAACGCGTCGCATGAATAACGCAATACTACTCTAGACATTCTTGATTTCCTGCCTCTCCCACACGTCTTGCCTAAGGCGCGACGGAACGCCTCAGGCAGCCGCGCAGTGGAGTGGAGCAAAAGGGTCTAACGGTATAGAATACCGCAGCCAACCCCTAGCTAAGTTGCTTACCTGGAATCTTCGACCCGTGAGGATCCATCTCTGGGTACCCAAGTTCTTCGTCTACCCGGTCTAACATTTCATCAGTAAGAAGGTGCTCAAGACGTTCAGCTTCAGCATGAATCTGGTCGGGAGTAAGGCCTACTTCCTGGTTTAAGTACGTTTCCCAAAGGCGGTGAGCACGGACCATTTTGATGGCGAGAAGTTTGCCTCCATCCGTAAGCCGTAATGCTGTTCCTTCCATTAGCCCCTTTGCCCGTAGGCCAGAAATTTGACGGTTCCAAGCAGCACGACCAAGATCAAGCTCTTCCCGAATAAGCGCAGCATCAGCAGATCCGTGTTTTTGATTCTGGCGGAAAACGCGCTTCAAAATATCCTCCTTGACCGTGAGGCGACGGCGTTGCTCACGGTACCAAGCCTTTGCGACCAAGCCGCGACGGGGAGCAAATACAACCGTAATCAAGTAAAAAAATGTTGCGACAAGCGCCATCGCAGGGCCAGGAGGAGTGTTGAGCCATACAGCGACGACCATGCCAAAAATAGCAGACAGCATACCAATAAGGCCAGCAATCCAGAGTACCCGGCTGAGCCGCTGGGAAAGCAGTAGTGCCGTTGCCGCAGGGGTAATCAACATCGCAACAACAAGGATAACACCAACGGTTTGCAAACTAGCCACAACTGCGAAGCTGAGCAGCAGCATCAAGAAATAATGCAACAACTTGACGGGGATGCCCATCGTTTGGGCTACCACGTCCTGAAAAGTAGAAGCAAATAGGTAGCGGTAAAAAACGGCAACGGAAAGCAGAACGTAGAACATTACCAGGCCGGTCAGCATCAAGTCCGTATCGGAAACCCCAAGGGCGTAACCGAAGAGGAAATCTTTGAGATCAAGATGAACTCCATCATTACGCGCAATTCGGCTAATAAGGATCACGCCAAGAGAAAACATTGACGTAAATACAATTCCAACTGCGGCGTCATTCTTGGTTTTCACCTGCTGCTGGATCCAGGTAATAAGAAAGGCTGTCACAAGCCCGGCCACTACCGCTCCGGCGAAAAAAGCAAGTGCGCTGTACCCCACCAATAAAAAGGCAATGACCACTCCGGGTAAAATTGCATGAGCAAGAGCATCCCCCACCAAAGACATGTTTCGGAGAACGATAAAACAGCCTAATACGCCACACATTAGCCCTACCATACTGGAGGCAATTATGGCCCGGATGGCCCATACTTCGGAAAGAATCTCAAATAAACTTGCTTCGGTCATGTCAGATTACTGATTAGCACAAAGTTAGACTAATCTAACAATTATCCGATAACATAACCTCCTGCATTATAGTTTCTTCCCTAAATTATGAAGAAGGGCCCATTTAGGAGCAAACGCAGGATGCAAAGAGAGGTATTAGTAGCACTGCTCATCCAGAAATACCTCCCCAGCCTTTTGGCAGGGTAAATATAGCTGGCTTTTTACCTGGCTTCGGTAACCTTCGCATTGCTGGCTCAACGTATGTTTTTCTTTCAACAGCTTCAAAGGTGCGTTTAGCACCTGTTAGTCGGTCTTTAAGCTCAAGTTTTCCGTTTTTCAAAGAAACAATCGTATAGACGAGGTAAAAGTCACGCCCTTTCAAGTACCGACGGTGTACACCCGTTTTACCCATTTGCCCATCAACAGAAAGCGTAAGCGTTCTGGCTGCTGAGTCCACTTTCCAACGCCCCATCAGGTAGCGATAGGGGCGATTATGCTGCTCACCAGCATCTTCTTCAAAATTTCCATCTTTAGTAAGGGTCAGGATATACCCCTCACGGTCCCCCGAAGAAGTTTCTTCCCAGTCCGGGCCCGTAAACAAGGAATCATGGGCTAACTGAACCGATTCCTGGCCATAGGCCAAAGAGACCAGCATAAACAGTGAAACAACTAGCAGAGCACGCATAACAATTAGCTTTTATGCCGTTATGACGGTCAAAAGAGCAAAATGGTCATCATCTCGAGTCGTTTTAAGGAGGGTTTAACGTAAAAATAAAGCGTACAACCGGAAATACCGACTGTACGCTTTCTACACAACAATTTGAACAGCTCTAAAAAAAAAACTTCCACCTTAAATGGGCGGACTTGCTATGAGAGACGAAGGCTGTCCATTGAACAAACACTATGAATAGTACAAATTTAGAAACAATCGATTGTTCTCTTTTGACAAAAATGTCTTAAGTGAGACTATCTCTAAAACAATTAACGGCCAGGTTATAATAAAGCACTAAAACTATTTGTCGGCAGATGCTTCAGGATGTCCACACAACTCATTCAAAAAGGTAGCGAAACTTGCTACATCAGAGGTAACGCTGCCGGGGAACTCACCTTTCAATGCCTGGATTATCCGGACATTGGCCTTATTGATGGCTGTTGATGACAAACCAAGCGCTTCTCGAACCTCCTTTTTAGCCGGTGGCCCCCAGCCTCCGCCTTTTCGGATACTCGATAATTTTCGGTAAGTATGAACGATGCGTAGGTTTGCAGGAGTGAGCAACGGTGCCAGGCTGGCCTTGATAGCACCGTTGCCTGCCCGTGCAAACTCTTCTCCAAGGTCCATTATCTCCCATTCAGCCTTATAATTCATTTTAGGCCTTGACGGGACCAGACGGTCAAATGGACACAATCTATGGTATTGATTCAGGTGGCTTACCATCCTTCTTTCACTATCAAAGGTAGCGGGAACAGAAACCTGGTTGTACCAATGATAAGTACCATCTCCATGCCTAAAAGGTACATTAATAGTATAGTTTGCCCAATCTTCAGAATCCTTCCCAAACAACCTACGCCCAATTAGATAGGCTGCGGTACCAAACCCTACGTGTAGTGGGAACCAGGTAGGGTGAATGCGAGTATAATACTCCTCATAATCCAAATTAGATACTCCTAGAAGACGGTCAGCATTGTGGCTCCAATTGATGATTGGCGGATCACTGATGTTGAACGTCAAGTAAAACGAATTAGGATCTTTTCTACTTTCACAATCTAACTGCATCAATCTTAGACTCTCCAAGGAAGCTTCCGTTGGTTCTCCAACGAATTCCTGTAATCTCCTAAAAGGTTCTGGGTCGTTCATCAGTGCGCTTAGAATAGTATACAATACGAATATAAAGATTCCGTAGCAGTATGCTTAGTTCAATAGCTAAATATTGGTATAATTAACAACCATATCGTTACAACTTAAAGACCTACTACATTACTTTCATTTTACGAAAAGGCAACGGATGACCAGAAAAATCGTTGAGAAAATCAGCAAAATTTGCAACAGAAGTCAAAGTTGCTGCCGGAAATGCCAGCCTGGCTTGGGAAAGTAGTCTTAAATTCCCCTTATCAAGTGCCTGGAGGCTTAAACCGAGGTGTTTTGCCACTGCTTCTCTACTCGTGTTTTTCGATTGGATTTTTAATAACCGATACGCTAGCAATAGCTTAAAGCTGGTTGGCGAGAGTAATTCTTTCAAAGCAGTATAAAACAGGCCACTTACTTTTTCTTTCATTAATGCGTCAAAGCCTTCGGCAAGAACGCCCCGGTAAGTCAACGACTGCATTGCCGGCACCATTCGATCAAACTCCGCCAACTGGTGAAATTCGTTTAGGTATTCAACCATAGCACCACGGCTATCAAAGGTTCCTGCAATGGATACCTGGCTATACCAATAGTATTTATTCGATTTATACCGAAGAGGAATGTTTGCGGTAAGAATAAAGTCCCTGCTAATTTTTTCAGTCCGAGCTGGTTCGAAAAGCCGATGGTTCAACTCTACCATGCCAATATATATTGGCAGCCAGAAAGGGTGAATAGCAGCAAAAAAGTTCTTGTATTCAAAGTTCTTCAACCCAAAGTGGGCCTCGGTATTATAGCTCCAAACAACTTTAGCTGCCGGTCGAGGGTCAACCGCGACGCAAAAGGTATTCGGATCACTGCGGCGAGCGTAACCTTTTTGCATTTTGCGAAACTTCTCCGATGACCGCAGGGTTGGGTCACCGGTATTACGGAACAGGGCTGCATAGCCCGGGGGGAATAATTCATCTTTCATGAGTAACACAGGTGTAAATACACTAAAACTACAGAGGGACTCACAAGATAGGAATATAAATCCACATTAAAGCATGACATCCTGCAGTTTTACGGACTATTTCTGACCTAAAGTACCAGTCGCTTCTCAAAAATTCTGTTCTAAAACCCAACTCTTTAACTAAGGATTATCCCAAACAAGCTATTATCTTTGCGCGAATTTTAACCCTCTACTACAACAGGCATGCCAAAGGATAACTCCATAAAATCAGTCCTCATTATCGGCTCCGGCCCAATTATTATCGGTCAGGCGTGTGAGTTTGATTATTCGGGTACTCAAGCCAGTCATAGCTTACGCGAAGAAGGTATTGAGGTCACGATCATTAACCCTAACCCGGCAACGATCATGACGGACCCCTCAACAGCGGAGAACGTCTATCTCCTTCCACTTACACCTGAGTCAGTAGAACAAGTTCTAAGAGAACAGCCCCAAATCGACACGGTCCTTCCAACAATGGGCGGGCAAACCGCGCTCAACCTTGCCATCGAGTGTGGTGAGCTCGGCATCTGGGAGAAATACGGCACCCGCTTAATTGGTGTTGACCTGGAGGCCATTGACCTGGCCGAAAACCGTGAACTCTTCCGCCTTCATATGGAAAAACTGGGGCTGAAGTGTGCACCGGCAATGATCGCGAACTCCTTCTTGGAAGGCATGGAGGCCGCTCAGGAAATAGGCTTCCCTCTCGTCATCCGTCCCAGTTATACCCTTGGTGGATTTGGGGGTGGTTTTTGCTTCAAGCAGGAAGATTATGCCGATATGTTACGCCGTGGCCTGGACGCAAGCCCCACCCACGAAGTATTAATCGATAAAGCCGTTCTGGGCTGGAAGGAATTTGAACTTGAGCTCCTTAGAGACTCTGCCGACAATGTCGTTATTATTTGCGCGGTCGAAAATTTCGACCCCATGGGCATCCACACCGGAGATTCCATCACCGTTGCCCCTGCCATGACGCTCTCCGACAAAGCGTACCAAGACATGCGCAACCAGGCCATCATCGCTATGCGCGGTATGGGCAACTTCGCAGGAGGGTGTAATATTCAATTCAGCCAGAACCCCGAGACTGAAGAATTGATTGTAATTGAGATCAATCCCCGGGTTTCACGGTCCTCAGCACTCGCTTCAAAAGCAACCGGTTATCCTATCGCAAAGATTGCCGCCAAGCTTTCTCTAGGCTACACATTAGACGAATTAAAGAATCAGATCACCAAAACGACTTCGGCCTTCTTCGAGCCTACCTTAGATTACGTAATTGTAAAAATTCCGCGCTGGAACTTCAACAAATTCCCCGGAGCAGACCACAGGCTAGGCCTTCAGATGAAATCTGTTGGGGAGGTGATGGGCATTGGCCGCAACTTCCTCGAAGCCTTACAGAAAGCATGCCAAAGTCTGGAAAATGGACGCGCTGGCCTGGGCTCGGACAAGAAGGAATGGATCAAGACGGACGATATCCTCAATCGGTTGGAAAACGTCTCTGATGACCGGCTCTTCCGCCTCAAAGACGCGCTACGTCTCGGTGTTCCGCGCAAGACCATTCACAAGCTTACAAAAATTGACCCCTGGTTCATCAACCAGGTTAAGCGCCTCGTTGATTACGACCTACAAGTTCAACGCTACAATGTTCCTGAAGACATCCCCGCAGATTTCTTCCGCGAACTGAAAGAACTAGGCTATTCCGACGCCCAGATCGCATATCTCCTCCGGGTTGATGAAGAAGGCGTCACTAAACGACGCTACGAACTCGGCATCCGCCGTACCTATAAAATGGTAGATACTTGCGCAGCCGAGTTTGAAGCCCAAACCCCTTACTTCTATTCTACCTTCGATCAGGAGAACGAAAGCATCGTCTCTGACAAGAAGAAGGTAATCGTTCTCGGTTCCGGACCGAACCGGATCGGCCAGGGTATTGAATTTGACTACTGCTGCGTCCACGGCCTGCGCGCGGTACAGGAAGCTGGCTACGAAGCCATCATGGTTAACTGTAACCCCGAAACTGTTTCCACTGACTTTGACCAAGCCGACAAACTATATTTCGAGCCCGTCTACTGGGAACATATTCGTGAGATCATCGAGCTGGAAAAGCCCGAAGGCATAATTGTTCAGCTCGGTGGGCAGACCGCCCTGAAGTTGGCCGAAGAGTTTCACAACCGGGGCATAAAGGTGTTCGGTTCCAGCTTTGAAAGCCTGGACCTTGCCGAAGACCGTGGGCGTTTCAGTACCCTCCTCAAAGAGCTCGACATCCCCTACCCTCCCTTCGGTACCGCCAAGAACGCTGACGAGGCCCTCGAAGTCGTCAAGCGTGTTGATTATCCGGTGCTTGTTCGCCCTAGTTACGTGCTTGGCGGGCAAGACATGCGCATTGTAATCAATGATGAAGAGTTGGAGCGTCACGCCCTGAAGATATTCAAGCAAGACCCCAATATGGTCATACTCGTCGATCACTTCCTCGACCGTGCCAAAGAAGCAGAAGTAGACGCCATCTGCGACGGCGACGAAGTACACATCATGGGCATCATGGAGCACATCGAGCCCGCGGGTATTCACTCCGGGGACTCTTCCGCCGTTCTGCCGACTTACTCCCTGAGTGTAAACGCCGTCAATAAGATGCGCGAGTACACCGAGAAGCTGGCCTTCGCGCTCAAAACAAAAGGACTCATCAACGTACAGTTCGCCATCAAAACGGACAAAGAAACCGGTGAAGAGATCGTCTACGTGATTGAGGCGAACCCCCGCGCTTCCCGGACAACTCCCTTCATCGCTAAAGCCTACAAAGTACCTTACCTCAACATCGCCACTAAAGTGATGCTGGGCGCCAACAAACTGAAAGACTTCAACATCAACCCACAGCCAAGCGGCTACGCCATCAAGGTTCCCGTCTTCAGCTTCAATAAGTTCCCTAATGTAGACAAGCAGCTTGGCCCGGAGATGAAATCTACCGGAGAAGCCATCCGCTTTGTGAAAGATATGACCGATCCGTTCTTCCGGGAGTTAGACCGAAACCGCTCGGTATACCTGACGCGGTAACGGCCAAAACCTTACCTTAGCGTAAAGCATTTTTAAGGTATGGGCCGGGAAAATTTCAAGGACGTAGCTATTGAAGACTATCTCGCCATTGAGCGAGAAGATGATATGCGCTATGAATTTCACGAAGGGGAATTATTTGCAATGGCAGGAGGTAGTGTTACGCACTCTGAAAATATGTAATAACGTAGCTTTTGCACTTACAGCGAGTACGCGTGCAACAGGAAAATGTAAAGCTTTCAATTCAGAAATGAAAGTTGAAATTCAGCCAAATGGGAAGTACTACGAATGTACTTTGCCGTCCCAAGTGTACGTGAGTATCTCATTGTTCACCAAGATCACCCCGAGGTGATGCTTTACCGCCGCCACGGTAGCGGTGATTTGTTTGGTTTGCACGCCGCCGAGGGTATAAAATCCGAAATTGAACTCACCAGCATTAATGGCTCTCTAAAACTTGCTGATATCTATTACGGCGTAGCTTTTGCCGAAGCAGAGTAATTTTTGGGCGCGGCCGCAGGTGCAAAGTGAAGTTTTCAGGACATTGCTTTTTCAAAACCACCATTTTTCATTTGTCCACTTAAGCTCCGGTCATGACGCAGGTTAGCCCCCTTGTGAACCTAACGAGCGTCTTGTAACCTTACCAACATAGCCATACCTTGCCAACCATGACCAAGCGCATCAAGCCAAGATTTTTATTAAACACCATTTTGACTGGACACTGGACCAATACTAGGCACCATTGATGTTAGTGAGCTGCTACCCGGCATCATTCCCCCAAGAAAGTCTTAGCTTCACTCCC
>CAYPIM010000007.1:0-64340 GCA_964410795.1 uncultured Lewinella sp. | reverse complement strand
ACCTACCCTTACTCCCTTTCCCCTTACTCCCTTTCCCCTTACTCCCTTACCACTTTCCCCCTCTCAATAGGTGCCACTCCATCGCTCATCCACTTCGGCATCGGCTTGTCCATGAGGTAGTGGTCAAAAAACTGAGCCATGCGCGTTTGGAAGTCGGCCCGATTAGCGGTTTTGACGGGCCAGTGCGGTTCGCCCCGGTAGTTGAGCAACCAGGCGGGTTTGCCGAGGCGACGCAGGGCGGTGAACCACTCGATGCCCTGGTACCACGGCACGGCACCGTCGTTGTCGTTGTGGAGGATCAAGAGCGGAGTGTTGATCTTATCGGTCGTGAAGATGGGGCTGTTTTCGTAGTAACGCTGAAAGTGACTCCAGGGCGTCCCGCCAATGCGGCTCTGGGTGTGCTCATACTGAAACTGCCGGCTCCGTCCGCTGCCCCAACGGATGCCGCCGTAAGCTGAAAACATATTTACAACCGGCGCGCCAGCCTCTACGGCGGCGAACATGTCGGTCTTTGTTACCATGTAAGCTGCTTGGTAACCGCCCCAGCTATGACCCTGCATCCCGACACGGTCACGGTCGATGAAGCCTTCACCCAACAAACTCAGAACGCCGCTCATCACACAGTCGTACGCACTTTCGCCGGGGTAACCGACACGGTACACAACGTCCGGATTGAAGATAACGTAACCCTTGCTGACGTAGTGGCTGTAATTAATGCTGCTGCGCCCGGGCACCGGCGTTTGGTGACGGAAAACCCGGTTGCTGCTGCGCTCGTAGAAGTTGACGAGCAGCGGGTATTTCTTGTCGGGGTCAAAACCGTCGGGCTTCACCAGCATACCGCGCAGGGTGCGCCCCTGCGGGTCGGTCCATTCATAAAGTTCGTTGGTGCCCCAGGCAAAGTCGTTTTGCTGAGGGTTGGCGTTAGAGATTTTTACCGCTGCTTTTCTTGGGGTTGAAGTATAGAATAAGTCGGGAAACTGGCGGAAGTCGGACATGCTGTAAACGAAGCCTTTATTTTTTCGGCTCATCATAAAATCCCCAAAGGTCTTAGGTTCCCGGATCGTAGCCTGAAAAGTGCCGTCTTCTAAAGACAGCCAACCGAATCCGGCGTGGTGATCGGTATACCGATGAATGACGGCAAATTGTTCCTCTTTTGGATTGATGAAACGGTTTTCTAGATCAAGGTTGCGCAGGCGAAATTCCGTTTTCTTTTCCCGGCCTTTTGTTAGGCGCCTTGCGGGAACCTTACCGGTAGGGTCGAGTTGCCAAAGGTCGTAGCGATCGGCAATAAGAAACTTGTCGCCGCCGGCCAGGGTGCCCTGATAGCGGTAGCTACGGGGGTGCATAGGCCGGTCGTTAAGCTCGTCGTAGAAAATACCGGTTTCGTTGGTCGTCAGTACGTGGTGCTGGGCGGTAGCGGGGTCAAAACTGTTCCAGGTTGTGTCCGTCGGATTATACCAGACCAGGTAGTTTCCGCCGTCCAGCCAACGGGCTGGAGTAACCTTCCCGTCCAGCATGGGCGTGTGCTTGCCGGTACGAAGATCAATGATGGTGGTGTTGCGGGCACCAGGGCCACCTTCCCACATGGTCGCCTTCGAATATGGTCGGTCATCATAAACCATCACGTAGTGGCCGGCACGGTCGTTGGCCTGGTAATCGTAGGGGCGATCCGGTGTGCCGAGCTGCATGAAATCACCCTTTTGGGTACGGTAAGCGGCCAGGTAAGTGCGCTTTTGTTCCCGGCTCAGGCGGACGTTTTCTTCGGTGTACAACCGGTCGTCTTCGGTGGTCCAGATTTCTACGTCGGCAATTTCTTCATCGAGCAGGTTGGTGTCGCGCTCCGGGCGGCGGGGTGTGGTACCGAAGAAAAGGTAATCGCCAGCTTCGCTGAAACTAAGGCTGCGGTCGTCGGAAATGCGGTAGCTTTTGTCTAGCCAGGCTCCGGGATCGTCGGAGATGCGTTTGGCGGTCTTTTCGCCGCCTTGCCAATGGTGTAGAAAGAAGGGTTTTTGCTTGTCTTTCGCTTTCTTCTTCGAGGAAAGGAAAGCCACTTGCTGGCCATCATTACTGATGCTGATGCCCGTATAGTCTCCTTCGTTTTTGCTGAGGTAGTCCCACGCAAGTTCATCTGGCGTGAGACGGAGAAGCCCGGCAGACCAACTACTGTCCTTCGCAGTTTGGTGGGCAACAATTACGGGAGCGTCCCGTGCAAACTCGTAAGATTTTACGCCTTCCAAGTAGAAACTATCCTGGTTGGCAAAATTGCGAACCAGTAGTCGGTGTGCGTCTTTGTCCAATCCTTTTTGCAGGCTGTCGGGGAGGGCGGAGGCGGTGGTGTAGGCGTAGCGGCCACTCCAACGTTTACCGACTTTAAAGCTGTGTACGTTCGGTATTAGTAGCGGCTGGGCGTCCTTCAGGTTCCAGACCAAAAGGGTGTCCATGGACTTTAGCTTGTCTTTTGCCTTTTTCTTTTCTTTCAGTCTCAGCGCCTTTACTTCAGCCATTCCGGGCTTGAGTAGGCCTATGAGGTACTTACCATCATAGCTCAACGTGGCACGGTGCAATCTTGGGAAACGACGCTCTTTTTTAGCAGGTGTGTCGTAGACCACGGCAGTTGGGTCGCCCAGGTCCTTCTCCAATGTGTAGAGGATGTGGGTGCCACTGGCGCTGATCTGCTTGTCCTGAATTCGGTTCCACTGCTGCATGTCTTCTACAGTGATGGCCTTTTTTTGGGCGCTGACGCAGGTGCAGAGTAGGGTTATTAGGAGAAGGGTAGGGAGGAATTTTTGCATTGTTGATACAGGTATGTAACCGTAAACTTACGAATCGGAAAATTAGCCACTACTTGTTTACTGAATAGAATATGTCTTTCTTCGCTGTGGAGAAATAAAGCTCAAAGCCATATCTATGAATACGATCAAGCCTGTTTTCCTGGCCCTGCTCCTTTCAACCTTCTTCTGCACCTGCGTAAGCGCCCAAAACTACGTAAGCTACTTCACCGGAAGTAATGTTGATGTAGCCACCAGCCCTAGTGGAGGAATTTGTCTGATGGGCGGTTCGCGTGAAGACGATAATGCTATGCGCTGGTTCCTTGAGCGAGCTGATGGTGGAGACGTACTGGTGCTCCGCACCAGTGGCTCCGATGGTTATAATGATTACTTCTTTGACGAACTAGGTATAACCGTAAACTCCGTTGAGACCATCGTTTTCGAAAACGGTGATGCAGCCAATGATGTTCATATTCACGAAGCAATCCAAAAAGCAGAGGCCATCTGGTTTGCGGGTGGAAACCAGGCAACCTACGTTGATTACTGGCGTGGAACACCGGTAGACAGCCTTATTCGGGAGGCGGTAAGTAATCGCAAGATTGTCATTGGCGGAACGAGCGCAGGAATGGCCATCTTGGGCGGCCACTACTTTTCGGCCATCAACGGAACCATTCGTTCCACAGCTGCCCTTGCAAACCCTTTTGACGAGCGGGTGACCATCGAATCGAGCCGTTTCCTCGACCTTCCCTTTCTAGAAGACGTAGTAACCGATACCCACTATGACGACCCTGATCGCCGGGGAAGACACCTGGTCTTCATGGCACGGATGCGTAACGGTGGCTTAACCGATCCGCTTGGCATCGCTTGTGATGAGCGCACTGCCGTTTGTGTTGACCCCTCCGGCCTGGCCCGAATTTTTGGCGATGCAGCTGAAGATGATTTTGCCTATTTCATCCGCCCATCCTGTTCGGGGAATGCGCCTGAAGTTTTGGACCAGGGAGCACCTCTTACCTGGAACAATGATGCAAAAGCGCTACTTGCCTGCCGCATAAAAGGGACACGCGATGGAGCAAATACCTTTTTGCTTTCCGACTGGCGAACCACTTCCGGAGGCGAATGGCACGAGTGGTCTGCAGCCCAGGGCGTTTTTAACAGTCGTGCAAATACTGAACCCATTGACTGTGTCCCTAGTCACGTGAGAAGGCATCTACGCCCGGATGAAATAATAGCACACCCAAATCCAGCGAGTAAATTCCTGACCGTTTTATTGCCCTGGCAAGTGAAAACCACAATAGTTGTCAATGCTTCCGGAGTAGAAATACAGCCTGAGACATTTGTCTCTGGGATGAAGCTAACGGTCGATGTTCAAAAACTGGATGCTGGATGTTATGTCCTCCTATTGCTTGGTGAAGAAGGCTGGGCGCGTACTCGTTTTGTGGTGCCTTAGGGACACCTCATAAATAACTGTCCGATTTGCAGCTTGGTATCGCGGCACTGCTCTTCATATCTCGAAAACCACCGTAGCTATGGCTATGCTGGATTTCGAGCTACTCGATCAGCACCACGATACCTGCGCTTCAATCAGGACAGTTATTTATGAGGTGCCCCTTAATTTGCTGATTTGTGATTCAAACCAAAACCCTGAACTCATCATTTACCAAGCATGCTAAAATACCTTATCTTACTTCTGTCACTACCTTTCCTTCTTACTTGCGAAGGCAAGACCGCCGCCCGTAAAGCTGCCCGCGGAGAAAATTTTGTCTCAGACCCAGACCATTTATACTTCAAAAATACCAGGGCACGCTACTATGCTGCAGAGGAGATTGTCCAGCGAGCTACGATCTACCGCCACGATGGGCTGTTTGCGTCGGAGGCTAATCTTCGCATGGCTTTGATCGATAACTGGCTGCAAGACCGGGCCGTTATCCGCTTTGAGCCTCAAAACAGCGTAACGGACTGGCAACTCGAAACTCGTATGGAAGATGGCTGGCACAAAGTAACATTGTCAGTGCCGCCTACGAACGAAGAACTTGATGCTATGAACGATTTACTACTTGGTAAAGCTGAACTTCGGCTTATCTCGCCGCCAGACACGATGCCTGCCTTTCCCGACGCCAACGGTAGGAAGGATGCTCGGGCGGTTTTGAATGATTATTTAAGGCTGGTGGGTTTTGGTGGGTAGACCCCGTTTTTCTCACTACATTTAGCCTGCAATTAAAAATGAACCCATGTCTACCGCATCTTCCTCTGCCGACCACTGGATCACTGGCCTGGAACCCGACCAGAATGACTCCAATCTTGCTGCCGGTGTCCGGCTCGCGCTAGACAGCCTGAGCAACGAAAGCGGCGAAGCACGAACGACTAGTTGGGATTTCGGTGCTTACGTAACTACGGGCGAAAATGCCGAAGTCAATACTTACGCTCGCGAAGAAGTAGCCGCCGGAGCAGAAGCGCTCCTTTTTCGCCTCTACCAGCAGCCGGAAACGGAAGACATCCATCAGTTACTTGAAGGCATAGACTTAAAAGCTGTTTCCCTGCATTGCACCCTGCGGTACCCTGGTCAGGATCCCGCCGAATTGTTCCGTGACCTGGTCCGCTTCCTAAGACGGGAAGGGCATGACCTAACGAGTATCTCCGGTTCGGTAGACTTTGATCCATTGCTCGATTGGTCTGAGCCTCCCTTTCCGCCGCTCATTCGCCTGTTGTTCTTCGTCTCCCGCTGGATGCCGGAGTTCTCAGTGCTTCAGGTCAATGCAGCAGGCTTTAACAATGGCATCTCTGAAGCGGATACAGAGTTGGCCCTCGCAATCGCCAAAGGCGCAGAGTATCTGCGCCAGATCAAGGCCAGGAATTATCCCGTTGCCCTGGCCAATAAGCACCTGAAGTTTGCTTTCACGGTGGGCACTTCTTTTTACGGTGACGTAGCCAAGCTGCGCGCCTTCCGCGCCTTGTGGTCTAAAGTTCTTGAGGAACTCGGCCTCGAAAATCCACCGCTAGCACAGATTGCCGCCCATACCGACATAACCACGATGACGGGCGATGCGGGCCAGGATAAACTGGCCCTCCACCTCCAGGCGCTCGCCGCCGATCTCGGCGGTGCGGATATCCTCTTCCCCGCGCCGGCCGAAGGCCCGCGCCGCGAAGCCACCCCCGAAGGCCGTAAACAAGCCCGCTCTATCCTTGGCGCTTTCGATCCTGAAGAAAGTCTCACCGATGTCGCCCACGTAGACCACGTCTACCTGGATGACCTAACCATCGCACTGGTGAAAGCCGCCTGGGCGCGGTATAAAGGAATTCAGGAACAGGGAGGTTTTGCCGGTGCTGAAGATTTTTAGGAGATGAGAATTCCTATTTTGGGCACTGCGATTTTTATGTTTTTTTTATTGCAGGCTAGCTGTGCGATAAATTCCTACATTCGCCCGATCCAATCTACTTCCATGCCCAGCATTGCAAAAACGACCTGGGGCCAATCTCCTGGCGGCCCCACCCAGCTTTTTACCCTCACCAACGCTTCCGGTAACACGGTGTACCTATCCGACTACGGCGCAATGATCACTTCTATAGTGATCGGTGGTAAAGAAATGGTATTGGGTTTTGACGAGCTGGCGGGATACCTGGGCAAACAACCTTACTACGGCGCCACCATCGGTCGCTACGGCAACCGGATAGCCGACGGAAAATTCTCACTCGACGGACAGGATTATGAGCTCCCGATCAATAACGGACCAAACAGTTTGCACGGAGGCATCGTCGGCTTCGACAAAAAGCTTTGGCAAAGCAGCGAATCAATCACTGAAAATGGGGCAGTGCTCGCCTTCGCAACGCAAAGCGAAGACGGTGACCAGGGCTTCCCCGGCAAACTCAGCGTAACGGTCACCTTTACCTGGACAAACGAGAATGAACTGAAAATCGAGTACAAGGCTACCACGGACAAAGCCACCGTAATCAACCTGACCAACCATACTTACTTTAACATTGGTGACGCGCCTACGGTGGAGGAGCAGGTACTCGAACTTAAGGCGGAGCATTACCTCCCCGTTGACGAAACCTCGATTCCTCTTGGCCATCTCGCACCGGTTGCTGGCACTCCGTTTGATTTTACCACAGCTAAGCCCCTGGGGCGTGACATCCGCGCTGACCATCCGCAAATCAAAATTGCTAACGGTTACGATCATACTTGGGTCATCAACGGGCAAGCGGGAGAATTACGAGAATTTGCACTTCTTACCGACCCTAAAAGCGGGCGGAAACTACGCGCTTTTACAACAGAGCCAGGGGTGCAGGTATTTACGGCTAATTTTTTGGAGGGGAAGTTCGCAGAGCGGGGTGGGCAAACTGTTCCGACCTTTGGTGCCATTTGTTTGGAAACACAGCATTTTCCGGATGCTCCGAATCAACCGGGGTTTCCGTCTACGGTACTTCGGCCGGAGGAGGAGTTTAAGAGTACTACTGTTTACCGGTTTGAATAGGTTCCGGTGAAGGAGTTGCACTCCGACCAAAAAACGACGCCTTTAACCTTGCTTTGCACCTGCGCGCCGCCGCCCGCCATGAGGTACTACTGACCCTCCGATACATATTGCGGGATAACCCGAAACCCGCCTTCATCCGGCCATTCCAGCATGAGATAGCCAGCCGGGAGCATGTCTTGTTTGAATTCTTTGGTGTTGGGTTTGATATAGAAGCTTGTGGGGGGACAAATGTGCACCTCAAGGTTTTTCCAGTTAGTCATACGACTGGAATGGTAATGACCACAAAATATTTTGCGCGGTCGGCCATCCGCGGTCAAAGCAGAGATCAACTCAGCAGTATTCCGAAGCGGATAGGTGTTGTCCATAAAGGTTACACCCATCGGCACGGGAGGGTGGTGTATTACGATGGCTGCTTCCGGATGGGTTTTAAGTGCACTGGTCAACCATTGTACCTGGTCGCTGTCTACCTTTCCGGGAGAGGAGTCAAGGAAGAGGAAATCATGGCCTTCCACCCGAACCAGGCCTCGGATTGGTTCGTAGTTGTGGCCTTCCAGAAAGAAGGCATTGCGCAGCATTTCCCGATCGTCGTGGTTGCCCGGGGTGAGGTAATAAGGGATGCCAAGGAGATCTAACCGAGCGCGTAAATCATGAAATATTTCCTGAACGGGTTCTGCCGCGCAGAAGTCTCCCGTCAGGAAAATTGCATTAGGCTCAAGGGCCATAACGTGCGCGAGCACGCGGTCTAAACGGGCGTTTACATCTAGTCCCATCAGCAACTCGCCGGGGGGAAGTAGGTGGAGATCGGTAATTTGGGCTATTCTTACGGGCACGATCTAAAGGGGGATAACTAGCTCTAAAGGTAGGGTTAAGATGTTCAATTTCTCAATTTCCTGGTCAGCATTACCGAAGAGAGGCTTGGCGCGGCCGCAGGATGCAGGGTGAAGAACAAAATGAGCAGGGTTAAACCCCTGTTTGGCGGTCCTAATTACTCAACACCTACCTTCGTAACGCAATTCAGGTAACTGACACTATCTTCACTACATGCCATCATCACCCACTGCTCCTAACTTACCAAAGGACGACACTTCTTCTCGCACCTTTGATTTGCCTCAACTTGAAGGGCGTTCGGCCAATCCTGTAGCAGGAGACCTTCAAGGTAATATTGAAAATTATATTGGTATGGCCCGCGTACCTGTAGGGCTGGCGGGCCCACTCCTGATCCGGGGCGAACACCTGGACGGTAGTGTTATGGTTCCTCTCGCTACTACCGAAGGAGCCTTGGTGGCTTCTTATTCCAGGGGGATGAAGGCGATCACTGAAAGTGGCGGCGCTGTAGCCCGAGTGCTCGAAACGGGCGTTCAGCGAGCGCCTTACTTCAAGTTTGCAGATTTGCCTGCCGCTGGCCGCTTTGTATCCTGGGTGTTGGCTCACCTTGATGACTTTGTTAGAATCACGGAAAAAACCTCTCGCTACGCTAAGTTTAAACAGGTAAAACCAATTCTAGAGGGCAATAGTGTTACGCTTGTTTTTGAATTTTTTACCGGAGATGCTGCTGGCCAGAACATGGTGACGATTTGCACAGGGCATATTTGTAGCTTTATCCTGAAGTCTTGCGGAGAAGCTGTATCCGAATTCTACATTGAGTCTAACGCTTCGGGAGATAAGAAAGCCAACCATCAGAGCTTTCAGCATGTCCGGGGCCGTAAGGTATCAATCGAGGTGTGCCTGCCTAAAGCGGTGGTAGAAGCTGTGTTGAAATCTACGCCGGAGAACATGGAGCGCTTTGGCCGCGCAGCGGCCTACGGATCATTGAAGACGGGAACACTGGGAGTACAGGCACACTGCGCTAATGGACTGGCCGCTTTATTCATCGCCTGTGGTCAGGATGCCGCCTGTGTGGCAGAAGCTGCAGTCGGGATCATTAGGATGGAAGTTGACAAGATGGGGGGACTTTATGTAGCGGGTACATTTCCGAACCTGATTGTCGGATCCGTTGGTGGTGGTACCCACCTGGGAACCCAACGAGAGTGTCTTGAAATTATGGAATGCTACGGAACGGGTAAGGCCAACCGCCTGGCGGAAATCACTGCCGGTGTTTGCCTTGCGGGTGAGCTTTCTATCCTTGCCGCCTTAGCCGAAGGGCATTTCGTTCAGGCGCACGCTACGTTGGGAAGGAGGAAATAGTTCGGAACGCATACTACTGGGTATTTCGCTGATCGCTAAAATTCTTATTAGCCACTACAAAACATGGCAATTCATCCCAATGATTAGCTGCGCTGTACTTTGTATTCGGGATGATCCATATTAGCGATACTTATCACTTAATCCACGCCCTTCCCGGATGTGCTCAATTACTTTCTCCAAACGACGAACTTTGGTTTCCGCTCGTTTAGCCCCGCTTATATGCTCACAAAACGCTCTTTGCTTGAAGGGAGTGAAGGCGAGGTATAAAGTTTTTAATTGTGGATCTTTGGTAAATGCCTGCGCAAGCTCTGGAGGAAGGACGGCTTCAGGAGCGGGCATAGGGCCGAGCTCAAGCCCGTCTTTTTGGTTTTGGATGGCTTCATTGAGAAAATCGCGAAGTAAGCCCAGATCGACCTCCTCTTGAGTAGCAAAACGAAGCTGGCGTTGGGCTACCGTTTTATCAGGGCTGGCATTTACTAAAATGCGGTGTGGGTCGGATAGAAGAGCACCTTGGGTAAACCAGATGCCCAGGTAGGCTTTGGCGTGAAATAAGGTGGCTACATTCTTTTTGCCATAGCCATAAACGGGCATGTTCCATTTGATGTTTTCTTCCAGGTCGAAGCTGATCAATACTTCACGGATTTTAGTAAGACCCGTGCGATAATGCGCTGGCGCATTGGCTATATAGTCTTCAGGAGAGGTAGGTTTGTACATAGTAAGTAGGATTGATGCTTGAACAGGATGTCACTCTAAATTACGGTTTTCCGACTTCTTATGGGCTTTTTCGCCCCTAAGAGGTTAAAATTCTGTGCGTTATTTTACCTCTTTGCCACGAATGTTACTATCTTCCTGTCATTGTTACAGATACACCCACCAACTTCACCCATTAATTCACCCGAATTATGCTAAAGAGAATTTCTACCCTTGCCGTAATGGCCCTTGCTCTGCTGACATCCTGTGCCGAAATCGATCGTAATGTAGACGCTCCGCGCGTCCAAGTTGAGTTGCTTCCTAAAGGTGATTTACCGCTTTCTGCTGAGCAACGGAGCGTCATCTTCGTAGGTAAGACCGGAGTAACACAGGAGGTATTCCTGAGTTCTTCCTTACTTGTATTTTCTGACTGCGGAACCGAATGGTGCGCCGTAGGAAATGACAACGCACGTGATGCTGAAACCTACGCGGTAGTAGATTGCAATGGTGGCTCAACTGAGGTGACCGTGCCTGCTCAAAACTCAACTACATTGGCTTTTAGCTACGACAATACTTCCAAGGTCATGATGTTAGATAACGTTAACAATGATGCGGATACCCGTATTTGGGCTAGTCATAATGTGCCTTTTGACGTAGTTCAGGAAGGGCAAGACATGAAATTAAGTTGTACCGATTGCCCCGGTGTCTACGAAGGCTTTGAATACACGGAGCGTCACGTTCGCTTGCGTAGTTTCCAGTAAATATTACATCTTTGTTGATATTCAAGCGGAAACATGAGTCATCCCAAGCACGAAGTATAGTGCAGCTAATTATTGGAATGAATTGCCATGTTTTGTAATGGCTGGTAAGAATTTTAGCGATCAGCGATCAGCATTTAGAGCAGTTTTGCCTGAATGGTGATCGCTGATCACTTTTTTTGCCACAATCCAGCTTGTAAATATGAGGAACTTCCAAAACACTACCCAAAGTTTGGGATGACTAATGTTTTTCATGGGCGGGCGACTAAACCAACAGCTCTATCTCCTCTTTTCTATCGTTACGCATAGGTCACCTAGACTTCCGCTCCGAGCCATACTTCGCACCCTTCGGTACAATTTTGACAGATGTCAATTTCGGAACGGCCTTTTAGTAGCTTAGTTCTGAAGTCGTCATAAGCAGCTCCTTCCCAGACCTGGTCGAGGGTTTCGGTTTTTACATCTCCGAGGCGGTGGGTAACATCCTTATCAAAGCAGCAAGGTGCAACTAGCCCGTCCCAGGTAATAACGCAAGAGTGCCAGAGCTTCCAGCAGTGGTTTTGCATTTTATTCTTTTGAGCGTAAGTACCATCCTTCGTTTTGTAATAACGTGCGTACTTTTCGTTGGTCGGCATTAGGGGGTTGCCGTGTTTGTAGTCGTAGAGTTGAGCTGTTTTAAATTTCACCTCGTCAATTCCGATTTCATCCGCCAAGCGGACTACATCACCCATCTGATGTTCGTTGGGCTTTACCACCAGGAACTGAAAAATCAGATGAGGGGTAGGGGAATTGAGTTCTTTTTTCCACTTGACCAAGTTACGGGCACCCTGAAGAACGGACTCCAGTTTGCCTTCTTTCCTATACTGCTCATACACTTCCTGGGTGGTGCCGTCTACGGAGATGATGAGCCGGTCCAGGCCACTTTCAATTGTTCGTTTGGCATTGGCATCATTCAGGAAATGACCGTTGGTGGAAGTAATGGTGTAGATGCCGCGATCCGAGGCATCTTTTACCATGTCCAGGAAATTTGGATTGATATAGGGTTCGCCCTGGAAATAAAAAATCAGGTAGAGTAACCGGTCCGCAATTTCGTCCATAGTACGGCGGAAAAAGTCTGCTTTAAGGTTGCCGGTAGGACGGGTGAATTCCCGCAATCCGCTTGGGCATTCCGGACAACGAAGGTTGCAAGCGGTAGTAGGTTCAAAGGATACGGTAAAGGGCTTTCCCCAAACTTGGGGCTTCTGTAGCCAACGTGTAGCGTAGTAGCTAGCGACTACTTTCAGGGCGTTACCCACACGGCGGGGTGTCTGCTTGCGCAGGAAGTTGAATAGGTCGGTAGGATAGATTTTTGCCATTAGGACAAAGATACGACGCCCCTTAGATTCCTTATTTAGAAAAAAAGCCCCCCAACCAGCAGTAAGTCCGGTTGGGGGGCAAATAAGAAGTTTTAAAGGATACTCTTTAGAAACCGTATGTGAGGCCCAAAGCCGTGTAAGTCTGAAGTCCTTCAGGGTACTCAAAGCCAGCATTCCGGATACCTACGGTGAAACCGAGGCCAACACCTTTCCAAAGGTCAGCAATGTTGAAGGAGTTGATCCAGGTGTATTCAAATAAGCCTTCTTCGCTCATCTGTGGCATATTGTCGTCGTCCAGGAAAGAAATCATGGTCTTTTCATTGCTGTAGGGCAAGAACATGCCAAGGTTAGAAGACCATGCTACGCCACCAGGAAGCTCAAGTGAGTAAGTAGCCTTCAGCTTTGCACCAAGGGCAGCTTGGCTTTCTACTCCCTCAAAACCAGAGAAAGCCCAGTGGTAAGTGAGGGGGTGAGCAACCACTACCAGATTAGGAATGGAGGACGGAGTCCAGGTTGCACCTACACCAATGTCAGCGGTACCCGGGCTAAGGAAGTTGAAAACTGAGGTGTTCAGGTCTCCCAAAGCGGTAGCGGCCAGGTCAGGGGTTAAACGAAGACCGTAGAGTGAAGACGCGATTAATACGTCGCCGTTACGATTTTCGAGGAAGTCTCCACCATCTACGTTGTCTTTGGTGTCATTGTCGAGGCCTTGCCAGCTAACGTTAGACGTTAGAGTGTTTCGCCAGAAACTCTTCTCTTTGATGTTGTTTGCATATGCGTTCACACCAAGCGTAAGGGTAGACGAAGAGCTGTTGCGGTTTGCATTGGCTTGCCAGTTGTTAGAACTGCCGAAGTTGAGGCCGAGAAGACCGCTAAGGCCAGTTTGCCACCCGGAGAGTAATTCAATTTGCTTACCTAAGTCAGCAATATCTCCATTGAAAGCGTCCGCTTCGGCCTGCTTGACACCCTGGGCTTCCATGAGTTCGGCTTTTTTAGCCTTTAGCTCTTCGATAGTTTGTGCCTGAAGCCCACCGGTAGTCAGTACGAGCAGGAGGATAAAGTAGAATACATTCTTCATGTAAAGTAATGTGTTAGTTGATAAAATAGTCTGAGTTGTGAAGGGCGTAGAAGGACCACACCCGGTTACTGGGACGTTAAGTCCGAAGCAAGGTCACTCTACTTTGAGGGTCTGGTGCAGGGAATTAAGGAGGTAAATATCGTGCCGCATCGTGGAGCTGTATTTATTTTTGCTCTGTGTATGCGGTGTAGCCTTATTGATCGAGATATGAAAGTTATCCGGGTTAGGTTCCTTCGTGTGGAGGCAGTGCCGGGCCTTTATCTCGTCTTATATGAATCTCTACCCCGTCTGATGTCACTTTACTGAATGGTACTACGTACTCACTTTCATCGGAACGAAGAATGATGTTATTGTTGTTAATCGTGATTACCTCTCCTCGCTTTCCGTCGATAGTGATCTCGTCTCCGATATGAAACTTATCACGACTATAAAACCCAGCCAGGATGCTGGTCATCACGTCCTTACTCGCCAGACCGTAACCAATGGCAAAAGCTCCGGCAACCCCCGCAAGAATAGTGGCGATGTTTTCTTCCATGAACGCTGTCTGCAACTTAGCCTGACGCAGTGCAATAAGGATGATGTTCAACAGAATGAAATAAAAGACTACGTTAGCAATTAGATTCCCAGAACTAATGCCCAGTGAATGACAGGTTCCCCTAATCAGTTTTTTGACGGCATCGGCAATGAAAAGGCCAATGACTAAAATTAATAATGCTGTAACACCATTAGGAATATAATCTATCAGGTCTTTGAGTAGATCAGAGATGATCTTTAGCCCCATCGCCTCAACGGTAGCCATAGCGAAGATGATGACGATGAAGTAGTACGTCAACGATGAAATAATGGAACTTGGAACAAGGTTAATCTTCGAGTTCTTGAATATGTCAATACTCATTAACCGGTCGGCCAACTTGTCGACACCTATTGAGGTCAGCACTCGTTGTATAATCCTTCGGACGAATTTGGCCAGAAGGATTCCAATTAGGAGGATAATTAGCCCCTTTAATAGTGCGGGAATCACGTCAAACATCTGGAGCACCTGGTCGTACAGGGCGTCAACGATACTTTTACTTTTTTCTGGTACTGGTAACTGCATGGGGTCTATTAACGAATGACATCATCTCCTCCGGGCGTTCCGGGGATAGGGGGAGGGGTTGGGGAGCCGTCATCTTCAATCGTGAGGTAGGTATCCTCAGGGTCAATAACGCCACCGCCTGCCAGAACGGTCAAAGTGTCAGAAAATATGGGTATAAAATGTTCTAATATGTCGCTGATGAAATGTATCGTTTTTAGCCTAGACTCTACATTATTACGGACATCTTTCTCGTACTCTTGTACGAAAACCTTTTGTTCCTCATTATGTAATTGTAAAAAGCTATTCATCAGTCATTTTTGGTGTGTGCGAAAAGTTCTTCATGTTTTCGCTTCGCTTTTTCTTTCGCTCGTTTTAGTTGCATTTTTATCGCCGATTCGTTCTTGTCGTACATCTTGGCGATTTCTCTTATTTTAATTCCGTCTTTATATTTTAGAAGTAAGAGCGTACGGTCGGTATCACTAATATTTCGTAACACATGCCTAAGTTCATTCACTTTCATGGTAGTGAGTGCAGCATCCGGCACATCTTCCGCTTCCACGTCCGGAGGATTTTCTACCTCTTCGGCAAAAAGATCACGACTTCGTTTCTCTTTTCGAATCAGGTCAATACAATAATTGTAAGTAACTGAATAAACCCAGGTTGAGAACTTGGATTGACCCTGGAACTTGCCTAGACTGAGGAAGATTTTAGTGAAGATCTCTTGCGTAGCGTCCTTTGCGGAGGCTTCCTTTTTTAACATCGTGAGCGCTTTGCCATAGATTTTGGAGGCATAGCGATCATGCAGCAAGCGAAAACAGGTCGCATTGCGGCGTTCACGGTAAGCAATAATAATGTCCAGGTCTTCCATTTCTGGTTGACAAACACCATGGGCCTTGACACGCGACATTTCGTAAAAATTTCAACGGATTATCAACCAGGGGATGGTTCAGTAATCGTTATGTAGACGTTAAGAGATCAATTTAGTCACGCAATATAGAGACGAAATTTCGAGTGAGCCAATATTTGGAGCCAAGGCGGCCAATATTGGTGTCTTAAGTGCCCAGAAAAGAGGTTTAAATGGCATGAAAAAATATTTATTCTACTGTTCGCTCCACTCGAGCTGTTGCGGCAACGTTAAAAAAGCCGAGGATTGGCTCCTGATTTTCCACCTCTAAGATATTTCCCGGGGCATTGGCAACGGGCAGGTCGAAAAGCCCACTCCCTCCGTTGTTGATCTGTTCAGCAACTATGCGTAGGAACAAGTAAGCTTCGTCACTGAGGGAAATAACTTCTACGGCTAGGTGGTCGCCTTGTTCAAGGGGGATGATGCCCCCGTCCTCATCCTGCTTGTTAATGGAGAAACGGATTGGGAAAATGAAAGTGATGCCATCCGTTGTAGTGCCGGGGCTGAAAGTTGCATCATAAGCCAAGTTGAATTCTCCCGGGTTGAGGAGCAGTGTGTCGTTGAAAGTGGTCCGAATGAGATAAGCATCTCCGGTCCCTACCGGGTCACGGGCGTACAACTGGGCGTAGAGGCCTTCATCAAGGCCAAGAGATTCTTCCTCAAGCTGAAAACTGATGGAATCGATCGTTGCTGTCCGGTTCATAGTGGAGATCGACGCGTATTGCTTATCACCCCGCTGAATGCCGAGTCCGAATTCCATATCCACCTCGCCCAGCGTCTGGCCCGGCGCGGGTTCCCAAATATAGCGGCCTTCGCCTTCATGATCGAAAATAAAACAGTTGGCAGTTGGTTGTTGGTCCACCGTTTGGCAAACGACGACTTGGGCGTCCGTTACGGGCGTTGGAAGACGGTTGTCATAGTAATCCTGGGTCTCCGTAAGCAAAATAGTCTGAGGTTCAGAGATGTTGTTAAGCCAGGCTTCTACCACCAGTTGAGGCTCCTGAAAGCGGGATTCCAGGGTGACGGGGTCTTCACAGGAGTAAAGAGCGAGGGCAAGAAAGGTGGAAAGGGCGAGAAAACGAAGTGATGTCTTACGCATAATATTATTTTTGAAAGGGTCTTAGATATTGTTTCGTGTGTAAACAAGGTTCACAAATCCGCTGGGGAAGGGTTCGGCGGTCTTTAGTTTCAGATGGGTCTCGGGCGTAGTCTCGGGGAAAAGAGGAATGCCCGCACCTAAAATCCGGGGGATCACCGTAAGGGTCAGCTCGTCCACCAGATCAGCGGAAAGAAAGGCGGAGATTATTTTTCCGCCGCCCACTACCCAGACATTCCCTGTGGATGCATCAGTGATCTTTCCGATTGCGGCAGCGTCGATGCTGTGCAATAAGGCTGTTTTTGGGGATGGAGTGGCAAGGTCTTTGTCCGAAGTAATAACGTAGGTTCGGGCGTTTGCATAGGGCCATGGAACGTCAAAACCCAGGATGTCTTCGTAGGTTTTGCGGCCCATCACCACGGTCCCGATGCCAGCGTAGAAGCTGCCGTAGCCATAGTCCTGGCCGTCTGGATTTGGGTATTCTTCCAGCCAGGAAACGTCGCCGTCCGGTCGGGCAATTTTCCCGTCCAGGGAGGCCGCAATGAAGAGTTGAACTTTGCTCATGTCAAACAATCTTTGCACCCGCGTTTATCGCCCAAATCCTTTTTGGGAAGTAGAGGCGCGGTCGCAGGTGCAGGGGGAGATTTTACTTGAATTTGAAGTTGTAGCTGATGCTGGGGATGATACTGCCGACCACACTAAGCTGGTTGGCTTCGGTCATGATGGGCATGCCTGGAATAACCCGCCCCGAACTCTGCGTACCGGAAACCGTAAAGGCGTTGCGCCGGCCGTAAAGGTTGTAAACGCCAAACACCCACTGCCCTTGCCAACGGCGGTTGGCTTTTTCTTTTTTTGGATCGAGCGTAACCGAAACGTCGAGCCGGTGATAATCGGGGATGCGGAAGTTATTGCGGCCGCCCTCTTCGTTGTGCGGAATGAAGTAGCCCAGCTGGTAGTAGCCCGCACTCGCCAGCGTAACTGGCGTACCCGTATTGTAAACGAAGGTAGCGCTCAGCGTTGCCCGGTCGGAGAGGTCGTAAAAGCCGGTGATGTTGAAGTTGTGGGTCTGGTCAAATCGGTTGTCGTAGTACTCGTTGTTGTTCACACCGGGGGTAAGGCGTTCACTCTTCGCCAGGGTATAGCTGATCCAACCGTTGAAGCGGCCCTTCACTTTTTTGAGCTGGAATTCGGTGCCGTAGGCACGGCCTTCACCCGCAATGGTCTGGCCTTCAACAAATTCGTTCAGTACCAGGTCGGCTCCGTCAACGTAGTCGATCAGGTTTTTGAAATCTTTATAGTAAAGCTCCAGACTTGCCTCGTAGGTGTTCTCCTTAAAGTTGCGGAAGTAGCCAATGGCAAACTGATCCGCTAGTGAAGGGTCGATGTTATTGGTGCTGGGCGTCCAGATGTCCAGCGGGATCGAAGCCGTAGTATTGCTAAGTAGGTGGATGTATTGTGCTGTGCGCTGGTAGCTGGCCTTCAAGGAGCTGGCAGGATTAAGCTGGTACTGCACCGCTGCGCGGGGCTCAAGGTTAAACCAGTCTTTAATGGTTTCCCCTTTTTCCGTTTGGGTCACGCTGGTGAGTGGACGCGCAAATCCTTCGCGCGGCGCTTCACCAAACTCGTAGACCGGCCGGCCACTCAGGTAGGCGAAATGACTAAGGCGAACACCATAATTCAGCTTGATCTTATTCTTTAGCAAGCTCAGCTCATTTTCTACAAAGACCGCGCTTTCGATGGCCCATTGGTTGTTGACACTGATGTCGATTTCCGCACCATCACTAACGGCAACGGCGTTGGCAGGCTCAAAGCGGTAGTATATGCCCTGCCCCCCGAAACGAAGGACGTTGTCCGGGCTGAGAAAGTAGCTGAACTCGGGCTTGGCACTAAAGTTAACGATACTTGCGTCCCAGTCAAAGGCGTCTTCTTCGGGGTCATCGCCAAAGTTGATGGCGTAGTCGTAGTCAGAGTAGTAGAGGGTAAGGTTACTAAACAACCGGTCGTTGAAGAGGTGATTCCAGCGCAGCGTACCGGTGGTATTGCCCCAACTAAAGCCTGCTTGATCGCCAGGGGCGAAAACATCACGACCGAGGTAACCAGAAAGGAATAACTGGTCTTTGTCAGAAAATTTATAATTTGTTTTCAGCGTCAGGTCGTAGAAATTAAGCTTGGTACCAGCAAGGTTGTCGCCCAGAAAGGGAGCGGCAAGTACGTCAATGTAAGACCGCCGCCCAGCGAGTAGGAAAGAAGACTTATCCTTAACAATTGGAGCTTCCACACTGAGCCGGCTGAAGATGGTACCGATGCCACCCTGCATCTCAAATTGTTTGTTGTTGCCTTCTTTCATACGAACATCCAGGATAGAACTAAGCCGGCCACCGTAACGGGCGGGGATGCCACCTTTATAGAGCTTGACGCCTTTTACCGCATCCGGGTTGAAAACCGAGAAAAAACCAAAAAGATGGCTGGAGTTGAAAACCGGAGCCTCGTCCAGAATCACCAGGTTTTGATCAATTGAACCGCCCCGGACGTTGAAGCCCGCTGCTCCCTCCCCAACCGAGGTTACTCCCGGCAAGAGCTGGATACTGCGCAAAACATCTACTTCACCAAGCAGGGCGGGTAGTCGTTCAATGGTACTCATTTGGAGGTTCTCGACGGACATTTGTACCGCACTAACGTTGTTGTCCTCCTCCTTGGCCGTAACAACGACTTCGGCCAGTGCCGTGCCAGACTCGGCCATCTCAAAGTCTTCGGTTGCATTACCTATCAGCTCTACGTCCCGGCGTATGTCTTCATACCCGAGGTAGGTAGCCACCAGTGTATAATTGCCGGGGTCAACGGTGAGGGAGTAGAAGCCGTACTCGTTCGTAGTTGTGCCTTTGGTTGTGCCACTGAGGAGTACGGTAGCACCAATGAGGGTTTCTCCGTTACCGGCATCACGGACGTAGCCTTTTACCGTTACACGGTCCTGGGCGGTAACGGTAGTGAGAAGGGCAAAGAAAAGGAGGGTCAGGAGGTAGAATCGTTTCATTCGGTTTTTTTTGGAGGGGGAGGCGCCCGGAATATCAGACTCGGGTTCTTATTTATCAATACGCTGCGAGCTTCGGTTTGGATGCCGGCTAAAACGTTAAATTAAACTAAAAAAATGGTGGTGGAGCTGTGCTCCATGCACGGCTCTTCCACCATTTTCTTGCTTGCTACGGTAAAGACCGTAGCGTACCACTAATTTGAAGACAGTACTTAAACCGGTACTGCTGCCCCCGTCTCCTGCCGTAACATCTCCACTACGGCATTGATCCAGCGCGGGTCTCCGTTCAGAGAAGGCACAAGCTGGATGTGTTCACCACCCCATTCCTCAAACTCTTCCTGATATTCCAGGCCGATTTCAATGGTGGTCTCCAGGCAGTCAGCCACGAAAGCGGGGCTGAAGCAGAGCAATTTCTTCGCGCCTTTGTTTTTTGCGAGGTCTTCCAGCACATCAATGGTGTAAGGCTTAGCCCAGTCATCAAAACCTAAGCGGCTTTGGAAGGAAGTCGTGTAGCTGCCTTCTTCAAGGCCTAGCTCGGCGACGATGGCACGCGTGGTGGCGGCGCACTGCGCCGAGTAGCAGAACTGGTTCACCTTACTTATGGAGTTGCAGCAGCTGTTGGTCCCGTCGGAGTAGCAATGACAATTGCTGGGGTCTCCCTTTTTTAATTGTCGTTGCGGCAAGCCGTGGTAACTGAAGATGATGTGGTCCCACTGATCCAACGGGCCCAGGTCGCGGGCGTTATCGGCGAAGACTTTGATCAGGTCCGGGTGCTCATAGTAACTATTGACAAGGTTGAGGTTGGGGATGCCTTGCTCTTTCATCAGGATTCGCATCACTTCTTCGTGGACGGAGCCGGTGGTTGCACTGGCGTACTGCGGGAAGAGGGGGAAGATGGTGATGCTGCTCACGCCCTCATCCATCAGTTCCTTTACGGCGGATTTGATGCTCGGGTTCTGGTAGCGCATCGCCAGGCGGACGATGTAGTCGTCTCCCATCTCTTTAGCAACAGCTTCGGTAAGCAATTCGCCGTAGTACTTGAGTGGGCTGCCGTTCTCGGTCCAGAGTTCCTGATATAGCTTGGTCGAACCACCAGCTTTGAAAGGATTTACGATGCCGGAACGGACGGGGGCGATGATGCCACGTACTAAAAGCTGTTGAGCGGGGTAGGGGAGATTGTCAATCACCCTCGGGTCGGTCAGGAATTCGCCGAGGTAGCGATTTACGGCTTTAGGGGTCGGGGCATCGGGCGTACCGAGGTTGACCAATAAAATCCCTTGCTTACCGAAGTGCTTTTGTACGTGCATGCCGTAGTAACGGTCCTGAGTGGTGTTGGTTTAGTGTAGGTCCTCAAATTAGAACAGTTCACGCTTAAAACCCTTTTCGCACCTGCGTGCGCGCCAAAAAAATCTACTTCTTGAGCGTTGATAGTTGTTTAAGGTCAATCAGGTTCAATAAGATGGCAAGTGCAATACCGAAGACGCCGAGCAATACACAAGCAATTAGCCAGGGGAGCGGATGAAAGTGAATAAGGGCGAGGCCGCAGGATGCAAGGAGGGTTGAAAAGAGCAGTATTCGGAGCCAGGCTATTGTTTTGCCGGGCAAGCTGTGCCATCGGTGAGCCAGGATGGCTTGCGTAACGGCCACGAAACCCTGTGTGACCAGGGTAACCGCCGCTGCCCCAGCTGCCCCATAGCGGGGAAGCGCCCAAAGGTTTCCACCGAGGTTAAGCACGATGCCCAGCGCATAAATCTTGTTCATTCGCCCGATGAAGCCAGTTGCACTGAGTAGTGCTCCGTAGGCATAGTTGAGGCTTTGCGCTACAAAGCTGAAGGCCAGAAAGAAAAGAATATGACCAGTGCGCGGCTCTGCGAACTCCGGGTAAAGCAGTTCTGTGATTTCTTGACTGTAAAAGGCCAACGGTACGGCGGCACAAACCGAACCTGCTAACAACAGCTGTGCACTAAATCTCAGTAAGGGAAGCAGGCTTTCTTTATGCCGGTGCAGCCGGGCGTACATCGGGATGAGCAGGCCAGCTAAAAGCCACCCGATCATGTTGAGCGCGTCCAGCAGACGGTAGCCCGCAGCGTAATGATCAGCCGCCGCAGCTCCGTTAGTGAGTAGTCGTTCAATCATCACCGCATCCGTTCGGGTGTAAGCTGTAGCCAAAAAGACCGCAAGGGCATAGGGGGCTCCTCCCCGCAGCAGCAACCCAAAGGTGGCTTTCTTGAACTTGGGCAACTTCCGCGGTAGTCGGTCGCTAATGACAAAAACCAGCGCAGCTGCCGTAAGCACCCAACTTGCCAGCTGCAAACTCGCAAACCGCAGAATGGTGAGTTCCTGCGGAGCAAATAACAGAATACTGCCAACGGAGAGAATCATCAGGCTTTTGTCCATGATGCTGAACCATCCGTCCGTAGCATACTTGCCCAACCCGGACAAATTTGACCTCAGGTAAAGTACAATACTGTTGAAAAATTGAATTCCGCCTGCCAGTAACAACAAGTAAATGGCCTCGCCCCGGTAGCCAAGCAAAATTCCTACAGTAAGTAAGGTGAGGATGAAGACGGAACCGAGTAGGAGCTTTAACCCGATAAAATAGGGGAAGTATTTGGCCAGCAAGTGCCGGTGCCCGGCCAGTACCCTACTGTTGAACAACTGAAGGCCAAAGTCTGCGATCACCTGAAGTAACATCCCCAGGCCGAGTAGTGCAAAGTAGAGTCCGTAGTCACCTTCGGGCAGCACGTTCTGGACCATCCGCTCTACGGCGAAGAGGTAAACACCCTTCACCATCAGGTTGAGGGATACTTGCAGGACGGCGTTGCGAAAGAACTGAGCGACCATAGTCTGTAGTGGGTAGTTTGTAGTTGGTAGTGCTACCGCATATGGCAGGCGTGATATTGCTACCGCACCATGTAAGGCTTAGGAACACTGCTGTATCTTTCAACACTCAGGATGTCATATACCTTTGTCACAAAGCTACGATACAAGATCAAGTACTAACTTTGTGACTGTAGTTTCGGATGTTTCTGCCATGTTTTCTGGTGCCGTAGCATCTGCCTGGCCTGCCGCGTGCGGCAGTACTACCTACTAATCACTACATTCTACCCACTATGCTTAGAGTAATCATCATAAACGGTCCCAACCTGAACCTTCTCGGCCGCCGCGAACCAGAAATTTACGGGGAAGACACCTTCGAGGATTTTATGATCCACCTGAAAGGAAAGTTTGTCGATTCTGATGTAGAACTCACCTATTTTCAGAGTAACCACGAAGGAGAACTACTGGACAAGCTCCACGAAGTAGGCTTTCATTACGACGGCATAATTCTAAACGCCGGAGCTTTAACCCATACCAGCATCGCTTTAGCCGATGCGATTTCCGGCATCGAAACGCCAGTCATTGAGGTGCATATCTCTAACGTTCACAAGCGCGAAAGCTTTCGGCACCATAGCTATGTTTCACCCGTAGCGGAAGGGATAATTGTCGGTTTTGGCTTACGGGGATACGAGCTGGCGGTAGAGTACTTTCTTTAGATTAATAGATGTGATAGTATGGTAGATTAATAGGCTGCTGCAAATCTATGCTCGCTCCGCTCGTAGCGGCGTCCCTAAGCAGCAAGTTTTTCCGCCAAAGAGATAATTGAAGACAAGTTTTACGAACGAAGTGAGCATCTTGATGCAGCAGCTCTCTCAACCTATCACACTATCAATCTACTTTTTGCGGTAGCCTATAAATCTACCTTCTATAAATCGATCAATCTAACTTCTATCAATCTATGTTTTTCATCTCTGGCATCCACACCGATGCAGGCAAAACCGTCACCTCCGCCTTTTTACAAAAGGCCCTCGATGCAGATTACTGGAAACCTATTCAGGCTGGTGATCTCGACTTTGGGGATACCGACCGGGTGAAAGCCTGGACAGGGTCGCCCGGCAAGCGGTTCCATCCCGTTCGTCATGCGCTGAACACTCCCGCAAGCCCGCACTACGCCGCCCGGATCGATGGGGTAGAGATCAGTCTTGCTGATTTTACCTTGCCCGAGACCAACGGCAGAAATTTGATTGTGGAAGGAGCTGGTGGCCTGCTTGTCCCGATCAATGATCGGGAAACAGTAGCGGATTTAATCGTTCAGCTTGGGTTGCCCGTTATCCTTGTATCAAGACACTACCTGGGCAGCATCAACCATACGCTGCTGAGCATCGATTATTTGCAACGAAGAAGTATCCCGTTGGCGGGGCTGATTTATTCCGGAGGAGACAACCCGGAGACGGTTCGGATCGTTGGGGAGCAGACCGGGGTCTGGCCGCTGGTGGAACTACCAGAGCTGGAAACAGTAGACGAGGCAGGGATAAATATGCTAGTGGAGGGGTTTGGCCAGGTGGTGAGGGAATCTCTTTATGAATAAAATAGGCTTAGGGCGCGCGCTTGGGAGGGGTATAAATATGGAAATTCTGGAACGACTACGCCTGTAACCTCACCCCAACCCCTCGCCGCTGGTTTGGCGGACCGCCTCAGGTAGCCGCGTAGCAAAAGGGGCTTTAGCAAGGGGAAACGCGTTGCGTTTTCCGGCCAAAACCGGGATTACTCATGTTTAGCGATGTTAGTATCGCACAGTTTTTGGCCTTATATCCAGGCATAACTTTGCTTCCCTCTCCCCAGGAGAGGGGCTGGGGGTGAGGTTACGAGCGGCAGCGAGCATAGCCGTTCAGAAACCAGCGTGACGAAGCCTTAGCAAACGAAATATCCTAGGAATAGACCTTATTCACGGTAACTACAATATTTGAATATAGATTACGTACCTTGATCCCCGGCCCACTTTAACAAAGGTTTTCCATAGTTTAAGAATGAAGTTGATGACAAAGAGCGTTGTACGTAAACATCCGCCTTGCATCCTGCGGCCGCGCCTTATTATTTTCAGATAGCTTTTACCCCAGTCTTTCCCCTGATATGAACATGATTCCGCGTTTCTTTACCCTACTCCTGCTTATTGCGGCCTCCGGCCTGACGGCGCAGCGTGCCTACAAAGGCGACCTGTCTATTTATTCAATGGAAGAGACCCGCTGGGTCGATTCTGTTTTTGCGACGATGGACCTGGACCACCAGCTGGGGCAACTCATCATGTTGCGTGCCCACTCTGATCGTGGGGCAAACCATATTGCCCACGTAAAGGCCGAAATAAAGAAATACCACGTTGGTGGCCTCTGCTTTTTCCAAGGTACCCCCGAAAAGCAACTGGCCCTGACCAACGAATACCAGGCCCTCAGTAACTTGCCGCTGATGATCAGCATGGATGCTGAATGGGGACTGGGTATGCGCTTGCCCAAGCAAACGATCAGTTTTCCCAAGCAAATCGCACTCGGTGCGATCCGAAACAATGAATTGATCTATGATATGGGGGCTGAGATTGCCCGGCAGATGCACCGCATGGGGGTAAACGTGAGCTTCAGCCCCGTACTGGACGTAAACAATAACCCTAACAATCCTGTCATCAACACCCGTAGCTTCGGCGAAGATCGCTACAACGTGATGGCGAAAGGCTACCAGTACATGAAGGGACTTCAGGACAATGGTATTCTGGCGAGTGCAAAGCACTTCCCCGGCCACGGAGATACCGGCACGGATAGCCATTACGACCTTCCTGTGATCAAACACGATCGCGCCCGGCTGGACAGCCTTGAACTCTACCCCTTCAAAGCACTCATCCGTTACGGTATTGGCTCCATTATGGCTGCTCACCTGCAGATCCCTGCTCTGGATGATCGGAAGAACCGCCCAACCTCCATGAGCGTCCAGGTAATTACCGACCTGCTGCGCCATGAACTGGGTTTTACCGGCCTGGTATTTACGGACGGGTTGGAAATGAAAGGCGTAACCAATCATTACGATAACGGTGAGGTGGAGGCCGAAGCCATCATGGCTGATTCTGACATCCTTTTGTTGCCAGAAAGTACTCCCGCCGCCATTGCTGCCATTAAACGTTACATCAGCGAAGGAAAGATTACCGAAGGGGATATAGAAAAAAAGGTCCGCCGCATTCTGCTGAGCAAGTACCGACTAGGGCTTAATCGTCGAACTTATCCGAATGCAGAAAACCTCCGGGGCCAACTCAATAGCCCCGAAGCTTACGCTCTCAAGCAGCGCCTCTTCGAAAACGCGATGACCCTGGTGCGCGATAGCGAGAAACTGATCCCCCTTCAGCCAAAGGCTCGGGGTAAGGTTGTCACTGTTCATGTTGGTTTGCAGAGTCCAACGGCATTCAGCCGCCGGGTAGATGACTACGTGAAGACGACGCACCTCAATACACCGTACAGGGTGTCCAAAGCGGACCGCCAACGGATCGAAAACGCAGTTGGCGCCGGAGATCAGGTGATTGTGGCGCTATACTCCGATGGAAGCCGGTTTCTGGAGAAAGTACCCATTGGGCCGGAAGTGCTTGGTCTTTTGCGGGCGTTGGATGCCAAGGCTGAGGTCGTCATTAATGTGTTCGGAAACCCTTACAGTTTGTCTGCGTTAGATGGCTTCGGGACGGTGCTGATGGCCTACAGCCGGGATGAGGTCGCCCAGGATGCTGCGGCGCAGGGCCTGTTCGGTGCGAACAGAATCAACGGTCGGTTGCCCGTTACGGCCAGCCCTTCCTCGGCGTTCAACGCCGGGCTGGAGACTGCAGCCACCTTCCGGATGGGCTACGCTACCCCGGAGGCGGTAGGTATTGACGGGAACCTGCTGGACGCAAAGGTGACGAAGCTCGCGAATCAGGCCATGTCTCGCAAAGCGACGCCGGGGATGGTTGTTCTTGTAGGGCGGAACGGTAAAATCGTCTACGAAAAAGGTTTTGGCCGGCATACCTACAGCCGGCAATCCCGGAAGGTAGACCCCAGTGATATTTATGACCTTGCCAGCCTTACGAAAGTTTGCGCCACCACGCTATCAATCATGAAACTGGTAGAAGATGGTAAGCTTAATCTGGACGTGCCGATCAGTAATTATATGCCCGAAATGGTGGGCACTGAAGTCGAATTTCTTACCCTACGGCCCATTCTGGCCCACCGGGCTGGCCTGCGCAGCTGGATCCCCTTCTACGTGGAAACGCTGAATGCCGACGGTAAGCCAAGCTCCCAATTCTACCGGAGCCGGCGCACGGGAGACTTCCAAGTCGAAGTTTCCGAAAAGCTGTTCATGCACAAGACTTACATCGATTCGATGTGGCACAAACTCTATACCAATGAGCTGCCCAACGAAGGCCAGTACCGCTACAGCGACCTCGGGTTTTACATCATGGCGAAACTCATCGATCAGGTTTCCGGCCTGACGGTAGACGAATATGCCGCCCGTAACTTCTACCGCCCAATGGGCCTGGAGACTATTACCTATAAGCCTTTAAGGACCTTTCCCAAGAGTCGCATTCCACCTACGGAAAATGACAATTACTTCCGCAACGCCAAAGTTCACGGTACCGTACATGATATGGGGGCGGCCATGCTCGGTGGCGTTAGTGGCCATGCTGGCCTGTTTGGCTCGGCGCGCGACGTTGCTACGATCTTTCAAATGCTGCTGCAGGAAGGAAACTACGGCGGGGTACAGTATTTGCGGCCCGAAACGGTTCGTCTCTTCGCTCACCGCTACGCCAGCGAAACGCGCCGTGGTCTCGGCTTTGATATGAAACAGCTCAACGAAGACCGGCGCATGAACCTATCTCCCTACGCTTCCGAGCGGGCTTTTGGCCACCTGGGCTTCACCGGCATCGCTGCCTGGGCGGACCCGGTGGAGGATATGGTTTTTGTCGTGCTCTCCAACCGTACTTACCCGAGTATGAACAATAATACTTTCGGGAAACTGGATACGCGGCTTAGGCTCCACTCCGCTTGCTACGAGAGTATTTTGAAAGGTAAGAGCTTTGAGGGGAAGCGGGGGTATGGGTTTAGTAAGGAGCCCTGATTTTGTGCTCGGTTGAGGAGTTTTGCTCCGAAGCGGCTGTCTGGTAACCTTTTGGGGCAATAGCACTTTAACCGGACACTTTATAACCATCCTTACGTTTGGTACATCGCCTGATTTGAATTTTGATAAACACGATGATATGGGCGCGGAGCGCAGGTGCAGGGGAAGGTTTACGGGGGGTGGGATCTGCTGCTACTCGGTATAGTCTCCCGGTTTCATTAGTTTATGGGCGCGAAGCATTCGCAGGGACATTGGTGGAATGTAATGCGAATACTGAACGTCAGTTATAAGTGGAAAAATGAAAAACAAAGACAAAGTATCTATTCGAGTTTTTGAGGAAGGAGACGCAAATTGTGTGTCAAAGGTCATTAGAAATACGATGACAAAAAAAATAATAGAAAGCACAAAATAAGAAGTCAATTATGAATTTAAGTTTATTACATAAAAACGCTCTTGTATGTGGAAGCAGTAAAGGGATTGGTAAAGCGATCTCCATTCAGTTGGCAGCGTTAGGTGCGAACATAACCTTAGTTGCTAGAAGTATAGACAAGCTAAAAGAGGTTCAATCTCAATTAGACACATCTAAAGGTCAAGTACATGCTTACTTACAAGCGGATTTTTCGGATAGTACGAATTTAGAAAAGCAAGCGCACGCATTGGTTCGCTCCCAACCAATACATATATTGGTTAATAACACTGGTGGTCCTAAAGGAGGAGCAATTTTAAATGCTGCCCCCGAAGACTTCATACAAGCTTTTCACAACCACCTGGTTTGCAGTCATATTTTAACGAAAGCTGTAATGGAGGGCATGAAAGAGGAAGGTTATGGACGTATTATAAATGTTATATCTACATCGGTTAAGACGCCACTAATTGGGCTTGGAGTGTCTAATACCATTCGGGCAGCAGTAGCAAATTGGGCAAAAACTTTAGCAAACGAAGTAGGCCAATTTGGGATTACAGTAAACAATGTGTTGCCTGGTTCTACTGAAACAAGTCGGTTGACTGAAATTATCGATGCCAGATCCAAAAAATCTTCTATAACTAAAGAAAATATCAGGTCTGAAATGATAAAGAATATTCCTTTAAAACGTTTTGCAAAACCTGAAGAAATTGCATTTGCTGTGGCTTTTCTAAGCTCTCCCGCCGCTAGTTACATTACCGGCACTAATTTACCTGTAGATGGTGGGCGAACTAAAAGCTTGTAAGTGGAAAACTGAAGGGGGGGACAAAAGGTGTCTGTCCTGAAACGAAACTAATTGATTTATACCAAGGTAAATATGGGTTTCGTCAATTTGGGCGTTTGTTAGCAGTTGAGGGAGAATCATCAAAATTCCTAATCCAAAATTATTTGTTCGATGAAGAAGAGTGAAGAAGTATACAATGATTTAAAGAAAAGCTATACTGATAAAGAGTTGGCCGATTCATTCATCTTTAGCGTTAAATTGCCTAAAGAAGAGCAGAAGGAAATAAGAGAAGAATTTCTTAGGCTAAGATTTGAAAGGCTTAAGTCAATGTCTGAAGAGGAGCTAGTGTCTTCAGATTTATTTGCTTTTAAGTTGCGCCTTAAAGGATATTTTGAGAAAAATAAATATGATGATGCCTTCTCTTTTTCGAATCAATTAAAAGCATACGTCAAGATAACCAGAAGGAGCAACGCCGACGTTGCGAGTAATCTAGGTATTCATAAAACAAAATTGAGCCGACTAATTAATAAAAGAGAAAGCCCAAATATTGACTTAATGTACAGGTTAGAAGTACATAGCAGTAAGGAAATACCTGCCTTTTATTGGTGGAGACTTTATTCTAGAGAGTTAGAATTTAAGATCAAGACCGACTATGAAAAAATGAAAGAAGAGGCCGATAAGGTTGAAAATCCGCTAAAGTTAAGTGCATAAGTGAAGGAAAGCGTACAACTTGAGCGCTTGTAGCACAATTTCTCGGCAGCACAATTTGCGGGCTAAGCCGACGAGTAAGTCCCGGAGGTACGCTTAGCGTAGCGTGGGATGCAGCACATGGCGGTAGCCGTTGCTTATCCCACGTTTTCGTTGCGTTTTGCCCGGGAGGTGTGCAGGCCCACCCGCGCTCAGAAGAGCGCCTCGGCCGGGGTGTCTCATTAAGGTTTTGCACACCTTAACTTCGAGGTTTGTTTCTTGACCGCTTGAGTAGCTGTATGAAATATTGCCAAGGAAACAATTGTCAATAAAACAATCGGTTGAATTTGCTTTCTAGCGAATTTTCGCTAACTTGCGACTGAAAATCACATTTAAAAAATTGCATTGCCTTTACCTTTCATGAAACAAGGTTAAACCTATTTGTCTATTACATCGCGGATTTACCTAACCAATCAGACTAAATTCTTTTGTCTGTCACTACTTCGCTTTGTCTACAGTTTTAGTTTCAAGGCCGTGCGCAAATACCCGTTTCTTATGCGTGTAACTATTACCCGCTTCCTTTTACTGTTCGCCTTTGCGGTATTCAGTACACTTTCCCTCTCCGCCCAGCGCAACTGTGGCACCATGGAGGCCCTCGAACATGCTATTGATCAAGATCCCACCATAATTGACCGTATGGAAAAACTCGAAGAGTTTACCCGCAACTTCCGGCCAACCCCCGGTGAGAAAGCTGTCTTCACCATCCCAGTGGTTGTCCATGTTGTGTACCAGAACAGCAGCCAAAACATTTCCGATGCTCAGATTCAGAGCCAGATTGCGGTAATGAACGAAGACTTTCGCCGCCTCAACAGTGATGCGGATGGTGTTTGGAGCCAGGCCGCTGACGCTGAGATTGAGTTTTGTCTCGCTACGGTAGACCCCAACGGAAATGCTACCTCCGGTATCACCCGCACTTCTACCAATCAAACTACGTTCTCCAACGGGAACGAGAACGTGCACAGCAACAGCAGTGGTGGTAAGAACCCCTGGCCAACGGCTGATTACATGAACATGTGGGTCTGTAACCTAGACGGCGGCGGCCTTGGCTATGCCCGTTTCCCCAATACCAATGCGGGCAACTCCGACGGTATCGTGATTGACTACGCTTACTTCGGCCGGGGCGGTTCCGCACAGGCGCCCTTCAACCTTGGCCGCACAGCCACGCACGAAGTTGGTCATTACCTGAACCTACGTCACATTTGGGGCGATGGCCCCTGTGGCAACGATGACTTCGTTTCTGACACTCCACTCTCTGACGCCAGCAACGGTGGCTGCCAGATTGGCTCCGTAAGCTGTGGAAGCACCGATATGGTACAGAACTACATGGACTACTCCGACGATGGCTGTATGAACCTCTTCACCGAAGGCCAGAAGACCCGAATGAAAGCGGCCTTAGCTGGCCCACGTGCCAGCCTTGGTAATAGTAATGGTTGTGGTGTTCCCGGCGGCGGCGGCGGTGGCGGCTGTACCGACACCGAGGTGAACCTCACGATTATTGCCGATAACTACGGCAGCGAAACTACCTGGACGGTGACCAACGCCAGCGGCTCGGTAGTCGCCAGCGGCGGCCCCTACGCCAACAACTCTACCAACAGCCAGACGCTCTGCCTTCCTGACGGCTGCTACGACTTCACTATTAATGACAGCTACGGCGACGGTATCTGCTGCCAATACGGCAACGGCTCTTACTCCCTGAGCGGTGGGGGTGTTAGTGAGTCTGGAGGAAGCTTCGCTAGCTCCGAAACGAAGAACTTCTGCGTAGGCGGTGGCGGCCCACCCGCTCCAACTTGTAACGACGGCGTTCAGAATGGCGACGAAACCGGCGTTGATTGCGGCGGCAGCTGTACACCTTGTGACACCGGTGGCGGTGGCTGTACGGACATCACCTTCGCAACCGATAACTTCGAGAGTGGCTACGGCAACTGGAACGACGGTGGTTCCGACTGTGTTCGCAGCAGAACGCGCCCAATTCAGGGTACCCGCTCTGTTTACCTACGTGACAATACCAGCACCTCCGTGCTCACCTCTGACGCTTACAACCTTAGCAGCCTGGAAGAACTGACCGTAGACTTCAGTTACTACCCCTACAGTATGGAAAACGGCGAAGACTTCTGGCTCCAGATAGACAACGGCTCTGGTTTCCAGACGGTCCAAACCTGGGCACGTGGTACAGACTTCAATAACAGCACGCTCTACAACGAGAGCGTTACCATCACAGCTACCGGAGGCTTTAGTACCAACGTCCGTGTTCGTTTCCGTTGTGATGCGAGTGGTAACTCTGACTACGTTCACCTGGACAACATCGTACTTGGTGGTTGCCAGAGCAACGGCGCACGGGTCAACCTGGAGAACAACCGCGAGTACTTGGTAGAAGAAGCTGTGGAAGCGGATGATTTCGCTCAGGACGTGGATTACAAAGTATTCCCGAACCCCGCACGTGGAGACTTCAACGTCAGTATTGATGAAGAAGGCTACACCGCCCGCCTCACCAGTGTGACCGGTCAGACGTTGCTGGAGCGCCGCCTAACGGTAGGTGCCAACAGCATCCCAACTGATAAACTTGCCGCCGGTATGTACCTGATGGTGATTGAGGGAGCCGACGGGTTCCGCGAAGTTGAAAAGGTCATCCTGAGGAAGTAATCAGACCTCCTCTTGGAACGCTGTAACAGCGTTCTTTTACCAGCCTCCCTCCGGACATTGCTCCGGGGGGAGGCTTTTTAGGTTTTATGGCCCCCGGTAACTTGCCTGGCCGAGGCACGCTCACGCGTGCGAGCAGGCTTCCACTAAGGAACACCAAGCATGTCGTACCTTCGCACGTCCTCGGCTTAGCCGGGGTAGTATTATGAGCAAACAAAAATTCGGAACAGCCCCGGTCTTTTTTACGGCTATCAGTACCATTCTGGGAGCAATTATGTTCCTGCGTTTCGGCTTTGCCGTAGGTATGGTTGGGCTAGCGGGGACGATGGCGATCATCCTGATCGGCCATGCGGTAACGATTCCTACGGCGATGGCCATTGCGGAGATCGCGACGAACCAGAAAGTAGAGGGTGGGGGAGAGTACTATATCATTTCCCGGAGCTTTGGCTTGGTGATCGGGTCTACGATCGGAATGGCCTTATATATGTCTCAAGCGATTTCGGTGGCTTTTTACATTATGGCTTTTACGGAAGCCTTCCGACCTTTTATCGCCTGGATCATGGATACCTACCCACTTTTGCCGTGGGCGGAATGGCTATTGTCTCAGCCGCAGACCATCGGGATTCCGGCGTTGCTGTTATTAACCTTGCTCATTCTGACCAAGGGAGCGGACCTGGGCGTGAAGGTCTTGTACAGTGTAGTTTTTACCCTTGGTATTGCCCTGGTGGCATTTTTTATCGGTAGCACGGATTATGCGCAAAACAACGAAATAGACTTCTTTAATAGCTATACCGAGGGGATGGAGGAAACGGTCACTGGCCTGGAGGGGATAAGCCCAGCCAATGATTCTGATACCGTCTACCTTAACGGCGAAGCAGCCTCGCCCCGCGAAGCAACTTCCGCTGCACCTGCGTCCGCGCCAAATCCGAAACCGAATATCCCTAAGCTCAGCTTTTTCACTGTTTTCGCAATCATCTTCCCAGCTTTCACTGGCATGACGGCAGGTGTTGGGCTGAGTGGAGACCTCAAAGACCCCGGCCGAAGCATTCCGCTTGGAACGTTGGCGGCGACCATCGGCGGCATGATCATTTACTTCATCATGGCCTGGAAACTGTCTGTTTCCGCGCCTCCGGAAGCGCTGGCCGATACGAGCCGCCTGGTGATGGCCGATATCGCCTGGCAGGGATGGTGGCTCATCCCACTTGGGTTGGCGGCGGCTACGATCAGTTCCGCCCTGGGGTCCATTCTTGTTGCGCCGCGCACACTACAGGCCATTGCTGCTGATGAAATATTTCCCGCTCCGGCCATCAATACCTGGATTAGCCGGGGGAAAGGGGAGAACAACGAGCCTTACAACGCAAGCCTGATTACCGTAATGCTAGCCGCATTTTTCATCATGCTGGGTGCATTAGACAGCGTGGCGGAGATCATCTCCATGTTCTTTATGGTCACCTATGGTTCGCTCTGTCTTATTAGTTTTTTGAACCACTTCGCAGCAGACCCCAGCTACCGGCCCACCTTCCGTTCCAAGTGGTATGTTTCCCTCTTTGGTGCACTTGCCTGTTTTGGCCTCATGTTTTTCATGAACTCTACTTACGCCGCAATGGCGGTGGTGTTGATCGGAATTCTCTACGTCTACATTGCCTACGCGAACCCAGACAAGCGAAGTATGGCACTCATCTTCCAGGGCGTGATTTTCCAGTTCAGCCGCCGGCTGCAAATTTTCCTTCAGAAGGCGGACAAGGAAGAAAAGAAGAGTTGGCGGCCAAGTGTTATCGCTGCCAGTAACGCTACTTTTAACCGCCTTGGAGCTTTTGACCTGCTCCGTTGGTTAAGCCAGAAGTATGGCTTTGGCACTTACCTGCATTACGTTGATGGTTACCTAAGTCACGAAAAAAGTGAGGAGGCTGCAGGGATAAAAGAGCGGATTATTCGAATGGCGGAAGCAACGGATAGTCGTATTTACGTGGATACCATCGTGTCGCCCTCCTATACCTCTGCCATCGCCCAGATAGTACAGTTTCCTGGCATCGCGGGTACGGAAAACAACCTACTGCTGCTGGAGTATTCGAAGAACAAACAGGAGGGCCTGTCCGATATCATCGACAATTTTAAACTCATTAAGTCTGTCGACTTCAACGTCGGCGTACTCGGTTTGTCAGAACGAGGCTTCGGGTTAAAGAAGACCATTCACGTCTGGATCACCCGAGCGCATTACGAGAGCGCTAACCTAATGATTCTACTGGCGTACGTCATGACCGGGCACCCGGACTGGCAGGGTGCAGAAATCAAACTGTTTGCTGTTTTCGAAGAATCCAAACTGGCTGAAGAAGAGCAGGCGCTATATGATCTGATTGAGACCGGTCAACTGCCCATTAGTCGCAATAATATTGATGTTCTTTGCCGAATGGATGATTCGGATTCTAAGGCGGTCATCGGTAGAAAGAGCGGCGAAGCCGATCTGGTTATCCTTGGTTTTCGGGATGAGGCGCTTAAGCGCATTGGCGAAGATTACTTCGCCGGTTACGATGACATCGGGAACGTGCTGTTTGTGAATGCTAGTGAGGAGGTGGAAATTCGGTAGTCAAAATAGTCAGATAGTCACACAGTCAGCAGAGGCTACTATGTGACTGTTTGACTGTGTGACTTTGAAAGGGCGCGGCCGCAGGTGCAGTGGTTGAGTTGAAGGGCAAAGAAACGATGCTTAAACGTCTTACTTCCCCTTTTGAAAGGGCAGCGGTAAACCTAATAGTATAGCATAGAGGTCTTCGTAAGGTACTACCTCCATCTCATAGCTCAAGCCTGGGGACGACAAGGGAGTGGTCAATAGTTTGCTGTACCATGACTTTGTGCTGATTCGCCCTCGTTTAGGCTCAAAACTCACTTTAGCAAACTGCTGAAGTATCTTCAGGAAGCACTTACTTCGGTAATTTTCCCCGCGCCGCAGGTAGCGGGTGAGGTACTTTTCTGTTTTGTCAATCTGCTCGCCTGCTTCTTCGTGTTTGCCGCGATGGATTAGAAAAAGAATGTGAATGATCATTACGGTGATGTTTCCTCCTTCTTTTTGTTTACTGATTTTGTCCAAGCTGTTAATAAACTTCGCTAGCCGGAAGGATTTATCAAGCACCTTGTCCGTAACTCCACTAAGGGCAAGGTAGTGTAGGTAAGCCTGGTTGATCAGCCAGCGCTCCTGATGCCTGGTGGGAGACCTGGAGAACCATCGCTTGGCTACTACTTGGTCGTATATTTCCCAGGCGAGTTCGTACCGACGGCCATAACAATATAGCCTGAAAGCTCCTTCTTGTAGTCGCGTCCAAAGGCCTGGTGCCGGGGTGACGATTCGCAAAGCCCGCCGGTAAGACATTTCTCCCAGGTCATAGTGGCCAAGGAGGCTGTAGAACACCATATGATGCAGATGGAAATTAACAACCCACTGGTGGTATTTGACGGATAGGCTCATGAAATGATCGATAGCCGTAGTGCTGACCGCCGCCGCAGCTTGGTATTCTCCAATAGAATAATGCCACAGCACTTTAATTAAAAAGTAGTGATAGGTGAAATGATGACCGTATTGGTACGGATCATACTTTTCATCCAGTACTTTAAGGTAGCCAGTGGCCTGCTCATGAATTTTGCGCATTGTTGCGGGGGAGCCGTCGTAAATCATTGTTAGTCGCGAATAAAAACCCGACACCTCGCTGTTGGCGGTTACTACTTCAATACTGTGCTTGTACTGTCGGTCATAGCGTTCAAACTCACTAGCGTCTTTACTCGCGATACTCGCGTGATCCCTCAGCCCTGCTAAGGTTAGCATTGCAATATTATAGGCACCGTACTTCTCTGCTTTACTTAAGGCTCGTCGGTAGAAGTAAATGGCGGCCAGCTTTACCCCTCGTTTCGCCAGAATATGGCCTACGATATATTCACGGTGCGCGACGTAGTGCCCTTTTTGAGCATTAGTAAATTGCTTTGAGTTAAGCCCGAGACTGATGATCTCGTTGGTGACCTCGTCGACTAGTCGCTGCTTGAGTTTTTTATAGGAGTTGGTGGTGCGATCTGCAGTTGGTCCATATAGCTCCTGTGCAATGTGGTCTTCATCCCCTCCCGACTCTTCCCATAGGATTCCTACGGCATGCTCCAGCAGGGTGTCGTCTTGATTGGCCTTCCCGAGGTGAGTACGGTTTTCCCGTAATGCCTTTGGCCTAATACCATTGCGGTGCAGCAGATCACGTATTTGAAGCAAAATTTTCACAGCTCTAGCGCTTTTAAAAGTGCTATAAATAATAGCACTAATCACTACAAATATGCATAAAAAATAAGATAAAGACTATTGAAGCGTGTGTTTTTAGCTCTTTTTTATGCTTTTAAACGATGGCACTCCCCTCTGCTTTTTGTCCTTTTTTTTCTATCGGTTCCCCCTCACTTTTACAATGTCGAAAATAACTACTAACCCATACAAACCGTAAGAAAGATGCTTGCTATCCTAATTGCCATCCTAATATCACTTGGTATAATTTCTACGGAAAGCGAATACCACGAACTCTCTGAAACCGAACAACAAAGTTACGAAAGTAGCATCATAAACGAAGACACATATGAACTGTAGTGCTACATCCAACGCAGCGGCCCTGCTAATCGAAGACTACCCTGTTCTGACCGAATTTTACCGACAGGCTTTACAAGGACACTATACCAAAGTAGTTCATGCCGATAGTCGGGCAAAAGCTGACGCTCTGATCATGGACCGCTCTCCGAACCAGCCGTTTACCATAGCGCTCTTGCACGAGCGCATACGTTGCGGGCCAGAGGGTGGGCAGTGCGATGGCATGAGCCTCGCCTTGCACCTTCGGGAACACCACCCAGAGACAAAGCTCCTCTACTCCATTGATCTCCTTTCCAGTTACAAAGTTGGCAGTATTATCCGCGAGATCAACCCCGAGGCAATCCTTTACCGGCCGGACATAACCCCTTTCGAGTTCAGTACTGCCATTAGATGTATGGCCGAAAGCAAGTCTTATGCCAGTCCCTCGGTGATACCTCACATGAGAAATGATATCGTCGGCAATAAAATTCTGGACATGATCGATCGTCGCATTCTGCACTACCTCGGCCAGGGCGCTCGTACCAAAGATCTTCCTCATCTGATTGCTCTGTCGTTACCAAGTATCGAAAAGCGCAAACGATCCCTTAAAGATTTTTTCAATTATCCCGAGAACGACTATCAACTTATCCAGGCGGCTCGCCGCCAGGGCTTGATCTAACAACCTAACCCTCAATTTATAACCACAAAATTATTTTTCCATGCGATTTCTCATTCTTTTACTTTTCCTCCTGAGCAGTACCCTGGGAGCCCAGGCGCTCAGCGGCACGGCACTTTTCGCGACGGAGTCCGCCAGCACGGTGACCTTCGACAGTACTTCCCGCATGAGCCAGCAACAGCAGCTTGCACTCAACGAGAGACTGCGCAAAGCCATGCAAAAAGAATACCGCCTTTCCTTCAACGCCTTTGAGGGACTCTACAAAGAAATTCCGAAGCTTGCGACTCCCGCCGACGGTGAAGAAATGAAGGTCATCGGCCTTGGCCAGGGAGCTGACGGTGGCTTGTACAAGAACACCAAAAAACGGTTATTAGTGGAAACCCGGGATATGTTCGGAAAACTATTCCTCATCCGTGATAGCCTGACCCGCCCAGAGTGGGTTGTGACTGATGAGCAGCGGGAAATTCAGGGTTATACTTGTTACAAAGCGGAACTGGCCACCATGATGGGTACAACCACCGCCTGGTTTACGCCCGACATCCCCGTAAACCTCGGTCCAGGCAGTTACTGGGGATTACCGGGTTTTATTCTTCAGGCGAATAACGGCCGGCAGAAGATAACCTGCACCGAACTTGACATTTCGTTGGGAGAAACGGCCGAGGTTGTGCCGCCTACGAAGGGTAAGGAGATCAACCTGGCTGATTATAATGCACTCTACGATAAGAAAGTGAACGAGATGCAACGTATGTATACCAAAGAAAACGAGGGACAATGAGACGATTTATCCTCTTACTCACGGTCTTCGCTTTCCTCCTCCTCGCTAACGTAGCCCGGGCGCAACAACTCACCCTGGAGGGTACGGTTACGGACGCCGTAACCGGTGCTCCGATCGCTTACGTCAACGTTACTGCAGGCCTGGCCTCCGCAGAGACCTACCGCATTGAAAGTTTTGCTGTTTCCGACGACGAAGGCAGGTTCCGCTTAACCTTCAAGCAGACGGAGCGATATATCTTGCGAATATCCTATCTCGGTTTCCAGACCCTGACGGACACCCTGGATACCGCCGCCCCACCCGAAAATCTTACTTTCGCCCTTCAGCCAGCGGTCAACGATTTGTCTACCATCGAGGTGAAGTATAAGCTTCCCATTAAGGTTTCCGGCGATACGATTAGTTACGCCGCCGACGCCTTCGCCGATGGCGACGAACGCAAGCTGGAAGACCTGCTGAAGAAGCTCCCAGGCTTCGCAGTAGACGACGACGGTCAAGTCTCCGTGAACGGGAAACGTGTCGAAAACCTAAAGGTGGACGGCAAGGACTTCTTTGGCGGAAACACCAAACTCGCTACCCGCAGCCTGCCTGCCAACGCCGTCGACCGGGTTGACGTACTGCGTAATTATGCCAATGATGAAAACATGGGTAAATTCGGCAACGGGGACGGGACCGCACTCAATATCCGTCTGCGAGACGACAAGAAGAATCTCGTATTCGGTGAGATCTACGGAGGTTACGGCCTGGAGAACGCTCACGACGCCGGAGCCGATCTTTTTTACCTCGGCCCTACGACTAGCGTCAACCTGATCGCCAATCGTAATGATGTCGGCCGGCAAATCCTTAGTTTTCGGGATATGATGCGCTTCAATGGTGGGTTCACTAAGGATCGGGGTGCGGGAGCGATCGCCTTTAACGCGGGCCAGCTGAATTTAGGAACTGATCCCGAGTTGAGCGCCAGCAGAACGGACGAGCTGGCAGCACTTAACCTCAGCCACCAGCCCAACGACCGGCTGAAAGCCAGCGGTACGTTCCTGTACGGCAACAACGAAACCGGAGACCTCACTCAAAGTCTGCGTACCGTCCTCGGCCGCGAAACGGAAACTACCGTTAGACAATCGGACGAACGACGCGCTGACGGCCAAAGCCTGACCGGTTTGCTACGTGCGGATTATGATCTGAACCAACGAACCAGCATCGCTTACCGTATGATGGCGAGTAACGGCGACTCAGACGAAAGTACGATCACCCGTATCTTAAACGGAAGTGGTACGATCAACCCCGTTCAGTTGCGGGCGGAAAACCAGCCGTCGTTGCGTCAGCAGTTGCGCGTCAACTATTTGCCGTCGGACCGTACGCTGTGGATGCTGCGCATTGATCATCAGGGGCAGCGCTCTACTAGCGATTTTCAGGTGACCACCCGATCGTTACCCTTTGGCCTCGGAAGTGCAAACGATATCCGTGAGAAACTCGACCAGAAAAGCGATACCGAAACAACCACGTTGAACGGTGAACTGAGTTACTACCGTGCGCTTAATAATACCAATCAACTCAACGTCTACGGCGGTTTAAGGGAGGAGACATCGCTTTTCTCGTCCCTGCTTACCGGACCCGGCGAGAGCCAACCGGTGGAGTTCCGGGCTGACGCGGATCGCTTCCGGGTACTGACACCTTACTTAGGGCTCAATCACCGGCTGAAGGCCGGCAAGTGGACCTTAGCGGGTGGTCTGCGTACGGATTTTAGCCGCTGGCGGGAACAGTCTTCCCGGCCAAGCACGGATGGTCAGAGAGTATTTCTCTTACCCCAAGCAAATGCTGAGTACGCGATTCGCAAATCCTCCACCCTGAGCCTGACGTACCAACAAACCGTCAACTGGCCGGGGGCCGACCGGAGAACCCCGACCCTGCAACTGCGTGACCTGTTCTCCGTTACCCGCGGAACTAACAATCTGCGCGAAAGCGTGGATCACCAGTTGTCGTTGTCGTACTATAACTACAGCCTATTTAACCAGGCTACTTACCTAGGCGGATTGACGGTATCGCGCACGCGACGGCCCCTGGCCCAACGCATCGAACTCCGGGGAACGGAGCAGGTAGTGCTGACCGCAAACGCACCCGGCCCGAATAGATCCATAACTGCCTACGGTCAGGTGGATAAATACGGCGAGTACTTCAGACTGTCCGCTGGTGTCAATGCCCTGTCAGCTATGCACAGGGTTAACCTCGGCGAAAGCGAACAGGTGAATTTCAGTTCGGCGGCGAATCTTAACGCCAGTATTCGTAGCCGTTGGGACAAATGGCCCAACTTTTCACTGTCTGGAAAATTTGGCTACGGTAGTTACCGGGCGGGCGATGCCGTCGCCAATCGCTTCGTAACCTTCGAGCCCCGAATTAGCGTAAACGGCGAATTGTTTTCCCGCCTACGTTACTCCACCGATTTCCAATCCCGGAATTACCGACAAATAGGCAATGGATCAGTCAACGTACTGCCTCGTTGGAACGCACGCTTAGCGTACGAAACCAAATCCCGCCGTTTCCGCTTTGAGGTCAGTGGGCGCAACCTGCTCGATCGCCAGGATTTTCGAAAAGAAAGCTTTTCCAATTTCCTGTTCACACTTCGTGACCAGGTGGTACTGGGGCGGAGGGTGGTTGGTAAAATCACTTACGTAATCTAATATTCATCAATATTTATAATATTATTACAATAATTTATAAATATATGGATTACCCCTTCTGGAATATGGTTGGATATTATTTTTCAATAAGTATTCGCCATAAATTTGGAGTATAATAAAAGGGGAAGGTTATAAACTAGCAATTAACTTTTATTATTATTATTTCATTCATAAATACTTAGTCATGAAAAGCTTCGAAATGTTTACGCTCGTGGAAACCGATGCCATCGTCGGTGGAGAACTCGTCCCTACTTACGTCACCATAAACGGTGATTTTTACGACACGGAACGTAAGTTCTTCGTAATCCGCCTGTAGTCAATTTTGATACCCTGGATAATCAAGTGCCCATCGGCATCGGTGGCGCTTGATTCTTCCTCTAATTATTTTTTACCATGAAATATCTTCTCGCCATTGCAAGCTTTCTAATCATGAGTATTCCCACATCAGTCGTAGCCCAAACAATAGGATTTATCCCAGATAAATTACCAGCTGTAGAGACAAAGGAATACGATTTTGCGGTGAGGGTATTAGAGGAAACCTACGAAACAATTCGACAAAATAATGGCGAATTCAACTACATCAACTACTGGAACCTGGCTTTGGCTTATACAATGTGTATGCAACCTCAAGATGAAGTTGCCCATTTTATCTCCGAGAGTGTACGCCTCAATCCACTCAGTTTCCATCAACTGGCCGGCAAGTCGATAGCTGAGCCCACGGTTGCCGATTGGCGAAAATATTTGGGAGAAGAACGGTGGCTCGAGGTTACGTCCAGCAACGTTGACCTGACGGCCATGGCCCAGGATCGTGAAGCCGAACGCCTAAAGAAGATAAGAGAATACAGCGACCTGCAGTGCCTGATTGCAGCCATTAGGGAAGATGATCAACGGCACCGTACAGACACTGATCTTGACCTGGAAAAGCAAGAATATTTAGATCAGAAAAATATCAGTCTCATCGACAGTTTGTACGCACAGTTTGGCGAGTACGTTGGAAAGAAATATGTAGGTGAGGACCTGGCTCACGTCATGTGGCTGGTAATTCAACACAGTGACCCGGGAACAATGCTTCGCTACCTCCCAACTATTCAGGCGGCTGCATCAGAGGGCGAACTAGCCAGAGACCCTTTTAAAATGCTAGTGGACAGGATATGCACCTACGAGCACGGTGTTCAGGTATACGGCTCTCAGGCGGGTGTTCCCGTAGCGACGGGTAAAGAATTGATTCGGTTAAAAGAGCTGTACGGTCTACTTTCTCAAGAGGAAAAAACCCCGACGCCCACACTGTCTACGCCAAAATACCGACAAGAGAGTCGACAGCGGGAGCTAGATACATTCTTTAGCAGAGGTAGTCGGTAAGTTCTACAAAGCGACTCCGCATCACTCGCCAACCACGGCGATATATAACTAACAACATTCAGGATGTTTGAACGGCTGATTAAGCTGAAACCCAAACTATGTCTTGAATCAAGATTCGGCGATCACTCGCCGGGGGCGTTCCCGAAAACCCCAACCCAATAGAGTAGGGACTTAATCGAGTGTTCATCAACCCATATTGAACACTTACAAATCCAATATCATGGAATCCTTCACTAATTTCTCCATTTCTAGTCCAGAATCCATTTTCGGCGGTGAGCACGAAGAGACGCTTTACACCATGCCCGGCGGCGGCGGTGGCAAAGACATCCACGACACCGAGACCGGAAACCTGGCTTACCTGAAGCCCTCTTTCTAAAGGCCCTGGGGGAGAAAACCATTCGGTTTCTCCCCCACACTTTACTTCTCCATTATGATTACGATACTTTCCGAACCGTACGATTTTATGACCGACTTGGTAGTAGAATGGTTAGCGGGGGGCGATATACAGACAAAGCGACTTCAGGATTCGGAATTTACCGAGTTAAACATTTTGATCGACGAGATTGGCCAAACGTCAAAAACAGACCTTTATCCCTCGCAACGAAATTGGATTCGTCGTGGGCGATACTTCCATATTCCTCAAAATCCAATTACGCATTCAGAACAACTAACGCCTTTAACTGAATACTTACTAAGGGACAACGTTGTTGTGACCGCTTACACGGAACGTATTGGAAAGAAGCAACTGAAGCACCATCATACCGGTAGCTTCTTTGCTGAAAAATACACCAATAAACTCACCAACCTGACCCTGGCGGGCCAGGCCGGTCTACACGTCCCTCCTACCTGTGTCACCAATAAGCGTGACGTTCTACAGGCCTTCCTGCAAAAACACCCCAAATCCATTACCAAAGACCTACGCGCGCCGGTGAATCTTTCCCTAGATGAAGGCTTTCTGGCCTCCACTGGCGTAACCACTGTTTCTTTTGACGACGTGGCCACGATGGCTGAATATTTCGCCCCGACCCTCGTCCAGGCCTACACCCCAAAGCGGTTCGAGATCCGAACTTTTATCTTTCGGGAATCCCTGTTCAGTATGGCTATTTTTAGTCAGAACGACGCGCAAACCGTGATTGATTTTCGCAATTACAACCAAGCGCGCCCTAACCGCTGCGTCCCCTTTCAGCTCCCGAAGGAAGTCGAGAAAAAACTGCTTCGCTTCATGGAACTGGCGGAACTGGACACCGGCTCGGTGGACCTGATCTACACGCCAGAAGAGCAATACGTCTTCCTGGAAGTGAACCCCATGGGCCAGTTTCATTGGCTCTCCGAAAATTGTAATTACTATCTGGAGGAATTTATCGCAAATCAACTCGCCCAAGCATGAAAAACCCATCCATCCAAGACAATCCCTTCCTGCCCCTGACCATTCGCCGGGCGATTCTTCATCCTCCCGAACTGGTGACGGACGACCCGACGATCTCCATTCGCAGTCATCTGCACCAAAGCAACGGAACCAACCAGCAGGTGATACATCGCCCCATCAGCCAAATTCTCCACAAATGAAAGCGCCCCTGACCTATCTTCTCTACGCCAGTTGTGTACCCGTCAGCGGGGCCAAAAACAAAATCATCTGCGATTTGCAGCGGAACAGCTACGTGCAAATTCCAGATGGCCTTTTTGAGATCCTGACTGAACACCGTGGCCGATCTCATACGGAGGTCAAGGCCGCTTACAATAATAAATATGACGCAGTTATTGACGGATACTTCGATATGCTCGTCCGCCACGAATTCGCTTTTGCCTGTACAGATCCCACTCTTTTCCCTCCACTCGACCTTAGCTGGAGATCTCCTTTTGCAGTTTACAACGCCATTCTAGATCGCGGTGAATACTCAACCTACGATCTTCGAGAAGCCCTACGCCAGCTAAGTGAAATGTGCTGCAAGTTCCTTCAACTCCGGTTCTTTGCTCCGGTATCTGCTCAGGAGATTGAGTCTTTATTCGACTACCTTGAAACAATTCGATCGGCCACCATCGGTCTTGAGATCGTTTTGCCAGAGTCGGCTACGGTGACCGCTGATGTGGCGCGAGGATGGCTGCGAACCTACAATCGCCTCAATAAAATTTCCTTGCACGGTACCGGGAAAGATTTTACAATCGAGGAAGTACGGACGAAACGCTTTCTATTGACAATGAAAGAGGCTGTAGATGGAGCAAGCCATTGCGGAGCAATTGATCCCGGTCTATTCTCTATCAACACTAAAGCATTCACTGAGGCCCGTGCCTTCAACTCCTGTTTGAACGGTAAGATATCCATCGATGAACGCGGTTTCATTCGGAATTGCCCTTCTATGCAGGAGAACTTCGGCCACTTCCCGAAGGTAGCTCTGGCCGAGGCGGCCAATCACCCAAATTTCCGTGCACTGTGGAACGTAACTAAGGACGAGGTAGACATTTGCCGGGACTGCGAGTTTCGATATATCTGCACCGATTGCCGAGCATACACGGTCAATAATGACGTGAAAGGTAAGCCAAGTAAGTGTGGTTATGACCCTTATGCGGGAGAGTGGTCCCGACCCAACCCTGCCATTGTTGCTCGCCCTGCACCTGCGCCTGCGCCCACACCCGCCTAACGTACTTCATATTCCTGACATCTTCGGCCATGCTGCCGCTAAAACCAGACCGCCATGGGAAAGTTCCCCACCTTCAAGCAATTAGATCTTCGTGACTGCGGGCCGACCTGCCTGAAAATGATCAGCCAGCACTACGGGAAGCGCATCAACACCGAAACCCTGCGACAACTTTCTGAAACGACCAGAGTAGGCAGCAGCCTCAAAGGTTTGGGGGAAGCAGCTGAGACGATCGGGTTGCGTAGCCTGGGCGTGAAAATTAGTTTTGAGAAGTTGCAAAAGGCACCCCTGCCGTGTATTTTGCACTGGAACCAGTCGCACTTTGTGGTGCTATACAAAATCAAAGGCGACAAGTGCTACGTGGCGGACCCTGCACACGGCCGCCTCAAGTACAGTCGGGACGAATTGCTGCGCCACTGGATTGGGCCTAACGCCCAGCCAGATACAATGGAAGGCGTTGCCTTGCTGCTGGAGCCCGCTCCTGGTTTTCATGAAGAAAACATAATAGAAGAAGACGAGGTAATTGGCCTCAATTTTCTTCTGCCTTACCTCCGTCAGCATCGGAGTAGTATGCTGCAATTGGTGTTGGGTCTCGTGGCGGCTAGTGTCTTCCAGCTTTTTGTCCCTTTCTTGACGCAAAGCATTGTTGACGTTGGTATCTCAACGCGGAACGTTGGTTTTATCCTCTTGATTTTGACCGCACAATTGGCCCTTTTTGTAGGACGAACTTCCGTAGAGGTGATTCGTAGCTGGCTGCTCCTACATCTCAGTACGAGACTCAATATTAACCTGCTTTCTGATTTTTTCATTAAGCTGATGAACCTACCCATCGCCTTTTTTGATGTCCGAATGACGGGAGATATCCTTCAGCGTATCAACGATCACCGTAGGATTGAACGGGTCCTGACCACCTCATCGCTCAACGTTCTTTTTTCTTTGATTAGTCTGATGGTTTTTGGCGGAGTACTGGCCTACTATAACTGGCTGATCTTTGGGATTTTCCTTGGAGGTAGTTTGCTCTATTTTGGTTGGGTTGCCATCTTCCTGAAAAAACGGCGGGATTTGGACTATAAACGCTTTAGCCAGGTGAGCCAGGAGCAAAGCAAGGTGATCGAGCTGATCAACGGGATGCAGGAGATCAAGCTGCATAACGCAGAACGACCCAAACGTTGGGCCTGGGAGCGCCTTCAGGCTAGTCTGTTCAAAGTATCGATCGCTGGGCTTAAACTGGAACAATACCAGCAGGTTGGTTCTGGCTTAATTAATGAGAGTAAGAACATTCTTATCACCGGGGTGGCGGCCCTTCTGGTCATAAACGGTGAGCTCACGCTGGGTATGATGCTGGCCATTACGTACATCGTTGGTCAATTGAATAGCCCAATCCTGTTGCTGATCAACTTTGTACGGGAGGTACAGGATGCACGCATCTCTTTGGAGCGCCTTTCCGAAGTACACGCTCGCAAAGACGAATTGGCCATAGACGCCGGAAAACGCAATCATCTGGACACCCCAGGAGACCTGACCCTAGACAAGGTAAGTTTCCGTTATACCGGCTCTCCAAAGATGATTCTTCAGGAGTTAGACTTGGTGATCCCCGTCAATAAGGTGACCGCGATTGTCGGCTCCAGCGGTAGCGGTAAGACCACACTACTGAAAATGTTGCTTAAGTTCTATGAACCACGCTCGGGTACCATTAACGTTGGTGGGACCAACCTGGGGCACCTCAGTCAGCGCGCCTGGCGTAATACCTGCGGTGTGGTGATGCAGGAGGGGCACATTTTTAACGACACCATTGCCCGTAACATCGCCATCGGTTCGGAGACGATTGATCGAAAACGCTTGCTCGAAGCCCTTGACGTGGCCAATATTCGGGATTTTGTTGACGGTTTACCATTGTCCTATAACACCAAGATTGGCATGGAGGGTGTAGGCCTGAGCACGGGGCAGAAACAGCGACTACTGATTGCCCGAGCGGTGTATAAAAACCCTGCCTACCTCTTCTTCGACGAGGCTACTTCCTCGTTGGACGCCAACAATGAGAAGACCATTATGGGAAAGCTTGACCGCTTTTTCCGGAACCGCACCGCCGTAGTGATCGCTCACCGACTCAGTACCGTCAAAAACGCCGACCAGATCATTGTGCTGGAAGCCGGCCGCATCGTTGAGCAGGGTACCCACACGGAACTTACGGCAGCCCGAGGGCGCTACTTTGAACTTGTCAAAAATCAACTTGACCTTAACTAAAAGCCTTATGCCAAATACTACTCCACCCAACGATCAGCCGACTGTCAGTTTCGTCGATGCTCAGGGGCGCACCATTACTATCCCAACTCCTTCCGTTCGGGTTGTTACGGTAAAAGCGCCCACACCGCCAGCCACAAGGACAACCCAGGATACTAACCTGAAGCATACTTTCACGGACAAAGATGGAACCAAACAGGAAGTGGCCATTACTCTGCGCGACGAGAGTGTGCAAGAAATATTTGAGCGGACACCCAGCTGGCTGACCCGCTGGGGGGCAACGGTAGTTCTTTCCGTTCTCGGTTTAATTCTCGTACTTATGGCTGTTTTGCCTTATCCTGTCTCCTTATCGGCAGCCACAACGCTAAGCATTCAACCCAACGGGGAGGCATTTGCAGAACTATCAGTGCCCGTTGCAGCTACGACTGACCTGACGCTTGGCCAGCACGTAACAATTGAGTTGGACAAATACCCCGCTGGACGTTTTGGTTACCTTGCTGGCGAAGTGAGTCAAATACAGCCCCCCAGCACGGACGACGGAGAGTACTTAATCACAGTAAGCTTGCCCGCAGGCCTCGCTACTTCGGAAAAAACGAAGTTGAAGTTCGAGCGCGGCTTGAATGGCCGGGCTAGAATCGTCACCAACGACCAGAGCTTGCTTCGTATGGTATTGAATTGATCGGGATTGTTGAATTGGTTGGTATCTTTGACAGCATAAGTCTTAGTCCTCATGCCTATTCACGCCATCACCTACGATTCTTTTTCCACGCCTGAAGACCTAAACGTCGAAGATCAAGATCTACTAGCTACCGCAAAAGCCGCCCTCTCAAATTCGTATTCTCCTTACTCCAACTTTCAGGTAGCTGCTGCAGCTCGCCTGGAAGACGGCACTGTCGTTACCGGTTGGAATACGGAGAATGCAGCTTACCCAATGTGCCTGTGCGCCGAACCCTCCGCCCTGGCCGCAGCGGCCAGCCAAAGGCCAGGTATGCCGGTAGTCGCGATGGCTATTACAGTAAGGTCTGCCAATCAGGTACTGGATCAGCCCGCCAGCCCCTGCGGCTCCTGCCGCCAACAACTACACGAGCACGAAAGCCGTTTTGAGGTGAGGATGAAGCTCATCCTGCGGGGGGAGGAAGGGCCGGTATTTGTCTTTGATTCGGCAGGAGATATTTTGCCTTTTGGCTTTTCAGGCAAGCTGCTTTAATTCGAAGTCGGAAATCACCTTTTAGCTACAGACCTTCCGTCCATTTACGAAAGGCTGCTGTTTTGGGGCCACTGGTGATCAGGTTGTCCTGCTCCCCTTTAACCGATATGCTGAGCCGGTTACCAAAGTAAGACTCCATCTTTGTGATGAAGTCTACATTGATGATTTGCCCGCGGTTAAGGCGGAAGAATTTTTGGGGGTCAAGCTTCTGCTCTAAAGCGGATATCCGAAAGTTGATCAGGTGTTTTTTCCCGCCGTCTTCGATGGCAAATAGGAGGTCTCCATCTGATTGAAAAAATTTAATGTCCACCGTCTTTAGGAAGTAAATCCCACTACTTTTTTTAATTACAAAGCGCTCTTTATAGTCTTTGGTATTTCGCCCTAGAGCAGTGGTTAGCTGTTCAATGAGGGCGGCATTAACGGCTGGCGTAGGGCTTTTTTGTTGTAGTAGTTTCTGGTACTTGTCAAGTACACGATGGAGTGCTTCGTCGGTGTATGGTTTCAGAACATATCCGACGCCGTTAGTTTGGAAAGCTTCCAATAAATATTGATCGTAGGCAGTAACAAAGATGATGGGCGCACTGACTTCTACTTTGTCATACAGCTTGAACGCAGAACCGTCGAGTAACTCAATGTCCGAGATGATCAAGTCTGGTTGGTTGCCGGCTTCGAGATAAGCTCGCCCATCCCGGACACTTTGCACCCAGTGTAAATCCAGTTCTTCACCAAAATAGGCTTGAAGTAAATTGCGCAGGCGGTCAGCGGCCAGTTGTTCATCTTCAAGGAGTAAAAGGCGGATCATGCGTAAGCTTGTTTGGCGAGGGGAATGGTGACGGTGAAGTGAGTGGCTGAAGTTTCGATATGGGCGGCTCTCCCCGTAAGGAGCTCCAGCCGTCGGCTGAGGTTGCTTAGGCCGGTACCTAGACTGTCCTTGGTGTCCGATTTAGGGCGGAGGGTATTACTAATCACCAGATTGTCTTCCTTCAGCTTAATGCTAACGGTAACTGGTGCGTCCGGGAAAGCAGCATTATGTTTTACCACGTTTTCCAGGAGTGTTTGCATCACCGCCGGAGGAATAAAATACTGCGAGAGTACTTCCGTGTTAAGTTCATGTTCAAAGAAGAAAAGCTGAGCAAAGCGTTGCTCTAGCAGGTAAATGTAATCTTGACAAAAGGCCCATTCCTGTGGCAGAGGTACCATCTCCTCATTCCGGTGACGGATCAGGTAACGGTAAAGAGAAGATAGCTTTTGGGTGAAAACCCTGGCCTTTGCGGGGTCTGTCTCAATCAGAATATCGAGGATATTGAGGCTGTTGAACAAGAAATGGGGGTCTACCTGGCTCTCCAATTGTCGCAACTCCGCATCCTTTTGGTTGCGTTCAAGAGCTAAAAGCCGGTTTTGGGAAGCATAGTATTGCTTGGCCATCAAGAAGAGCGCAATGGGGGTGACGTCGGAGAAATTGTCAATGATGCCCCAAAGAATGTTGGCCACGTAGTCAGGACCAAGTGGTCCCATATTGGACAACAGCAAGTGCTGTAGAAATACCTGCGCAAGCAAAACCACAAGAATCAGGGCAAAAAGCGGAAAGTACCTGCGGGAAGGAAAGTAGTTGGCGAATACGCCAAAAACAATTACGAGGACGGAAATAACCTGAAGCGCAAACTGAACGAGAAGGTGTTTAAGTAAGGGAAGCGATTGGGTAGTAAAGAGCGGTATGTCTTCTTCCACCCATTCGGCAAAAAAGGTAATGACGAAAGCCAGGCTATAGTAGATGACGATCAACAGCCAGTCAGAACGCTTAATGTTGGTAATCCAGGACATGAGATGTGTTTGATAACCGGAAGGTAACCGACATGTGGTGATTGACAAGCCGATTGGCTGTGAACTCGTGAATTTTCCGGTGAACAAGGAGATAATTCCGGTGAACAGATTTAAGCTGTTCAGTACGAGAAATATGGGCAGAACCATCGCCGAAATGTTAACCGTAACATCTCCCCTGTTCACCGGGAAAAATCGACCGTTCACCTTTTTGAGCTGGTGTTGCACCCCCACTCACCGATAGATTTGTGGCATCGACAAACGAAAGCAACAACGCTTTCCCATCCTCAAAACTTAAATAACAGTTGCCATGAAAACGACTTACTCCTTCCTCCTCCTTCTTATCCTATCCTTATTCGGAACGACCAACAGCAGCAACGCACAGGACCTCGATCCACTTAATACACTGATTCCTGTAGTTGACCTGAAAGAAGACCTCGCCGCCTTTAAGGAGAACCTTGAAATGATCCATGCGGGCTTGTACACCTTTACCCCTAAAGAAGAAATGGACGCACAGTTTGCGGCCATCAGCGCAAGCATCACCTCCCCAATGACCAGTCAGGACTTCTACCGGAAAATGATCACCCTTAATATGGCGATCCGCAACGGCCACACTAATATCATTCCCAATAAAGGGTTTGGCTCAAAAGAGAAGATACTACCGCTAGAAGTTTACTGGGACAAAGGCCAGCTGTATATTCTCCGCAATAATTCAAATACTTTACAGCTGGTGCCAGGCACCCGAATTGATAGCATCAACGGAGAGGCCGCTCCAGCCGTATTTCAGGAGCTTGCGGACCTGTTCCCACGTGACGGATACAACACCTCTTTCCCCGAAGCAATAACCTACCGGGCCTTCAACGAATTCTACATCTCATTTAAAGACGTTCCTGAATTCTACGATTTGGTCGTTACCAATGCCTCAGGCCCTTCCTCCGTCAGATTACCAGCCATGGAGCAGGAAGCCTATAACGCAAACCGACTGGCGCGCTACGGCGAAATTCACTACTACTGGGAAAAAGGCCTTGGCGATCCGATGACGCTTTCCATCGAGGATAAGGTGGCTACCCTAACGATCAAGACTTGCGGAAACACCGAGTTGAATAAGTTTGGCAATAACATCCGCAAACAGCTTAACCGTCACTTCGAAAAAATTGATGCTGCTGGCGTCGAAAACCTCATCATCGACATCCGTAGCAACGGCGGTGGAAACCAGTACATCTCCGCAGAGCTGCTTCGCCACCTCAGCCCGGAGCCCTTTGAACTGTTTGCCGACGAACACCTCATCATGAATAAAGTGCCAAACCGGAAGTTGTACAACAGCAATACGTTCTTCCTTAATCTGATGGGCAGCATTGGCCTCAAAAAAGGAGAAGACGGGAAGTACCGCAACCGCAAAGTAACGGATTGGGTCTACGGCCTGAAAGCCTACGATGGGCTAATTCAACCCGTCGAAAACCGGTTTGAAGGACAGGTCTATTGTATTGGTGATGGCTATTCCTTCTCCGCCGCAGGGCAAATGGCCTCCTGGCTTAAGACGTACACAAACTGCCTCTTCGTCGGCGAAGAAATTGGCGGTGCTGAAACAACCCTGACGGCAGGGGAGTACTTAGAGCTCGAATTGCCGAATAGTGGTGTTCGTGCCATCATTCCCGTAGTTTTTGAAGAACTACACAACCCACGTGGACGGACCGGACACGGTGTCCAGCCAGATTTCCCCATTCGCAATAGTATCCAGGATTTGATCAAGGGGCACGATGCGATCATGGCCTTCACGAAGGAGCAAATAGCTACGGCAGCAAACCGCCCTGCTGCACAAAATAGCGTAGCTAAGGGAACGCGCTAGAAATCACTCTAGGGGATGTTTCGGTTTCCTTTTCGAATAAAAATACCCAAGCGGCGCAGCCACTTGGGTATTTTTATTCGAAAAGGAAAATCCAACGATCATCCTTTAAAATGCGCAATAATCTGGTCGGCTAATTCCGTGCCAATATTATACTGTGCTTCTCCCGTAGCGGCACCGATATGCGGTGTTACGCTGATCTTAGGATTTTCCAGGAGGTCACGACGCGGGTTCGGTTCTCCAACGAACACGTCGAGGGCAGCACCGTGCACTTTGCCCGATTCGAGGGCCGCAAGCAGGGCGTCTTCGTTGATCACGCCGCCCCGGCTGGTGTTGGCCAGAATGACACCGTCCTTCATTTTTGCGAGCTCGGCTTCGCCGATCAGGTTGCCGCCGGGAACGTGGATGGTGATGTAGTCAGACTCGGCCAGCATCTTCTCCATGCTGACAACGGGAACGTCAACGGTGACTTTTTGCCCCATCAACTCCAGCTCGATGGCTTCGGATTTTTTGACCAGGTCTACCGGCAGCACGTTCATGCCCAGGCCGATGGCAATGCGCGCTGCTTCAACACCGATACGGCCGAAGCCCAGGATGCCGAGTGTGCGGCCGCGCAGCTGCTGGCCGCCCGCGTAAGACTTCTTGAGTTTCTTGAAGGCGCTGCCTTCCGCGCGCAACTCGAAATTGGAGCGCTGCACGCCACGGCTCAGGCCGAAGAAATGGGCGAAGACAAGCTCTGCAACACTCGCGCTGGAAGCGGCGGGCGTGTTGTAGGTTGGGATGCCCTTCGTCTTGGCGTAGGCGTGGTCGATGTTGTCGATACCAACCCCTCCCCGGCAGATTACCTTCAGGTTCGGGCTGGCGTCAATCAGTTCCTGGCGCACCTTAGTGGCGGAGCGGACGCAGATGACGTCGAAATCATTGAGTTTGGTCATCAGCTCATCCTGCGGGATGTGATCCGTGACGACTTCAAAGCCAGCGGCTTCAAGTTGTTCTTTACCGTTCGGGGCGATGCCGTCGTTGGCGAGTACTCTGATCATTTTCGTTTTTATTTTCTTGGGGTAAGAAGTTGCGCTACGCGGTTGCCGGAGGCGGTGGGCGCGAACGCAGGTGCAAAGAAAGGTAAAAAGGCGGGGGTAGTAGGCGGAAATAGTCAGCTTTTTACGGTGGCTTCTACCTCGGTCGAAGCACACTCCGTGTGCGAGCGGCCGAGGCAGCCTCCGGCTGCGAGTAAAATAAGGGGACTGCCTCGCGTTCGGAAAGCGCATCGGGCCACTCGCAGCCGGAGGCTACATCAACCAGGCTACCAACTCTCCACCGGAAAGACCAACTCTACCCGCGTACCGGCTACTTTGCCTTCGCCATCCAAAACATCCTCTACCGTCATCCGTCCCTTCATCGTTTTCAGGCGAGCTTGGGTGACGTCTAGGGCGACGGATTTGTGGCTGGTCGATCGGTTAGCTTTCCGTGCGGCGGCGGCGTTTCGGCCGATCCCGTTGTCGGAAACCGTACACTGCATCCTGCGGCCGCGCATGATAAAACTTACGTCGATGTGCCCAGCCCGGCCCGTTAGGGAAGACAAGCCGTGGAGCACCGCGTTTTCAAGAAAGGGCTGGAGCAACATGGAGGGCATGTTCACTTCTTCAGGATCGACGTTTTCTGGCGGAGAGATGGTGTACGTAAAGTCGAACGGTTGGCAGAAGCGCTCCATTTCGAGGTAGTCCGTAAGGGTGCTGATCTCCTCGCTGAGCGGGATGGTCTCGCGGCGGCTGTTGTTCAGAATGCCCCGCATCAGCTTGGCGAAGCGCCCGATCTGGCTACGGGCTTCCGCGTCGTTTTGCCCATCAACCAAGCCCCGGATGCCGTTCAGGGCGTTGAAGATAAAGTGCGGATTCATCTGCAACTGCAGCGCCTTTTGCTCCAAACTGAGGAGCTGGTTTTGGGCTTCCAGTGCCCTGCGCTTCCTTGCTTCCGTGCGTTGAATGCGTCGGTAGAAGGTATAAAACCCACCGATAAGCAAGGCTACGCCCAGGAGTGCGAGCAGGGCTAAAACCCAGCCCTGCCGCCAGAAGGGCGTAGCGATGACAAAGGAGAATTCTGCTGCGTCGCCCCAGGTCTTGCCGTAATCAGTCGTCGCGCGGACCGCAAATTCGTAGCTGCCCGAAGACAGGCCCGCGTAGCGGATCGAAGTCTCGTCCGCCACCGGAGACCATTCCTTTTCGTAGGGCATGAGCCGCCACTGGAAGCGGACCCGGTCTGGGTAAGAAAGGTCGACTGCGCCGAAATGAAAGTTGAGGTGGTTGTCTTTTGCGCTGAAACGAGCGGCTCCATCTTGGTATTCAAAGTCTTTACCATTCAGGCTTTCGTAAAAGAGGTCAACGCCAGCGAGGAAGGCAGGCGGCGGCGAAAGGTAGCCGTCGGCATCGTCCGGTGTGAGTTCAATCAGACCCTTCTCCGTTCCAAAATAGTACTTTCCCTTGTCCGCCAGAGCGCTGGTGACGGCGGCAAGGGGGAAGCCTTCTGCGCGGCCGTAGGTGCGGAACCAATCGGGCTGTCCGTCGCGGTTCAGGTAGAGGCGAATGAGGTTGCGGTCGGTACCGAGCCACAGTTCCGGTTGGTCTTCAGGACAGAGGATTGTCTTGATGTTGGTCGGCAGTTTGCTGAAGCGAGCAGGTAAGGGGGCGAAGCGAAGATGCTTCATCCGCAGGTCGGTGTAATACAGTCCGTGACCAACAATGGCGACCCAGAGTTGGGTTTTACGGCGCAGGGCCATGGCGCTTATGGCGCCGTTGGGTAGTCCGTTGGCCGTGCTGAAAATTGCGGTGGTGTCTCCGACCTGCCAACGGTAAATATTGCCGAGGCGGTCTCCAAGCAGCAGTGCGCCGTCGGGCAGGCTTAGTGCGGTGGTGAAATTGGTGAGCGGTACGCCTTCATCGGGTCCAAAGCTCTGGACGCTGAACGTGGAATCCTGAAAGCCAATCTGACCGATCCCCTGGTCGTAGCTGATGGCCCAAATTCGGTTGGAATCAGCGGGCAGCACGGCTAGAATCCGATCATCAGGCAGGCCGGAACGGCTGGTGAGCCGCTCTACGCCGAGGGTGTCGTTCACCACGGTGATGCCCCGGCGGTCGGTACTAAAAAAGGTGTGCCCACTACCGTCTTTGGCAATGGCGGTGATCCGGTTGTCCCGGGTGGGGTCTTCGATGGGTGGGCGCTGCAGACCGCTTGAATCGGTCTGTATAAAAATGCCGTCGCGGGCCTGTCCGAGCCATAAATCAGCGTCGTTTGCAGGTGCAATTGCGGTGACTTCCCGGTTGGAAACCCGGCGCAGGCCGGAGGGAACCATACGGACCAAGCCGCCGTTGGTGGCGATCCAGATGCGGTTTTGGCGGTCTTTCAGTAGGGCGCGGACGCGGGTGCCGGGTAAGTTTTCGGGTGCGGTATATCGCTTGATGATCGCTCCGTCGGAACTGAGCAGGTAGAGTCCTTCCTTGGTACCCGCCAGGAGATTGCCATCAGGAAGACTGAGGGAAGCCGTGACCGGAGAGGATAAGTTTGGCAAATCGCCAATTGCTTTGGGCGCCTGAGATTTTTCGGGGCTTTCTGCTTCTCCTGACATCTCTCGGAAACGGCGGTGAAAATTTTCTACCGGAGTTTGCCCGGCCTCGGTTTTAACGATGAGCTTGCCTTTGCCGTCGTTGCTGATCTCACGAACGAAATTTCCCGGAGCATTGATGAGTGGCGTGAACGTACTTCCGTCAAACTGTGCTGCGCCGCCGCCGTCGGTTCCCACCAACAGGTAGCCGTTCTCGTCTTCGGCCAGGGCCGTGACTTCATTTCCGGGCAGCCCGTCAGCCACCGTCCACTGTAGAAAGGCGTAGTTCTGGGCGTATCCAGAACTGGTGATAAGGAATAAAGTGAGGATTAGGTAGTAGCGCACAGCACGCAAGATAGTGCGGTGGTCTGGTAGATTGTAGCCTTGAGGAGGAGTTGTTCGCAGCGAAGTCGTGGGTGTTGATTGTGCAGGGACATAAGTGCTCCGAAGGAGTACGTCTTTTAGCGAGGGGTTGATCGACGCCGAAGGCGGAGATCAGCCCCTCGCGCTGGGTTAGAGCGGGATGGTCAGATATGAAGGCGGCAATCATCCTCCCGAGCTTCCTCGCGCGCGAGCGGTTAGAGCAGCCTCCGGCGGTGAAACTTAAATTACACTGTAATAGATAGTTTCGCGCCCGGAGGGTACTCAGACCGCTCGCAGCCGGAGGCTGCATCGACCGGGAGCTACTTAAGCTTCCGTCCGCCAACAACTTTACCGTTTACGTCGGAATTGCGGAGTCGCTTCAGTGGAATCATCAGGCTGGCGTAAGCATCGGAGGAGTTGACGCGCCACTTTTTGCCTGCGTAGGTGACGGATCCGTTGCGGCGGTCCCAGTCTGCGGCCATGATGACGTAGCGGTTGCCGGCCCGGGGGTTTGGGCCGAAGACGAGGAAGTTTTCGTCGTTGCGCTCGAAGCTTACCGCCATGCGTTGTGTCTTGGGGGAAAAGACGAAAACACCAGGGGTGTTGCGCTTAAATACGAGTTGCTCCACTTCGCGACCGTCGATGATCTTTACCTGGCCGTTACGGATTTCAGAATTACCGTTGCGGATCTCCCGCGTAAGTACGAGGTCTTCGGAGAGGTAAAACTGGATACGCTTCAGTTCATCCTGCGACCAATTTTGGTCGTCCACCAGGCGCTGGGTGAGTGGGCTGAGCTTGGGGCCGCAGCTGGAAAACAGGAAGGTGAAGAGGGCGAGGGCAGTCAGTAATCTGGTCATGGCTGAGGTATTTACGTTAGCTGGTTTAAGCAAAAGACGTAGTGATATGGGGTAAAGTCTATTTTTCCGTAGATGTTTAAGGGTAAATTAACTTAGAGTACAGTGTTTATCTTTGCTGACTATTATCATCCGCATCCCTAAAGCATCCTTATGCTCTTTTCCATGACCGGCTACGGTCGCGCTACCCACAGCCACGCCGGCAAGACCTATACCGTCGAGATTCGCTCGCTCAACAGTAAGCAAAACGATCTACGGCTGCGGACCTCCCAGCATCTCCACAAGTACGAGATGGAACTGCGCCGATTGGTGCTTGGCCAGGTGAAGCGTGGCAAGTTAGAGGTCACCGTAGACATTGTGGACGAAACCGGTGGCGGTGGTGTGAAGATCAACACCGCCCTGCTAAATCAACTCTACACTGATTTGCTGGAAGGTTTGGCGAAAGAAAATGATGGCGGTTTGAAAATAGTACTTGGTGGTTCAGGTAGCAAACAGGCCAGCCATGAAAATGGAATTTATGCTGCACTGCTCCGTATCCCCGGAATTGTAGAGACGGGAAGTAACCGTCTGGAAGATGAAGATTGGGCGCAGCTGAAAATTGCGGCCAACAACGCCGTTGTTCACCTCAATGAGTATCGTACACAGGAGGGCGAAGTGATGGCAAAAGATCTGGCGGCAAGTGCCAACGGCATTGCTGGCTTGCTGACCGACGTTGCGCAGTACGAAGATGCCCGCGTAGAATCCGTCCGCACTCGAATGGAGAAACACCTCAAAGACTACCTTGGCCGGGGCAATGTGGATAAGAACCGCTACGAGCAGGAAATTCTGTTTTACCTCGAGAAAATGGACATCAACGAGGAGAAAGTCCGCCTGAAGCAAAACTGTGAATACTTCCTGGAGATCCTGAACAATAAGGACACCGTGAAGGGGCGTAAGCTAAACTTCATCAGCCAGGAAATAGGCCGCGAAGTGAATACTCTCGGAGCTAAAGCTTACGCCGCTGAAATTCAAAAACTGGTGGTCAACATGAAAGAGCACCTGGAAATGATCAAAGAACAACTCGCAAACGTTGCCTGAATATGGAGGATACCGTTAAAGGGAAGATGCTGATCTTCACCGCGCCGTCTGGCGCGGGCAAGACGACCATTGTACGTCACCTACTGAAAAATTTCGACGAACTGGCTTTCTCTGTCTCGGCGACTAACCGCCCGATGCGTGAAGGCGAAACGGACGGCAAGTCTTACCACTTCCTTTCTACCGAAGAGTTCATGCAGCGCGTTGAAAACGATGAGTTCATTGAGTACGAAGAGGTTTACCCCGGTCGCTTCTACGGTACGCTGCACTCCGAAGTAGAACGTATCTGGGCGATGGACCGCGCCATTGTCTTTGACATTGAAGTAAAGGGCGCAACGAACCTGAAGCAGTTTTACCCGAAGGAGAGCCTGGCCGTCTTCGTTAATCCCCCGAACTCAGATACCTTATTCCAGCGCCTGCGGGACCGGAGCACGGAGACCGAAGACGAGCTCCGCGTACGCATCGCCCGAGCCGCCGAAGAACTCACCTACGTTGATTCCTTCGACCGTGTGCTCATCAATGATGACCTCCAGGTCGCCCTCGCAGAAGCAGAAGATATTGTTGAAGACTTTTTGGGCGTCAGGGCAGAAGAAGAATAGCTTGGTTGCTCTGCCTTCAGGTCTTGAGGGTTCTTCAGCCTTTAGGCTGAACAGGCAAGCAGTAGTTATTTCACCCCTGCCTTGTCACGGTGTACATTAACTTGTTGCTATGATTTTTTTAGCGCAACGCTCGATATCTGCAAATACAGGTACTGGCGGTCATTAGAATGGTTTACGGAGGCCGGTTTTATGCCTCGAACTAAGTTAGTTAACTCCTTTCCTTGCACCTGCGGCCGCGCCAAAAACAAGTGTTGCGGAATACAACGATTTGTACGGATGAAGCATTATCATTTCACCTGCCTACCAAACAACTTCCCGAATAATGACCATCCAGCCCGTAACGCCCACTACTAAAGCCGCTGTACTAAAAGTAGCCGAGTCTTGCGGCCTCTTCAAATCCGAAGAACTTGGTGAACTCGATGGCATGATCAACGCCCTGATTGCCGGAGAACTGGAAGGCCACCGTTGGGTCGCGCTGGAAGAAGAAGGGCTCGTAAAGGCTGCTGCCTACTACGCCCCTGAAACCTTTACGGACGGTGTCTGGAATTTGTATTTCATTGGTGTACTGGCTGATTTGCAAGGCAAGGGCCACGGTTCTACTATTCTAAAGCACATCGAGGATGAACTGCGCAGCGAAGGACAGCGCGTCCTGATCATTGAAACCTCTGGCCTCGATGGCTTCGAACTTACCCGCCAATTCTACCACCGCCATGAATATACCGTTGAGGCACGCATTCGGGATTATTACCAGGAAGGGGAGGATAAGGTCGTGTTCTGGAAGAAATTGAAGTAAGGGGTTAAAGGGAGTAAGGGGCCGCCGCCAGCACCGGTCACAACGCTACGCTTGCTCACCTGAAGCGAATGCGGAGTGCCAGCACAATGGGAGTTGACGTCGTTGTCCTCTCTCCCCTTACTCCTTTTCCCCTTTACTTACCTTCCGATCATATTCTCTGGCCGAACCCAGGCATCAAACTCATCAGCGGTAAGGAAGCCAAGCTCCAGTGCAGCGGCTTTTAGAGTAGTGTCTTCGGCGTAGGCTTTCTTCGCGATTTTCCCGGCTTTGTCGTACCCGATCTTGGTGTTCAGGGCGGTGACGAGCATGAGGCTGTTTTCGAGATGTTCCTTAATCTTCTTTTCGTTGGGCATGATGCCGGCAGCACAGTTTTTCTCGAAACTGCGGGCGGCGTCCCCAATCAGGCGGGCGCTCATGAGGAAGTTGAAGATCATCATTGGTTTGAAGACGTTGAGCTCGAAGTGGCCGGTCATACCGCCCACGTTGATGGCTACGTCGTTGCCAGCTACCTGGGCCATGGCCATGGTGAGGGCTTCAGACTGCGTCGGGTTCACCTTGCCGGGCATGATGGAACTACCGGGTTCGTTGGCTGGAATAATGATTTCGCCGATGCCGGAGCGCGGACCACTGGAGAGCATCCGTACGTCGTTGCCGATCTTCATCAGGCTGACGGCCACGGTTTTCAGGGCGCCGTGGGCTTCTACGATGGCGTCGTGGGCAGCAAGGGCTTCAAATTTATTCTCAGCAGTGCGGAAGGGGAGACCAGTTAGCTCGGCAATCTCTCCGGCAACGTGCTCGGCGTAGCCCTTGGGCGTGTTCAGCCCGGTACCAACTGCGGTGCCCCCGAGGGCGAGCTCGCCGAGGTGATCCAACGTGTTTTTGATGGCCTTGATGCCGTGGTTAAGCTGGCTGACATAGCCACTGAATTCCTGGCCTAGCGTGAGGGGCGTTGCGTCCATGAAGTGAGTACGGCCGATCTTGACAACGTCCGTCATAGCTTCAGACTTGGCCTTCAGGGTGTCGCGAAGTTGCTCCAGGCCGGGGATGGTGTTCTCGATCACCATCTTGTAGGCAGCAATGTGCATGGCCGTTGGGAAAGTGTCGTTGGAAGACTGGCTTTTATTGACATCGTCGTTGGGGTGCAGGGCCTTCTTCTCGTCGGTCAGCTTGCCGCCGGCAAGCACGTGGCCACGGTTGGCGATGACTTCATTGCAGTTCATGTTCGACTGGGTGCCGGAGCCCGTTTGCCAGACGACGAGTGGGAACTCCGCATCGTGTGTGCCCGCCAGGATTTCGTCGGTCACTTTGCCGATCAGGTTGCTCTTACTCTCGTCCAAAACACCAAGAGCAGTATTCGTACGCGCAGCAGCCTTTTTCAAAATCGCGAAGGCGCGGATGATCTCAATGGGCATCCGTTGACCGCCGATTTCAAAGTTGGTAAGGCTGCGCTGGGTCTGGGCACCCCAATAGCGTTCAGAAGGGACTTGTACGGGGCCGATGGAGTCGTGTTCGGTGCGGTAGTTGGACATTTTTTGATTTTTTGATTTTGATGGGGCGAAGGTACGGAACGGGAGAAGATTGCTCGCCATACCGTAACTTCCCCCCCGTGCTCAACCAACCTTATCCAACTTCTCAGAAAAGCCCCATCGGCTTGTTGCTCGCTGGCTTGATCCCCGGAGCATTGTTGGCTCTGTTTCTCATCGTTTTTCAGCCTTTCGGAACAGGGAACATTAATTTTCCAGGGAAAACGGCCTTTCTCGCTGGCTATGGTGTGATCGTTGCCGTAACCATTTGGCTGATTAATCTGGTTCCGGCCAGGTTCTTTGGCTCAGATCGGTGGACCGTTGGCCGGCAGATATTGATGGTCCTGATTGGAACCTTCATTGCCATTACAGCCTCCTACTTCTATGTCTTACAACTTGGAGGCAATGTGAACTGGCTGGATTACCGAGTTTTCGTCGTCAACGCTATGTCGATTGCTGCGATTCCCATAGTAGGGGCAACACTAATTGATTTTTATCTCAAATTCAGGAAATACGACGGCGGTGCTCGGGCCTTCAACGTCCGTGAAAAAAATGATCTCCCGGCGAAGTCAGCTGCCGAACTAAAACTAACCACCTCTGCTCAGTTCATCATCACTGATGACCAGGACCGGCCCGTTGTTACCCTCGCTACGAACAGTATCTGGTGCCTGCGCAGCGACCGGAACTACGTAGACATTTTTCACCTCAATGCTGATGGGGACGCGGCCAAAACTACGGTTCGTAATACCTTGACGAAGCTAATGGATAATTTACCCGCTGGTTTTCTTCGCTGTCACCGGTCATATCTTGTCAATGCTGGTTGGGTAGAGAACGTAAGCGGAAATGCCCAGGGGTACCGACTTCATCATGCCGGTTTTTCGGATGTTCCGGTACCAGTATCGCGCGGCAAATCGAAGGAGATTCTGGGTTTTATTGAGAAATAAGCCATGCCATTCGTCCCAAAACGGGCTATTTGTCCCGTTTTCGTGCCAAACGTCCCTCCGTTCGTCCACGGGGTTTTGAAGGCCGCACTTTTGGATTATCGAAAAAACAAGGGCTGCTACATCAGCTGACCTTCTAAAACGATTGTCCGATGAAAATCACCGAAAACAAATTCCTCCTTTCTGTTCTCCTCCTTGCTGTTTACTTCTTTTGCTCCTATGGCTGGGATATGAAGGCGTACTTTCTACCAGAGCTATTCGCTGACAACGCTTATCTGCGGAGTAGCTCCGTTCAGCTCACTTGCTTCCTGGTCATCCCCGTACTGGTCACCGCAGTGCTTTATGGTTGGAAAAACTTAACCCAAGAGCTTGGCCTTAGCCGGGGCTTTGGCCGGGGGCTTGGGTTTGCCTTTCTCGCTACGTTGCCGATGGCGATCGGTTACGGTATCTGCTCAGGCTTTGCTTGGGAGATGTCGATTACCAGCTTTATGTACGGCTGTGTCCAAGCGGGCTTTACCGAAGAAATCCTCTTCCGTGCCTTCCTGTTTGGTCTATTGGTACGTAAGTGCGGATGGGGACTCGTTCCAGCTACGCTTTTTGATGGACTGGTCTTTGGCGCCATCCACATGTATCAGGGAGATACTGCCCTGGAAGCAGGTATGGTGTTCCTGGTTACAGGAGCAGGGGCTATGTGGTTCAGCTGGCTGTACAAAGCATGGAACTGGAACCTGTGGGTGCCCATCTTCCTCCACTTTTTTATGAATTTCTACTGGGGAGGCTTCGATATGGCCGACAATGCTGCGGGAGGACTGTGGGCCAATGTTTTCCGAGTCATAACGATCGCCTTTACGGTGGTCGTGACCATCCGGCCTGCCTTGCTTGCCAGGTTCACAGGGCGTCCGGAGGTTCAACCCGCCTAAGTTTTTTTACCGCGTCTTTTTTTAAAGACCTTAACCCTATTAGCACCCGGGCGTTGGCATTTGCTGGCGTTCGGGCTTTTTTTGGCGCGGCCGCGGGTGCAGTGGAGGTTTTTGGAGTCCGTTCGCCAGTCTTTAGGCTGTTGTTCTGCGGGCTTTAGTCTGCGATACCGTAACTTTCCCTCCCCATCAACGGTTCTCTTTCTATGATCGACCATCTAACCATCAGAAATTTCCTCGCCTTCCCGGAACTTGAAGTGCCGGAGTTGAAGCTGATTAATTTGGTGGCGGGGAAGAATAATACTGGAAAGACAGCAATGCTAGAAGCTTTACAATTGCTTAGATCTCCTCACAAGGCTCTGGTACTAGGTCAGATTATTCAACAACGGAGTAGCACCAAGAGTGCATTCAGTATACTACACCAAAATGGAAAGTTGCTCTCGTCTCTTTCCAGCCAAATCAATGACCTGAACATTGAGATTGGCTCGGAAGCTTATGATTCCCGTTTTTTAGATGAAAATGGACAAGCTATCGGGAGGCCGGAGCCTGAGGATTTGATTACTACTCAGTATGCTGCAATTACTTCTAAAACTAACGATCACGACTGGATAGCTCTAGCTTGGAACAGCCTTGTATTAACACCGAATGAAGATGTAATAGTTAGTATTCTTGGAGATATAACAGGAATAGACATAGCACGCATTGCGGTGACCGACACATCAGTAAAAATCAAGATTCACAAAATCGATAAACCAGTCGATATCAAAAGTCTAGGAGATGGGATGATGCGGCTTCTTCAAATAATCATCACTATGGTGAAAATAAGACCCATAGCAGATAACCTGTTCAGCCTTTTCCTAATCGACGAAATAGAAACCCACCTCCACCACTCCGTAATCCGCAAGCTCTGGAAGATAATCTTCGAGTACGCCATCAAGTGGAACATTCAGGTGGTGGCCACTACGCATAGCCAGGACGCGATTCGGGAGTTTTGGTACGAAGCGGCAGAAAGCGAGGAGTACCAAAAAATCGGTCAGGTTCTTCGTCTACAGGTTGGCCGCGAAGGCAAACACGAAGTCATACAATTCCCTTTTGAACGCCTGGACTCCGTAATGGAGATGGAAATGGAAATTCGCTAAGTATGAGCCAACAGTTTATTGTTGAAGGGAACGATGCTTATGCTTTGACTGCTCTGGGCGTTAAGTACGGGCTGGGTTTTCCCGTTGGTTATTCCAAAAAATCATTTCCCAAGTTCATTGTCAAGGCTGGCGGAATAGATAAAATAGCTGAAGCCGTGAAAACAGCTCTTCAGGACGAAGATGTAACAAACATTGGCGTGGTGGTCGATGCAAACGATGTTGGCGTAGAAAGTAGGATTGATCGTATCTCAGCTGCAATCAGAAGCGCATACCCCGATACTCAATTTAATATTGAGCTCTCAGAAGCAGGTTGGGTAGCAGAACTGAAACCAGGTTTAACATTTGGGTTATGGGTGATGCCGGACAATGCCTCTCCTGGGTACCTAGAGCATTTTCTTGTACGGCTTATTGTGGAAGACAGTCCCGAACTAGCCTTGGCTACAGGCTTCTTGGCACAAACAAAGGCCACTGATAATCCTCAATTTACGGAGGTAAAGGACCAAAAAGCATTACTAGCGTTATACCTGGCAATTCAGAGTCAGCCGGGTATGAATCCGCAAACAGCTATAAGTAAAGGCCTGTTGGACCATCAAAAACCGCTGGCTCAGAACTTTCTCACTTGGTTTACAAGCACTTTCCAGTTTTAATAGGGGAAGATCATAAAATAAAAATGCTTAGAGCCGAAAATAGCCCAAGGCCATATAAGTACCCTGATAAGGATACGTCTGCTTAGCGAGGGGTTGATCAAAGCTGAAGGCAGAGATCAGCCCCTAGCGACTTATCGTGGGGTTGTAGTGACCGTTCAGTTTTAGCACACCTTGGCCCCTC
>CAYPIM010000006.1:35128-64347 GCA_964410795.1 uncultured Lewinella sp. | reverse complement strand
CGCGTACTCGTAGAAATGGGCAATGCACTCGGTATTGACCTGGACTTCGCCTACGCCAGCGAACAATTCACTGGTTCCTCCCTACGCAGCATCTTTGACTGGATGGAAGACCGGTCGGACCGGCCACTACCGGCGAATTTTGAGCAAGATTTTCGCGCTAAGACTTTTGACCTGTTCCGAACTGAGATCAAACCCATCCCTGGTGTACGTGAGCTGTTGGATCAGGTTACGGTCCCCGTCTGCGTAGCATCAAGTGGCCCTCTAAATAAGATGGAACTCAACCTTACTACGACGGAGCTGATCGACAAGTTTGATGGCAACCTGTTTAGTTGCTATCAGATTGGAAAGTGGAAGCCAGACCCTGCAATCTTCCTCCATGCAGCATCAACGATGGGCTTTGAGCCAGAAGAATGTGTAGTGATTGAAGATAGCATATCCGGTGTCCGGGCAGCGAAGCGTGGCGGCTTTACCGTTTGCGCTTACGTAGGTGATCGTGATGGCAGTGTGTTAACAGCAGAAGGAGCAATTGTTTTCCGGGATATGGGAGCGTTGGTTGAGTTAATCGGAAAGATTTAAAGCGTAGGCCTAACAAGACGGAATAACTTGGTACAAGTTATAGTTGAGGGGAGTGTTCGTGTAATTCGTTTTAACGCTGTCTTATGAGTGCGTACGTGATAAACCTCCTAGCTTTGAAATCATTTCTATAAATCTTTCGCCCTGATGAATTCAAACCAGATTTACAGACTCAGCATCGTTTTCTTCCTTGTATCCTCAGCAGCGTGCTGCTTAGGCCAAGTAAGCACCTACTTCGTGCAACCGGAAGAAACAGATTCCGGCTATTCCGCAGCGGAAGACAGTATGGCCATTAGTATTAAGCCCGGAGCTCAGTTGAATAAGCTGTACCTGTTCATCGGAGGCACAAGAAGTAGTAGCTCCGAGGCGTACACCGGCTTGAGGTTACATGCTGCCAGCCTTGGGTTTGATTTCGTTAATTTGAGCTATCCCAATACCGTAGCTGCCGCAAGCCTTGATAATAATAACGACAGCCTGGCTTTTAATAATTACCGACAGGAAATATGCTTCGGAACACCAATTAGTGATGCTGTAACGGTGGATAGCCTGAATTCTATCGCGACCAGGACCCTAAAACTGATTCAATACTTAAGTACTGCTAACCCTTCAGAGAACTGGGGGCAATACCTGGCTACTCCGAATACAATCGATTGGACGAAAGTTGTTGTCGGAGGACATTCACAGGGCGCTGGGCACGCTGCTTACCTGGCAAAGCAATTCTTAGTAGACCGGGTACTCATGTTTGCGGGCCCGAATGATTACAGTACGCGATTTTCTAATTCAGCGAATTGGCTAAGGATACCGGGAGAAACGCCCGTGAAAAATCACTTTGCCTACCTAAGCCTTAACGATGAGGTCGTAGATTTTTCGAAACAGTTCATCAATTTATCCGGCCTAGGATTGCTGGAAGGTCGTGATTCAACCTATATCGATAACCTTTCGCCACCATACAATGATGGGCGTCTTTTGTACACAACTCAGTTCCTGGGTGTTTTGGTTCTAGACCATTCCGTACCGATCAGGAGTAACAGCAAAAATCGTGAAGTTTGGAGGCACATGCTGACTTCCGAAATAACCACAAGAACTTTCAACATTCAACCAGAATTTGATCTTTCTGTCTTTCCAAACCCAACGACATCTAACTTGCATCTGGAGTCTCCAGAAAGGCTAACGGGCAAAAAATATATCCTCAGGAATTTCTTTGGACAAACGATCCGATCGGGAATAATCACTGGATTGAATCGTCACGTCCTTGACGTTGCGGAAATGAACGCAGGCGTCTATTTTCTTTCCGTCGGGAACCAAACGGTCAAAGTGGTCAAGGAATAGTAAACGCTGTAAGGGACGCGTTACAATCTTTTACAATTGGTATGAAACCTTGGTTGTTTCTTGCGGGCGTATCAAAACTACCACGTATGTTTTCCCGATTTGCCTTTTTGTTGCTAGTGCTTTTTTCTTTCTTGGCCTGCGGGGGGCAGAATGAAGTAACTCCTGCTGCTGCTCCAGCTGCCATCCCCGCAGCTCCGGGGCTCAAAGAGATGGCTAAGCCCGACGTCGACCCTTACTTCATCGAAAAAGAGGGAGACTTCTCAGATTACGGCCCTGCCAGTATTACCCGCAACATTATTCAGGACCGCAACGGAGACATCTGGCTCGCTACCTGGGAAGGTATTCTCCGCTATGATGGGAAAACCTTCACCAACTTCACCAACAAGAGTTCCTTACGAAAGTACCACGTCTTCTCCGCCATGGAAGACCGGAACGGCGGGTTGTGGTTCGGCACCATCGGTGCCGGCATGTACCGCTATGACGGTAATACGTTTACCAACATCACGGAGAAAAATGGCCTGGCCGATGATAAACAAGGCTGCTTCCTCCAAACCCGCAACGGAGAAATTTGGATCGGAACAATGGGGGGCATCAGTATTTACAACGGAAGCTTCTACCGTAACCTTACCACTGAAAACGGCCTGCTGGACAATGACATTAACTCCATCGTTGAAGACCGCTCCGGCAAAATATGGATTGCCAGCCGGGGCGAACTATGTACTTACGACGGAACCAGTTTTACGGCTTTCGAGAAAAAAGGACAATCCTTGATCCCTGATTTTACGGACAAGACAAAAGAAAGATTTTTTAATGTTCGTACCATCATCGAAGACCAGAAAGGTAACATTTGGCTTGCCGGCCAGGATGGGCTTTGGCGCTACGGTGATGACGGATTAAAGCAGTTTGATGAAAAGTTTGTCGGCTATGTCTATGAAGACCGGGCCGGGAATATCTGGACAAGCTCCGCCAGCGGCGTCGGAAATAACTGGCGACTCTCCCGCTATGCAGCCGAAGATTTAACAAAAGGCGAAAACAGCCCTACCGTCATCCTGGATCGAAGAGATATGTTTTTCGGTATTCTGGAGGATAAAGACGGCGGCATTTGGCTCGGTTCCCTGAACGGGGTAGGGCGGTACGATGGAGAAACATTTGATTGGTTTCAACCGGGGGAATAGGCGTGGAGGCCCAATGATTCGCGAGGGGCTGATCAATGCCTGTCGGCATATGGTGAACCCCTCGGTAGACGACGTAACCCGTTTGGGACACAGTGATTGTCGGAGTATTTTCATTGGCTAACAAGCGATGTTTAACCTCCATTGCACCCGCGTCCGCGCCCGATCATCGTATCTTGCGCGTTCCTTTCTCCTTTTCCCTTTACCCCCTTCCTATGAGCGAAAGAAAAACCCGCGCCAAAAAGTCGTACGGCCAGCATTTCCTGACCAACGAACACTACGCTCACCAGATCGCTCACGCGTTGGAACTGGCAGACCAGTATGACCATGTGCTTGAAGTCGGCCCCGGTCAGGGCATGCTGACCAAGCACCTACTGGCGCGCAAAGACGACTTTGAACTTACCGTTAGTGAGGCGGATAAAGACATGATCTCGCATTTGGAAATTCACTATCCAGAGCTTACTGATCGCATTGTAGCGGGAGACTTTCTAAAGGCAAAACTCGATGAGGTTTTCGCAGGGAAACCTTTTGGCCTCATCGGGAATTATCCCTACAATATTAGTAGCCAGATCATGATCAAGATGCTGGATAATTACCAGCAAATCCCCGAAATGGTGGGGATGTTCCAAAAAGAGGTAGCGGATCGTGTCCTGGCGGGCCACGGATCTAAAACCTACGGCGTGATTGGAGTTTTGGTGCAGTGTCGTTACATTCCGTCCTTAGTCATCAACGTCAGTCCTGGTAACTTCAATCCTCCTCCCCGAGTAGAAAGCGCGGTCATCCGCCTCGTTCGCCGCGATGAACCACTGGTTCCCGATGAGCTCTACGGCCGTTTCAAACACATCGTGAAATCTGCCTTCGGGATGCGCCGCAAGATGTTGCGCAACAGCCTCAAATCTGCCTTCGATGCTGATCAACTCAAGGATGAGTTTTTTCAACGACGCCCAGAGCAGGTTTCGCTGGAGGATTTTGTCGCACTTACTTTACTTGATGAAAATGAGAAGAATACAGATTCGTGAAGCATCGGCCCTGGAAGTGATTGCTATCGCTGATATGGTGCCGGAACTAGGTAAGACGCCTAGAGAGGATGTTTATCGGGATACGATGGGAGACAAACCACAACTGCTCTTGCTTGCGGAAGTAGACGGTAAGCCTGCGGGGTTTAAAGTCGGTTACGAACGAGATGGCTACTGGTACAGCTGGCTTGGTGGGGTGCATCCTGATTTTCGCCGAATGGGGATCGCTCGGTTATTAGCGGACAGGCAAGACGAATGGGCGCGAAGTCAAGGGTATTCGCACATAACGTTCAAGACCATTAACCGGTTACGGGGCATGCTGAAATTTGGAATTGATCGCGGATTCAACATCATTAAAGTTGACGAAGAGTTAGAGGATGCAGAGCACAGAATATGGCTTCGCCGGGAATTGTAGACTTTCACTCTTCAAAAATTTCAATTTCATCGATAACAAATTCCAGAACGGTGTTTGCTGGCACTAGTGTGTCTCCGCGTGGGCTCACTAAACCATCCGTACCGTAGGCTAAGGCGCTGGGAGAGAGGATTCGGATGCTGCCACCGGGTTTAATATTTTGTAAGCCAAGGTTCCAGGCAGGGATAAGGCCACCGACAAAAAAGCGGAGCTTTTTATGTCGTTTGCGGCTGTTGTCGAATTCGGAGCCGTCCAGGAAGTTACCTCGATAATGGGCTTCCACGATGTCTCCTTCGATGAGTTTATCGTATTCACCGGGACTCAGTATTTCATAGAAATAGCCTTCGGGGGCGGCAATCACGTCATAGTTCTGATCAATAGCGCGGTTGATGATGGCGTTACGCTCTCGTCCGGCGCGATCGTCCGTAGGTGCAAGTTCCATGATTAACCTTTCCTCAATAGCAGATTTTACGGCAGGGTCTTTTTCGGGCGCGGCCGCAGGTGCAGAGGAGGAGTTGGAACAGGCAATGAGGGTCAGCAAGGTTAGCGACAGGAACAAAGTCTTGAGCATCGGTCAGGAGGGTTTGACGCAAATATACCAACGCAAAAGCCCGACGAAGAAGAACCTAAAACATTCCGTCCGCAGCCTCAAAGATCTTTACCAGGTCGGCATTCCTTCCTGGTTTAAGCTTCTCTTTTTTAATGAATTTCTTGAGCTCGGTGGGGAAGCCAAGGTCTTCTGCCAGTGCTTTAGTAGTAAGCTTAAGGGTGACGAAATCGCCATCAACCAGCGCGAAGTAGAGGGACTTTGCGCTGAAGCGTTGAAGTTTTAGGGTTTGGCCGGGGTTCTCGACGATCTTCTCGTCGTTGATTACATTGTAGATCAGGGTAGCGATGATGTTTTCGCCTTGGTAGACGATACGTGCATAGCTCTCGGGGAACTTCACGTTGAGCCCACGGGCGTAAATATGATTGGCGCTTTCCTCCTGAGGCACTTCGACGCGAAGAAAATTATTGCCATTCAACTCGCGCAGAACGCCTTGGTAGTAAAAGTCAAAATGATTAGAGAAACCGTTATAGTTGACGCTGTCCAGCGGGTACGGCCGCATGGACGCATCGAAGAGAATGACTTTGCGGAAGTCTTTGTAACGGTATGGGGTGCCGCGTATACCTTCGTACCGGACCTCTTCAATAGTTCGGCTCGCTTCAAGAATATAATTGAGGTCTTCGGCCAGTTCGGTAGCGCTTCTTTCGGTTTTGTGTTCTGTGTCAATACCCTGCGCCATTACGGATAAACCACAGCATACGATGAGAAAGGAAAGAATCGTTTTGAAAAACATAGTTCACTATTTGTACACGTAAATTTACGCCATGAGACACTTGCTCCCCATACTAACGTTTTCCTTTTTGTTTTTGTACGCTTGTGGCGACGGATTAGAAATTAAGGAAGAAACCGATGCCCTTGGCTTCCGGTTGGAATACAAGGTAGACCCCGAAACCAAACTAAAAGAAGGCCCACTGCGGCAATTCGACCCAAAGGGTCGACTCTCGATGGAAGAAAACTATCTTGAAGGGAAGCTGGAAGGCGTGCGCAAAATCTATACCTCTGAAGGGAAAGTGATCGTCGAAGAAAACTACAGGGACGGTGAGTTTGATGGTGATTATATCACTTATGACTCTACAGGAGTAATTTCGGGCAAAGGCCAGTACATTGAAGGCGCGATGAACCGTGCCTGGTACCAGTTCTATCTGAATGGGAACGTCAAAGAAGTAGTGACCTTTGTTGATAATAACGAGAACGGCCCTTTCCGGGAATGGTATGAAGATGGTAAGCCAAAGGCCAGTGGTGAATACCTCAATGGGGATAAAGAGCATGGAATTCTCCACCTATACGCTGAATCAGGTGAACTGGAGCGGGTGATGAATTGTGACATGGGGGCTTGTATGACTTTTTGGACGCCAGACTCTACGGGTGTTGCGCCGGTTGGCGTGGATATGACAATGCCAGATATCCTAAAGTAGTCGGCACGAAGACATCTATCAAGGCCACGTTTCCTACCACCGCCTCGTCTATACTTTCGTACCTTGCCCCCTACGATGAGAAACTATCTTTTCCTGCTACTGCTTTCCTGTTCCTGCGCCCTCAGCGCCCAGGTTGGTGGCATTTCTGCATATGAATTCCTGAACCTACCGAACTCCGCTACGGTGGCGGGAATGGGCGGGCACCACATTGCCCTGATGGACGATGACCTGAGCCTCGCCACCCGGAACCCCAGCTTGCTGAATCCTTTAATGCACCAGCGTGCAGCCTTAAGCCACGCCTTTCATCCGGCGGGTATCAGCAACAGTTCACTGGCCTACGGCCACCACAGCGATAAACTTAAACTCACCTTTCAGGGAGGACTCCAGTACGCAAGCTATGGTGGAGACCTGGTCCGGAGAGACAATACGGGGCAAAACCTGGGAACCTTCTCCGCGTCAGACTTCGCCATCCACGGTGGCGTCGCCCGTAATTTTGAGAACCGCCTGAGCGTCGGGGCTAATTTGAAGGTCGTATCTTCTCAGTTGGCCGGCTACAACAGCGTCGGCCTGGGGGTGGACCTGGCGGTTCATTACAAAGATACCTCCGGCCTTTTCGGCATCACCTTCCTGGCGCGCAACGCCGGGAGACAAATTTCTAAATACGACGAGGTGAGCGGCTTTGAGCCCATGCCTTTCGAACTCCAGATCGGAATCAATAAACAGCTGCGATACCTCCCTTTCCGGTTTAGCGTCATTTATCGTTACCTGGACCGTTGGAACGTACTGTTTGATGACCCGGATGCCGAAAACGAATCTATTTTCCTTGCCTTCGGCGAAGAAGAGTCTCAACGCGGTGCCGGCGCTGTCTTCATCGATAATTTGGCCAGGCATTTCGTACTTAACGGCGAATTAATGATTGGCAAAAAGCGGAACCTGCGCCTGCGCGCTGGTTATAACCACGGTCTGCGCCGAGAGCTCAGCCTAACAGATTTCCGTAGTGGTGCTGGTTACACCTTCGGCTTCGCCTTTCGAACCAAGCGATTCTCGATCGCCTACGGACGGACAACCTACCACCTTGGTGGAGGCGTAAATCAGCTGGGGCTGGACTTTGGGCTGGGGAAAAGATAAACGGTTGAGGAGTTTTACTCCGAAGTCTTTGCCTGATAATCGGCCAGCATTCCCTGCGTAGTCTCCTTCATCCGCGCCTTGAAAAAGGCGGACCAGCCGAGCAGCAAACCATTGAGCCCCAGCGCTTGCCGCGCCCAACGCCAAAGGTTGAAGGTGTCGGTATGCTTGATGATCTTCCCGTCTTTGATGATGAACTCAGCGTGAATTTCATTGATCACCATCCGTTTCTTTGGGCCGTAGTTGTAGCGGGCCATCCAGTCTGCCGAAGCGCGTTCTCCCTCGCTCTGAATGTTGCCGAAAGACACTTCATTAGCTCCGCCACCACGCTTCATGAGCATTCGCCACATATCGTGCGCATCTTTGCCCTTCAGCTGACCAAAAGCAGGGTCTTCAAAAACCACGTCTGGAGCGTAGCAGGCAACCATACCTTCAATGTCGTGATTTGCGAAAGCTTGGTAGAATTTAGTGATGAGCTCAGTATTGGTCATGATGGATGATTTAACGGGCAGTTTGTCGTTAGCCGATAAGAATTTATAGTTGAGGCACTAAAGAAAGCTTGGTTTACTTTCTCTAATAACTTTACCCTGCACCCGCGTCAGCGCCGTAAAAGAGGAAGGTGCCTGCGTCGAATTCCTTCTTATACCGTTGGTAGCGGGAGCTATTTAGGTTGGATTGGGTGGGTCATATTGTAGTGAACCGTTGCAATCACGAAGGCGATTACGGCGAGGGTGAGCCCGAAGAGGAAAACGTTGTAGCAGACGCGCAGAAACTGGTATTTTTTAGCCAGCACTACGCCAAGGTAATATAGGTCCCGGGTCATGGAAGAGTAAAGGAAGTCTTCATCCCGGATCATTTCCATCATGCCGTAATGGAAATCATCAATTTGCATATTGTAGAAGTTGCCGAAGAAGAGGAGGTTACTCCGCTTGGCCTTAATATCTTCCATGCTGCTTTTGCCTTCCGTTACCTTGGGTCTGGTGGCTTGAATGGCGTAGAAAAGTGAGCCGAGACAAACCCCAACAAGAATTACCGTTGGGATAACCAGGTGAGGGTTTTTATCTAGGCTGGGAAATAAGTTGGCCGCTGAAATACTGAGAATAATGGCGTTAACCGAAAGCATAATGTTGGCCTTATTATCGGCAATGCTGCTAAGGTTGACGTGGGTACGATAAGTAGCCCTGTACATGGTTTCTACACCACGCCCAGGCTTGAAATCAGGAGACTTTTTCTCCTTGGCTTTAGCAACTGCTTTCTTCAGCTTCTTCAGCTTTTTCTTGCGCTTTTTTGCGTCTTCAAGTTCTTCTAGATTGGTGGGGGTTTGATCGGGGAAAAGCGCTTTTTTGCGTTTATAAAGTTGCTTGACGTGTTTGCTTTTTCGATCACCAAAAAGCTCTCTGGCCGCTTCAGTATGATATTCGTGGTTGAGCATGAACCCAAGTTCAAAGTCGATCCACTCCTGATCAGACATGATCATATTACGGGTAATAGCAAACTCCTGCCGGACGCGGCCGCATCGATCCCAATAGCTTAGGTCTCCTAAATGACTTAGGTCTGCATCCGCAACAATCTCTTCCAGAAAAGACCGCGGTTGTTGGGGCATCTTCGTGGCTCTGATACAACCTGAAATGCTATCAACTAATTTCTGATCGCTTACTCCCTTAGAGGCCAGCCATTCGGTTGCGTTACGGACGCTGCGTTCTTCATGCCCTTCCCAACCTTCAGCGTATCCGGTATCGTGAAACCAGGCGGCCAGGACAATAGCTAATCTGTCTTCTTTACTGACTTCATAGTGCTCTGCCAACTCAGTCGCAGCTTCAACTACTGCACAGGTGTGCTGGAAATTGTGATAGACAAAATCAGCATTGACTTCTTCCTGAATATACTTTTCAATATGTGCCTCTACATCCTGCAACAGGATGTCGGTTTCTACGACTTTGCTCATGTTGAGGGGCAAGTTAAGGAATATACTCCGTTGTCCGTTGTCGGTTTTCAGTTACTTGAAGAGATAACTGACAACCAATAACTAACAACCGATAACCGCCTACAGCTTTTCTTCGACCTCAAGCAGATCTTCTTCCCGAACGGAAGGGAACCATTTGCCTAGTTGTTCTCTTGCTTGTGCCCGGACATCATCGTTGATGTAAGCGGCAACTAAGACGAGGCATAGGCTAAGAAAGCCAATGTCGTCGGTATAGCCGAGAAGGGGCGTCAGGTCAGGTAGTACATCAAGTGGATTAATGAGGTATCCCAGTACACCGATAATGGAGCGTTTGGCCCAGGCTGGTGTTTCCTTTCGCTTGAACGCAAAATACAGGAGCAGTGCGGAATAGACCGTTTTTACCCCAGCCGCAGAAGCGAAGCGGCGGAGCTTACCCCAAAAGGCAGATTCGCTAAAGAAGCGACGGTATTTGGCTAGCTTTTTCATCCTGATGGCAGGTTAGTTCTGTATATATAACGTTTAGGAAGGCCGTTTGGGTTTAATCAGGTTGTTTTTTGAGCGGTTTGAAGGATGTTGTGTGAACGCCCTCTACTAGGGTAATAGGGCGGCGGCGCGCAGGTGCAATGGCATGTTTTAAGGGAAAAATCTTGATACGCTATTTTTGATCGCTTCGAGATAGAAATCATAGCTGCTGCTCTTTGAGCTCTGCTCAAAGTTTTCAGAAATCCCATCAAATGACTGAGTCTGCTATAACTTAGCCCCGGATTCAAATTAAACTGGCCTCTATGCATCCCTACAATCCGGTACTTGTTCTTCGTTTTCTCTCCGTGCTCCTCTTGGTGGGCTTCGCAGCTGCTTGTGTCCCTCCCTCCGAAGAGGAGGAGGTCGAGGGAGTTGTCGTAGACCTTAACGACGCCCTTAGTCGCAGAATTTACGAGCTTCAGAACGAGCGAAATACCGATAGCCTGATCACCTACCTTAGCCACGATAACCCAAATTATCGTTACCTGGCTACCCGTGCCTTCGGAAGTTTTCCGGAGCTTTCTGAGAAAGCTTTGGATGGCCTCTCTGGCCTTCTTGATAGCCACAACGAATTGATTCGTGAGGCTGCTGCTTTTGCTATAGGTCAGTCTGGTCTTCCCCGTATGGCGGACAGCCTAACGGCCGCTTTTGATGCGGATGGGGTATATCGGAGCTACAATGCAACTTTACTTGCTGCCGTAGGTAAAACTGGAGGGCAAAAGCTACAAGAAAACATTAGCAATATATCTACCTACACCAATCAGGATACCAGTCTTATTGCTGGACAGGCATGGAGCCTGTTTTACTTCGCTCAAAGAAAATTACAGTCTGAAGCCGGAGATCAATTTATCCTTCAATTAATCCAGGACAAAGCCGCCCCGATTGAAGCCCGTAAGCCTGCCGCATTTTTCCTTCAGAGATTTGAGGTGCAAGCAGACTCTGCTGCAAACGTAGGGCTTAGAGAACTCTTGCGAACCAACACGAATCCTGACATACTTATGGGCGTAGTGCGCACCATCGGCCGGCAGGGTGAACCAGTTGGTAGAGTGGCCCTGTTACGTGCCTTAAGGGGGCAGTCTGACTGGCGAGTACGAACAGAGATTATACGAGCTCTGGCTAGTTTTGATTATTCAAGCGTGAGGGAAAGTATAGTGGAAAGTCTCAAAGATGAACATCCGCTCGTACGCCGGACTGCCGCCGAGTTTTTACGCGACAATGGCTTGGATACTGACGCTACCTTTTACCGGGAGCTTGCCCGAGATTCCACCCAAAAGGATGTCCGTTATGTTCTTTACGCCGCCGCTCAGCGTCATCTGCCGCTTTATTTTGCTGATTATCGGGGCTTTCTTAACTATGATCTGCAGCAAGCATACGCAAAAACGACGAACGCTTATGAGCGCGCTGACATACTGACCGCCCTGGCAGAATACCCTTGGAATTACCGTAATATCTATGAACTCTACCAGCAAACAGATCAGCCTGCAGTTCGCAGTGCAGCGGCGGAGGCGTTACACACCATTAGTAATCGCCCGGATTTTAATTTGTTCTTTAAGAAAAGTAGCCGTAGGGTTCGGTATGATCTTTCTACCTACTTCCGGCAAATGATCTACAGTAAAGAAGTTGGATCGGCTTACGCTTCAGCTAATGCGCTACAGGAACAGGCCGACGTTTATCGCCCTTTCTATACTGAGCTGGATTGGATGAATACTGCACTGCGTGGCTTTCAACTTCCCCGTGATATCGAGGCTTATCGAGCTGTAGATGTAGCTAGAGCCGCTCTTGCCGGAGAGCCTACTCCTGAACCGTTCATTTCTGAGGCTCCCGCAAAAAGGATTGATTGGAACATCATTGGTGCTGATGCCGGCCAAGAGGTTGTAATTCGGCTTCCGGGCGGTCGTGTAGTACTAAAACTGTGGCCGGATCTTGCGCCGGCAACAGTTTCAAGTTTCCTTGAATTGGCCAAGGCAGAGTACTATAATGGTAAGGTGTTTCACCGGGTAGTCCCCAACTTCGTAGCGCAGGGGGGCGGGCCGCTGGGGGATGGCTACGGTAGTGAAGAATTCAGCCTCCGAACAGAAACACCCGGTATTCATTGGGACCGGCCAGGCCTGATAGGGATGGCCAGCGCAGGAAAAGATACCGAAGGGGTACAATTCTTTATCACTCATCGGCCAACCCCCCACCTGGACGGTAACTATACCATCTTTGGTGAAGTCACCGAAGGACAGGAGGTACTTGATGGTGTAACCGTTGGAACCATGATTGATCGGGTGGAACTGAGATAGTCGCCACACTGCTAATCCTGTCGGACTTTAGAGAATAGGCAAAAAAACTAGGCCGCTCCACCGGAAGTGAAGCGGCCCGGGAAAAAACCACTTAGAGAAATAAAGGATAAGGAAGTAAAAGGATAAGAGAAGACACACATCGTAAGCTTCAAATGTGTATTAATTCCTTACTCCTTCAGGCCTTTTCCTTTATTATAACCTATCCAGGTTAAACCGCTCAACAATGTCCATGACCTTGTCAACTAGCTTACGGTCAGTGCTGTAGTTGGTTTTAGCGAGGGCGGCAACCCATTGCTGATAGTTAACACTATTATCGGCTAGTTGGGGGAAGCGTTTGTCGATGATTTCGGAGTGTGCACGCCAGTTCATCCAGGCGTTTTCAAAGTAGCGGTCGGCCGTAATGGAGCCAAAGTGGTTGTTGTCGCGCTTGGCAGCAGCACTCTGCCCTGCTTTACTGTTCAAGATCGCCAGGGCCATGGCTGCGGGAGCAGGAATATTAAATTTTTCTTCCTCGCCCTGAGCGACCTTTTCGAAACGATTAATGTAGGCCCGCACCTGAGCGGCATCAAGGTTATCAACATTCCATACAGACCTAACCTTAGACGAAGAGGTCTGATGGCCGGTTACGGGTACGATGTTCATGCTGGCAACAGAAGCAGTACTTGCGGTTTGTTTCGCTCCTCTTGCAGCGGAGTGTCTGCCCTCGCTCTCCCCAACGGCAAGGCCTTCTTTGCCGACGCTCAAGGTGAAATCTACTTGCTTTTGTGTGAAAATGAAAGCAGCCAGGGCCATTAGGCCAAGGCGGAACCAGCTTAGCCGAAAACGCTGCATCCAGGCAGGAGGAATGTATTCCGTTTGCCCCGCTTTATGCCGAAGAGAAGTGAACACCTGACCGAGTCGGGCAAGAATCCTACGCCAAAGGAGGCTCCAGTTAATAGAGATGACGTTATTATTGCTGCGGCGGGGAGCCGGAGAGGAAGAAGAAGACATATTATTTACTTTTTGCAACCTGCCACTAATCTTAGTGGCGCACACAAATATAAATCAATTTGTTTGTTTTTACAAATTAATTCCAATTTTTGTGTTCAAGTGTGTTTTCATAATACCCCTAAGGCAAAGGTTGTAAGCAATAGCGGTCAACTTTGTGGGCAAGTTCTTGAAGAAGGAAAAAATAAAGAACACCGCCGTTCCCCTAGCAGGAGAACGGCGGTGAAAAAACAACACTGGTGTTAGGTGTAAATGGGTACAGGTGTATCTCAGAGGGTTATTGGAAGAATGACTTTTATTGTTTCTATAGATTCTTAGGTGATTATAATGAAGCCGGAATTTGATCAGAATAGAAGCTTTCTAATGAGTTCCTAGACTATCTGGTCATCGGAATACTTATCCGTCGAGTTATTGATTCCGTACTTAGGGCCGTCACCATAATCGTTGGGCTGAACGTCGCTATCCTTAATGTACCAGTAAAGAAGGACAAAAGCACCGATGCCGGTAAAGGCGATAAGTTGCCACCAGCCGCTGCGGTTTACGTCGTGCAAACGGCGAGTTGATACTGCGATTGACGGGAAAAAGAAAGCAACTTTAAGCATGGTTTCCATAACTTCAGCATCGAAGATGTTATGGTCCCAAAATCCGGCCACTCTACTAAACAGACCTGAAATGAGGACAAATGCCCAGAATTCAGCACGGCGGCTACGGCCGTCAAACTTAAAGGCATTGCTAAGGGCGAGGATAAAATTCTTCCAGATCATCAGGTGGGGTATTTTTTGTTGTTGATGAGACAAATATGCAGGGCGGGGCCGCAGGTGCAAAGTTTGATCGACGAAAGCAAGGAGCACACCGACGAGCTTCTTAACCTCCCCCGCACCTGCGTCATCGCCTAAGTCAGAATCTACCAAGAACCAAACACAAAAACCATCGCAAATGCCTAAACGTTAGCTTTGCGCCTTTAATTCCTGTCCCTTATGTCTGATATTGTATCCTCCAAGTTTTCCAGTTCGCACGCACAGATCAAGCAAGCCCCGAAAGGCGACCGGCCTGAATTTGCATTTATCGGCCGCTCTAACGTTGGTAAAAGCAGCCTTATTAATATGTTGTGTCGACGCAAAGAGATGGCGCGCACTTCAGGTACTCCCGGAAAAACGCAGTTGATCAATTTATTCATGATCAATGAAAGCTGGTATTTGACGGATTTGCCTGGCTATGGCTACGCTAAGCGTAGCAAAACTACCCGTGCTAAATGGGAACGCCGCACCGAGGATTATTTCCGTAACCGCCACCAGATGCTTTGTGCTATGGTACTTGTTGACGCCAATGTGCCGCCACAAAAGATTGACCTGGACTTCATCAACTGGCTTGGCGAACACGGTGTACCCTTCGTGATCGTCTTCACTAAAACCGACCGAAAAAAGTCGCGGGATGGCGGATCGGTTGAGGCTTTCAAGAACAAGCTTCTCGAGACCTGGGCCGAGCTGCCCAATATATTTATCACCAGTGCCGTCAAAGAAACGGGCCGTCAGGAACTGATTGACTTTATGGAGGAAGCACTTAAGGACATGCCCTGGCCATTTAATCAGGTTAAGTAGTTTACATTAGTCAGCCTAGACTTTCCACTCAGGGCAAGTTCTTAATCACCCGGAATATGCGTCTTAGTTGCTCTTTTATCGCATTCCTGTTGATCTGCTGCCTAGGGTCCCCGCAAGGGAGGTAGGTTAAGATGCTTGACGGAGGTATTATCCGAAAGACTTTAGCGGAAAGTTTAGGGATGACTGAAGCAAGTATGGGAAGTAGCGATAGGGATTAGCAACAGAACTCACTAATTCTGCTATCTTACGCCCCGATCACTAAGACCAAAAACCGCCCATGTCCTTACTGGATGCCCCATATCGTTTCACGAGTCTGCAAAAAACCTTACTGGCCATTGCTGGCCTGGTGCTCTTTTTAGCCGCCTGGTGGTTGCTTGCCGAACAACTCTCGGTACAATCTCCGGTTGGTTACCAAAACTCCCGGATGCCTTCCAGCCTGAGTACGGACCCCGATTCGATTATGCTTAGGAATGAGCTTATTCGCAAAGACTCCATTGCCTTTGCTGATGCAAAGGAGTTCAAAAAAGTATATCCGTTGCTAGCCCCGCCTCTGAAGGTTTTCGGTGCTTTCCCGGAATTGATCAGCCCTCCGGAGGGCTCCGTCAATAAAAGCCTTATCACCCACACCCGGGTTTCCGTATGGCGCAACCTGCAAGGGTATTTCTGGGCAGTCTTCTTTGCTTTGGCGATCGGTATACCGATTGCCATCAGCCCGGTAGCTAAAGCAATGTTCAGTAGGCAGATTGATACCCTTCGCTACGTTCCGCTTACGGCGTTGACACCATTGTTTCTTATTCTGTTTCGCCCAGAATCTTCCGAGGCCATGAAGATCAGCTTCCTGGCTTTTGGTATCCTGGTTTACCTGCTACCCGTAGTGATGCAAAGGCTGTGGGAGACGGAAGATGTGTACCTGAAAACAGCTTATACCCTGGGAGCATCAGATTGGCAACTTGTTAAGTCTGTCTACATTCCTGCTGTATTGAGCAAGCTTATCGATGACATTCGGGTGCTTACGGCGATCAGTTGGACGTACATCATCATCGCTGAAGTATACTATCGGGATGATGGCCTGGGCTCATTGAGTTACATCCTTGGCCGGCAAGGTAACGTTGCGGGTGTCTTTGCCGTACTGATCACGATCGTCATCATCGGTTATTGCCAGGATCAACTATTTGCCTACATGAACCGTCGGCTGTTCCCGTACCGGGATGTCAAGGCAGTATCTCCAGGCCTGAAGGAAACACGTACTGGTTTCCTCATCATCCTGGGGGTAGTAATGGCCTACTTACTGATTACTGCCTTAACCGGAAGTATCCCGATTCTCGGCCTCATCGTTGGGGTAATCGTTGCAGCGGCAGTGCTAATGGTTATTTACGGCGAAGTACGGATCAGAACCGCTAAAGCTGAGCCTGCTGCCAGCTAGGCCATCAGCCGAGACGCGACGTTAGGAGCTGGCTCACCCGCCGATTGGTCCAGCTTTAGCTACCTTAATATATATCCACCGCTCGGCGGACGAGCTTATTTAATATCCAATGCCAAACTTCGAAGACTCCAATCAGGAAAACATAATCGAACTCCGCAACATCAGCCAGAGCTATGACGGAGGGAAAAACTGGATCATCAGGGGGTTAGACTTTCTCGTGGAAGACAAGCCTGCGCAAGGGCAATTTGTAGTTATTCTTGGCGCCTCCGGCGCCGGTAAGAGTACGGTGTTGCGTTATATCGCCGGTTTGCAACGACCGACCGAAGGCACGGTTTTGGTGAAAGGGAAGCCCATCGAAGAAGCCCCTCGCGTAGGCATGGTGTTTCAGCAATACTCCAGCCTACCGTGGCGTACAGTACTGGAAAATGTAGCCCTGCCACTTGAGTACCAAGGGGTTGATCCGAAGGAGAGGACATCTCGGGCACTGGAAATGATCGAACTGGTTGGTCTGGCTGGTCACGAGCAGAAATTTGCCCAATACCCAACGCTTTCTGGTGGCCAGTTACAGCGTATTGCCATCGCGCGTAGCCTCATCGCGAACCCTGATATCCTGGTAATGGATGAGCCCTTCGGCGCGCTCGATATCAACACTCGGCTCCAGATGCAAGACCTATTGATGGAAATCTGGCATCGGATTCATCCAACGATCATCTTCGTTACCCACGACATCCCCGAAGCGGTATACCTGGCCGACGATATTTACATGATGAAGCCGGCCCCAAGCCGTTTCACCGAACACGTTCATGTGGAACTTCCCCTGATGCGGGACCGTGAGACAAAACGTACCCAGGCTTATATTGACCTGGTTCGTTTAGTGGAGGATAAGATGATCGCTATTACGAGTACGCAGTAAATTAAGTTTTTCAATGTAGGTACGGGGCTCGCCCCTATAAATTGACCTTGCGGGGGCCGTCGAGGCGAAGCCTCGACGGAAACACTGCCTGTTCCCAGTACGGGCGATTCCTTGCGGTCGCCCGCTTGGTTCCATATGGGGAATTCCTGAGAAATTAGTACTGCCACACGAGTGAAGCAACTAAGAATTCAAGAAGCGTTACCGACTTTCCTTTACCTCTATCTTTCCCAAGAATTGTGCTCCGTCCGGTAAGGTGACCAACAACTGGTACTTTCCGTTCTCTAGGGCAAGGGCCTTCCCGTCCTTACCGCTGGTTTCTACCACATCGTGTGGTACGGCTTTTGCCATGTCGTCCGTAACGCTGTAGGCTTGCACCAGGTAAGGGCCAGCATTGCCGATGTTGGAAAAATCGATTACTACCGGGAGTTGGTTGAAGGCGAAGACATAGTCTGGCCGGCCGTGCAGGTATTTGGTGCGTGGATGGAAAACGTAGCGATCAAACCAACGAACAGCGCGGTTGAAATTCCAGTGTTCGCCTTTAGCGTTAACGAAGACGGAAGGAGCTTTTACGGGAGCGTTCTTGTACTCGTAGCGTTCTTTCTCAAGTGAGGCCATTTCCCGGAAGTGGGTTTGGCTGATGGTTAAGGGGTCAAGATTGGTCGTGTCCGCCAGGCGCTGGGCCATGGCCTTTTCCCAGCGCCCTCCTAATTCGCCCTCCATGGCATGAGAGTAACCGACATGTAATAATAGTTTCCCCTCAGGATGCGCTGCCCGATAGGCCATGATGTTGCGCATCTGGCCAAGCTCGCGGAGTTTGGGACTTCCGGTGCCGGGTTCCTCATACCCGAAAACATGAAACCCGATTTGAACGGCTTCGGCGACCAGGGCTGCGAACTGAGGATCTCGTGTGTAGTATCCCTGATTTAAGGCGGGATAATGCCCCGCATGCAATAATGAGTCTACGGGGCCGAAACCGGCAAGGGTCTCCATTCCGAAATGGCGGTAGCCCCGGTCAAATAGCCCCTGAAGAAGTGAGCGGGTAAATACGCGGTGACGCGGTTCGTGGTGGGCTTCGTTGATGATCACGATCTCATGAAGCTCAGCGTCCTCAAGTATTGCTTCCTTGGCTTTTATCGCATGGAAGTCTGCCCGAAATCTTTCGTAACGTGCCGTATCCATGCCCATCGCGCTGGCGTTGGTTTCCATCAGTGCTGTAGCTTCCCGTGCATGTCCCGCAAATGAAAGTGCATTGCCAGCCATCGCATAATTGTAGTCGGTGCGCGTGGTGTCCTTAGCGGCAGAGCGGTGTAGATACGGCGTCTCCCAAAGCGAAAAACTTACGGTTACAGTATCAAAATTTGGGCGTAGGGTTTGCTGAGCAGGAAGTAGGTTGAAGAAAAAAATGCTCAGTGTCGTTAAGAGTAGTCTCATAATCTATAAGATGCAGCACTAAATACTTTTGGTGTGATGGTGTTTTATTTTGCCTCCAAGGTGAGCTAGCCTGATTTCTAGCTTCTAAATTCTAATTTCTGACTACAATAAAAGGGCGCGGCCGCAGGTGCAAACGATGCTTTTAGAGGCCCGCCTTATCCTCTGATGTCTGTCCTCCGACCAACTTCGATGTCTTCCGAACGATTATCGCAGTCAAGTTTAACCGTGATTGACGTTAGAGAAATTACCTTTGCGCGAAATCAAGCGATCCCCAGGTTTTCGAAGTTCTGGTTCTCGTTCATTGAAGGGTGGCCCCAACGGGGCCAACCGACGACCGATAACCGACAACTGACGACCGTAACGCCCCAGACATTATGAGGAACTTCTTCCTTTTTTTCCTGCTTTTTCTTTCTACTGCTTTTTACGCTCAGTCTGCCATTATCCGTGGTAATGTTTTTGACGGGGAGAGTGGTGAGCCAATTGCTTTCGGTACCGTGCAGTTGCTTGGTCCTGATGGCCTCAACAGGGGGGCTAATACGGATATTGACGGGTTCTACACCTTCGGAAATCTACCTACGGGCGATTTTAAGCTGATCGCTACCTACATCGGTTATGATAGCATCGCTTTTGATATAAATATCGCTGTTGCCAACGAAATTGAATACAAGCGCATCAACATGCAATCCACGGGTGTAAAGCTGGAAACGGTTAGTGTCAGCGCACGCCGGGAGCAGGCACGATCAGACGTTGCGGTCTCTAAGGTAACCTTTAGCAGTGAGCAGATCATGTCTTTGCCCGCTACGGGAGGCGAACCGGATATTGCTCAGTACTTAACGGTGCTGCCAGGAGTTGTAAGCACCGGAGATCAGGGCGGTCAGCTTTACATCCGGGGCGGTAGCCCCGTACAAAACAAGCTTTTGCTGGACGGGATGACCATTTACAATCCTTTCCATTCTATAGGTCTCTTTTCTGTCTTTGAAACAGAAGCCATCCGCTCTGCGGATGTTTACACCGGCGGCTTCAACGCGGAGTATGGTGGGAGAATTTCAGCTATTGTTGACATCAAGACCCGAGAGGGTAATAAAACTGATTTTGGTGGCCTGATTTCTGCCAGCCCTTTCCAGGCTAAAGTGCTGCTGGAAGGTCCAATTAAAAAACTAGACCCTAAAACCGGGGGAAGCATCAGTTTCCTCCTGACGGGAAAGCGTAGCCTCCTGCCGGAAACCAGCAAAAGCCTTTACGACTACGCAGTGCAGGATAACTTCTTTAATCTCGAAGACACCTCTTCAGTGAGCGGTTCGGACATCGGCCTGCCTTACAACTACCAGGACCTTTACGGTAAAATCAGTATGGTGGGCGGAAATGGTTCTAAGTTGAACCTTTTTGGCTTCAATTTCAGTGATGATTTTGAGGTGCCTAATCTTGCCCGCTTGCAGTGGACGAATAATGGGGGAGGGGCCAGTTTTAATATCGTTCCGCCCAGCAGTAACGTCGTTATTGATGGGGTAGTAAGTGCTTCTGTTTATGACGTTGCCTTACAGGAACAAACAGATGCACCACGTAGCAGTCAGGTCTCTAATTACACCGCCCAGCTTACCTTTACCTACTTTGGAGGGGATACGGAGTTGGCCTACGGGTTTGACTTTAACGGACTAAACACCAACTTTACCTTCGTCAACCCCCTCAACGTTACGTTCTCTCAGGAGAATTTCACTTCGGAGCTTAATGCTTTCGCCAAGTATAAGAGAACCCTTGGTAAGTTGATCCTGGAGCCTGGTTTCAGGGTTCAGTACTATGGCTCTTTGAACACCATCTCTTTGGAGCCACGTATGGGGCTCAAGTTAAACGCAACGGATAAACTGCGATTTAAGGCGGCCGGTGGCCTGTATAGTCAGAACCTGATTTCTACCCAAAACGACCTTGATATTGTTAACTTTTTCCAGGGCTTTCTTGTCGGCCCGGAGCGACAGCTGTTTGAAGCAGATGGTGTCACGGCTACCAGCGACAATCTACAAAAGGCAACCCACGCTATCGTTGGTATTGAATATGATGTCAATAACCGGCTGACCTTCAATATTGAGGGGTACTACAAAGGCTTTGATCGCCTGATCGAGTTGAATCGGAATAAGCTACGTGCTTCGGACCCCGACTTTGTGGCCATCGACGGCATCGCTTACGGTGGTGATATTTCTGCTGAATACCGGTACGGGCGTATTCTGCTGGCAGGTAACTACAGCCTCGGTTATGTTACCAGAACGGATGCGGTATCCACTTACCCAACCAGTTTTGATCGCCGTCACAATATCAACGCTTACGGTACTTATATTTTTGGTGGAGACAATGCATGGGAATTTGGATTCCGTTACAACTTTGGCTCTGCCTTCCCCTTTACTCAAACACTTGGGTTCATCGAGGATCCCGATCTGAGCACACGTCCCGTGCTTCCGAGCCTCTTTACGGGTAACGGAGACCTTGGCGTACTACTTAGCCCAGACCGTAATGGTGGCCGCTTGAGCGATTTTCATCGCCTGGACATGAGCCTGAAGCGCAAGTTTGAATTTGGTGGTGATGCCCGTTTGGAAGTTACCGCCAGCGTAACTAACAGCTACAATCGCGAAAACATCTTCTACGTAGACCGAATCAGTAATGAAAGGGTAAACCAGTTGCCTATCTTACCTTCTCTAGGGGCTACTTTTTACTGGTAGGGAAGTGAGTTGTTTCAAGAATAGCCTAAAATCGTAGCGGACCATTGTTATACACACTTCCGTGAATCATAAACGCAGGAACTCAGTTATTTTCCGTACTTTCGCCCATAAGCGAATTACCGATTCCTGACTTACTGTATGGCAAAAAGAAAAGCGAAAAACCCGAAACAGCTCGGCCTCAAAATGGGGCTGAACGACGAACGCATTCCGAAACTCTTCGGTTTGCTACTGCTTTTTATTGCCGTTTACCTCTTTGTCGCCTTTACTTCCTACCTCTTTACGTGGAAGGTAGATCAGGATCGTGTACTGCGTTTTAGCTGGAAACTGTTGCTTAATGATGGGCCAACGGTAGACAATTGGTTGGGGCGTTTAGGGGCCTTTCTTTCCAACTTTTATATGTATTTCCTTTTTGGTTTGCCGAGCTTCGGGATTGTCTATCTGTTGTGGCAACTGGGCATGAACCGCTTACGTCGGCAAAGCATAAAGCCAATGGGTGCCTTGTTCGTAAAGGTGATGCTGGCCGTTATAGGTTTTGCTGTTCTACTAGAATTTACCATCGGTAAGGTCTGGCAATTTCCCGTTGGCGGTGCCATTGGGCAGTATCTTGTTAGCCACCTGACGGGTGTGTTGGGTAGCTTTGGTGTGGTTTTATTGCTGTTGGCGCTGCTCGGTCTCTACCTAGTATTTGAGGCACGGATTGATTTTAATGGATCTCCACGCCAGATCGGTAATGACATTCGAGATCATTTCTCTGAGCGGATTCGGTTTCGGGGCAAAAAACGGCCGGAGCGCTTCGAGCCAAAGACGGCAGCAAAGTTCAATACTCCTAAAGAACCCGCCCTTGCACCTGCGTCTGCGCCTAAAAGAAAATCTAGTATATCCTTAAGCCCAGGTGATGGTTCTGCCTTTGAGATTGATGGGCCGCCAACACTTTCAGAAAAAGGAATAGAGCAGGTACCTGGGGAGCAAACGCAGCTGCCGCTGGAGTCGGTCGGCGATCTCACGCTCGTTAGCCACGACCCGCTTGCGGTAGGAGATGCTAACCTGACCATTGCGGACGGCGATGAAGGTATTGATACCAGCCTTGCCGTAACCGCAGAAAACAAAGACCACTCGGAGCCTTACGATCCTACGCTGGACCTGCCCAACTACGCTCCGCCGCACATTGAGTTGCTACTGGACCGTGAGCCGGGTAAGACAGAAGTGGACCGTTCTGAACTGGAGGCCAATAAGGACCAGATTATCGAGACCTTATTGAACTACAAGATCGAGATCACAAAAATTCGGGCTACCATCGGCCCAACGGTTACACTGTATGAGATTGTACCCGCACCCGGTGTAAGAATCTCCAAGATCAAGAACCTGGAAGACGACATTGCGCTGAGCCTAGCAGCCCTCGGTATTCGTATTATTGCGCCAATTCCCGGCCGCGGAACCATCGGTATTGAAGTGCCAAATAAGAACCCGCAGATGGTCTCCATGCGTGAAGTGATCGAGAGCGATAAGTTCCGGAGCGCTAAGATGGACCTGCCGCTTGCGCTTGGTAAAACGATTAAAAACGAAGTGTTGGTGGCTGATCTGGCCAAGATGCCTCACCTATTGGTAGCAGGAGCTACGGGGCAGGGTAAGTCGGTTGGTATCAACTCTATCATCATGTCATTGCTGTACAAGAAGCACCCCTCGCAGGTGAAGCTGGTGATGATTGATCCTAAAAAGGTAGAGCTTTTTCCTTACGCTAAACTGGAAAGCCATTTCCTGGCTTTCTTGCCTGGCCAAACGGAACCGATTACTACCGAGACGACTAAGGTGATCCACATCCTGAACTCGCTCTGTATTGAGATGGACCAGCGGTACGACCTGTTGAAAAAAGCATCAGCCCGGAACATTAAGGAGTACAACGAGAAGTTCGTTGGTCGCCGCCTTAATCCGGAAAAGGGGCATAAGTTTTTGCCTTTTATTGTACTGGTTATTGATGAATTTGCCGACCTCATCATGACGGCAGGTAAGGAAGTCGAGATGCCGATTGCCCGTCTGGCGCAGCTGTCTCGTGCGGTAGGTCTTCACCTGGTGATTGCTACTCAGCGCCCATCGGTAAACATCATCACGGGGGTGATCAAGGCCAACTTCCCGGCACGGATTGCCTATAAAGTTACCGCAAAGGTTGATTCACGAACCATCCTCGACGCTGGCGGTGCGGATCAATTAATTGGGCGGGGAGATATGCTACTGAGCAATGGTGGAGACGTAGTTCGCCTACAAGGTGCTTTTGTTGATACACCTGAAGTTGAAGAAGTAATTGATTTTATTGGTAATCAACGCGGCTACGTAGAACCCTATCTTCTGCCAGAATACAATACTGATGAAGAGATGGCGGGCTCTGGTTCGCTCTCCTATGCTGACCTCGATGATATGTTTGAAGACGCGGCGCGGCTGATTATTTCGCAGCAGCACGGCTCCACCTCTATGATCCAGCGCCGTCTCAAGCTGGGGTATAACCGTGCCGGCCGAATCGTCGATCAGATGGAGCAGTTAGGGATCGTTGGCCCATCTCAAGGGTCTAAACCGCGCGAGGTACTTGTGTACGACGAGCAGGAACTAACACGCTTTATTGATGATTTACGAAACCGGGGATAGTGGGCAGACTATGAGGCTTATTTTTTCTATTGTGGGCTTTTGTCTTTAGTCTAAACGGACAATACCGATCTGACAACGTAAGTTTACACTAAGTATGAATTTACCCCTATTTCTAGCTCGTAATGTTGCCAAGGGTGGCACAAAATCTGTTTCCCGCACCATCATTGGAATTGCCGTTGCTGCGGTTGCTATTTCGATGGCTACAATGGTATTGGCCAGTGCACTCATTACGGGCTTCAAATCAGAGATTTCAGATAAAATATTTGGTTTTTGGGGGCACATCCACATCACCGCCGACGCTGCCAGCTATCGCATTCTAGACAGTTATAATTATCCTATTTCTAATAAGCAGGATTTTTATCCCAGCCTGGACACAACCGGCAGAATTACCCTTGAGGCTTACAGTGGAGGCCTTGGGGAGAAGGCTGGAGAAGCAACTACAACTAAGGGGGGCATTGATCACATCCAGCAATTCATTGTATTGCCGGGCGTGGCGTCGGTTTATCAGGAAGGTAAACGCCTACCGGTGCAGGAAGCCCTTATTCTTAAAGGGATTGCGGAAGATTATGATTGGGATAATTTCGGACGCTACCTAGTGGAGGGTGAACGCCTGGAAATCTCATCAGACAGTACTAGCCGTGGCATTATCCTTAGTAGCATCACCGCCAGCCGTATGCAGGTGGAATTGGGGGATAGGGTAGACTTTACTTTTATTGACCGGACTCTGAAGGAGCGTCCCCGTAAATTTACCGTCACCGGGATTTATAAAACGGGATTAGAAGAATACGATCGGCAGTTTGCCATCGTGGACATCAAGCAGCCACGCGCCCTCCTCGGTTGGGAAGACGATCAAGTTGGAGGTTTCGAAGTTACTATTGATGACCTGGATGATCTGGAGGCCATCAGTGGTTATATTCATTACCAAATTCTGCCGCAAGATCTTTATGGTGAAAGTATCCGAAAGAAGATTCATACCCTGTTTAGCTGGCTTGATATCCAGGATTATAATTGGGTGCTTATTCTTACCTTAATGATCATCGTAGCAATCATCAACATGATGACGGCGCTACTCATCCTCATTTTAGAGCGAACGAATATGATCGGTACGCTGAAGGCATTGGGCCAGAACAACTGGAGTATTCGCCAAATATTCCTGTACTATGCGGCCTTTATCATTGTGGTTGGTCTATTGCTTGGCAACACCATCGGTCTTTTTCTTTGTTGGGCTCAAAAAACCTTTGAGTTCGTTAAACTCGATGAAGAGTCGTATTACCTCTCAGTTGCGCCAATTGATGTAGATTGGATGACGGTGATTGGACTCAATATTGGGACCTTCTTCGTTACGCTATTGTTTCTTATTGTGCCCTCTTATCTAGTGACTAAGATAGATCCGGTAAAGGCTATCCGGTTTAAGTAACCGGCTTAGAAGCGATAACCGAAGCGCCAGTCGAGATGAGGACGTGAGGCTCCAAAAATAGAAGGGGTGCCGAAAAGGCGGCCTCCCGAGCGGAGGCTAACGCCAGCAGTAAATTCGAAATCGAAACGCTTCCCTAATTGACGGCGCATCCCCCAGTAAGCGGTTGCTTTTACGTTGTTGTCAGCATTGATATTTTCGTTGGTGTTATAGATGAAGAAATCAGGGCGGTACTGCGCAATCACACCGACAAAATTCCCACTGTTGTTGGTGGTTGGTTGTCCGCGATCGGCACGTTTGTTCAGGTTGTAGTAGTAGCGTCCGGCAAGGCCCAGAACTGGGCGAAGACCGTAGTAGTTGGGGGAGGTTTCCGGAGAGGAGTAGCGGAATTGCTGTTGTATCCCGATTTCGATGCGCAGGGTCATATCATCGGATATACCTTTTTCGTGTACAAGGTGTACCGCACCCAGATTAGCCTGGAGACTGGTGATGTAAGGCGTAACCGTAGCGAAAGCATCGTCTTGCGCAAACAGCGTAAGCGTAAATAGGAAAGTGAGGGTGGTGAACAGGGTTTTCATGCGGGTTTCTTTTTTGAGATTGAGTCAATAGGCGGGTTAACAGAATACCAAAGTAGAAGAACGAAAGCCCATTGCCAAACGAAACAGACTTGTGAGCACAAGCTTAACGCCGGTTTAACGGAGTACTCGGAAGGTTCTAAAAATATTTAAGGTTTTGGCGCGGCCGCAGGTGCAGAGGGGAAGTTAGAGGACTGTGTTGGTTGCCCGGCTTTCAAGCCGTGCGGGTTAATCAGCCTTCAGGCTGGTAGTTTAGGAGGACAGCCTAAAGGTTTAGGAACCCGCACGGCCTGAAGGGCCAGGCAACTAGCGGCTTACGGATACAATAAGTACTTACTCCGCATCACCTTATAGTCTGTGAGTTCTGCGGCCCATCCGGCACGGATGGCCTCGGCGGAGTCTCCGGCGATGATGCGCTGACGGAGTTGGTCGGTGCCCGCCAGTAGGTCGAAGAATTTTGGGTTAGTGAAGAAGTCTACTCCTTGAGCATTCAGGTCTGTGTAAGCACTGATGAGGTAGTCTAACTGAAATTGTGGTTGGCGGGTTTCTCCGGGCGTCAGCAGGCTAAGGTCGTAACCACGGCAGAGCTCGCCTTTTAGTTTTGGGTTGGCACTACCGGGGCCAGGAGTTGGGGTAAAGCGAATATTCCCGGAGGATAGCTTAGGGTGGCCGTAGAGCTGGAATTGCCTCCGGGTACCGCGCCCGACGGAGACTGCCGTACCCTCGAAAAAGCAAAGACTTGGGTAGAGATAGATACTCCGTGCGTTCGGTAGGTTAGGAGAAGGAGCAATAGGAAGTTCGTAGACTAGGTTGTGGGCATAGTTTTTCATGGATATAACGGTAAGCTGTGCTTGCTGCCCGCCCGGAAGCCAGCCTTCACCATTAACCATCCGGGCAAACTCTCCGACGGTCAGCCCGTGAGCGACAGGGATGGGGGCAATGCCAACGAAACTGCTAAATTCTGACTTAAGCACGGGACCATCGATGAGGTGGCCGTTGGGGTTGGGGCGGTCGAAAACCATAACGTGCTTGCCGTGTTCGGCAGCGGCTTCCATTAGGTAGAAAAGAGTAGAGATGTAGGTGTAAAAGCGGGCGCCAACGTCTTGGATGTCAAAGATGATGACGTCGATGTCCGCCAGGTCTTGGGCGGAGGGCTTTTTGTTTTTGCCATGTAGTGATTTTATGGGTAAACCTGAGCGTTGGTCAATTCCGTCTTTGATGTTGGCACCCGCGTCTTCGGAGCCACGAAAGCCGTGCTCGGGGGCGAAGATTTTTTTCAGGTTAAGACCGAGATTTTGTAAGCTGTCTACGAGGTGTGTTTTCCCGATGGTAGAGGTTTGGTTGGCCACCAGTGCGACGCGCTTACCTGAGAGTTGGGGTAGGTAGGTGGCCGTTTCGTAAGCGGCGGGGTAAACGATTTCCTCAGACCCCTCTACTTGGGAAGGGGAAGACGTAGGAGGTCCGTCAGGAGCAGGTGTTACTTCACTTTGCTCTTTGGTGTCTTCTCCTTGCACCTGCGTGCGCGCCACATCGGGAATCGCGTTGTTACTACAATTTGCGGTAAATCCGATGATAAAACAAAAAAATATAGCTACCTTGGCCATCGCATTAGTAATTTAGTTTGGTTGTAGGGTAGTAATGCAGTACTACACCACACCACTTTCACTCAAAACATGAAACAGAAGGAATACGCAATCATTGATGTGGAAACGACGGGCGGTAAGGCCAGTCGTTGTCGCATCACCGAGATCGGGATTGTGATCTTTGACGGCGAAAAGGTAGTTGAAACTTACGAGAGTCTCATCAACCCCGAAACCTGGATCCCGGCTGGGATCGTGGAACTAACGGGGATTACCCAAGAAATGGTGAAGACTGCTCCTAAATTTCACGAAGTAGCCAGGCGAATTATTGAGTTAACGGAAGACCGCATCTTCGTAGCACACAACAGCCGTTTTGATTATGACTTTGTGAAGGAAGAGTTTCGCCGCCTTGGCTATACCTACACCCGCAAGCAACTCTGTACCGTCCGCCTGACGCGGAAGACTTACCCTGGCCTGAAGTCTTACAGCCTGGGCAACTTGGTGAAGCACTTCGGCATCCCACTGGACAATCATCATCGTGCCCTGGCCGACGCGACGGCGACCACCGAACTACTTAAGTTTTGCCTTGCTGGTCCTGATTCTGCTGCTGAAGTACAAACACTCGTCAATAGGGGAATATCGGCAACTAAGCTGCCGCAGAACATGCAGCTGGAGCAGATCATGAACCTACCCGAAGAATGTGGCGTCTATTACTTTCATGACTCCGATGGTGATGTGATCTACGTCGGTAAAAGCATCAATATCCGCAGCCGGGTCTCGCAGCATTTCAATGACCGGACGGGTAAGGGGAAAATGATTGCCCGTCAGGTAGCAGATATTACCTATGAGCTGACGGGGTCAGAACTGGTCGCCCTGCTACACGAGAGTGAAGAAATCAAGCGGCTCCAACCTAGCATCAATCGGGCGCAGCGGCGGAACAAATTTGCTTACGCCATTATTTCTAAGCTGAATAAGGAGGGGTATCGCTGTTTTGACATTGTGAAAAACACCGCCCAAGTGCGTAAGGAAGAAGATGTGATCAGCGAGTTCCCGACCCTGAGTAGGGCCAAGGGGCGGTTGAACTTCGTCCGTAAACACCTTGATTTGTGTGGAATTTTCACCAAGTTGAACTCTGGTAAAATATGTTTTTACTACCACCTGAAGCAGTGCCATGGTGCCTGCTGTGGCGAAGAATCTCCGGAGGAATACAACGCCCGCGCTGAAGAAGCGCGTTTGCATCTCCGTAATGTTTTTGACTATGATTTTCTCTTGTTTGATCGTGGCCGTACGCACGACGAAGAAGCGGTTGTGTTGGTGCAGGAAGGCAAATACCGGGGCTTTACCTACGTCTCCAAAACCGAAACGCTTGGCGTTGAGGAAATTGTTGACCAGGTTAAATGGCTTGAGTCTCATCCGGATACTGCACGGATAATTCAGCGGTATGTTTCTGAGAAGGGCGGTAGATTGGTGGACCTGGCTTCTGGGAAACGGAAGAGTTTGGTTTGATTACCGCCGAATAGCCTCTACCGGATCAAGCGAAGCCGCCTTCCTCGCTGGGTAA
>CAYPIM010000006.1:0-35028 GCA_964410795.1 uncultured Lewinella sp. | reverse complement strand
CGCTGGGTAAGTTCCAAAGATTACACCGATGAGCAATGCAACTACGCAGACCACGATTACGGTGTTCAGCGAAAATACGGCGGTGAACTCCAGGTCTTCTACTGCATAATTTAGAATGGGGGCGGCGAGGAGTGCTACGCTCATACCGAGTAGGACACCGAAGAAAGAACCGATGGCCGAAATAGCAACAGACTCGGAGAGGAACTGCTTAATGATGGTCCGGCGGTTGGCGCCAACGGCTTTACGTACTCCAATCTCGGGGGTGCGCTCAGCGATGGACATTAGCAGCACGTTCATTACGCCTACTCCGCCTACGACAACGGCGATGCCGATCAGGAAGCCCATTACCCAACGGAATACCGTAACACCTTCGGCCAGTTGTTCCAGGTAGCCGGTGCGGGTGAACGTTTCAATCGCATCTTCGAGTTCTGGGTAGCGTCTTTCAAACCATGCTTTAGTAAACTCTTCGGCGGAGAGGACCTCGTTCACATCGTCCAATGCAATGTTAATCATGGGGTAGGGCGTAGGAGCATCGGCAAGGTGGGACATGGTGGCAAGGGGAAAGAGGACACTGAGGTCCTCTCCTCCTCCGGCGCTAATGATTCCAATGATTTCCAGGGAGTCTCCGAAGAAATGGACATTCTTGCCAACAGCATTTATGATCAGGCCGTCTTCACCGACGATGCGCCGCGCTACATTTTCGTCGGCCATCGTAAAGCGTGCCCCGTTGGAGGCTTCTTCTTCGGTTATCCAGCGGCCATGCAATAGAATACTGTCGGGAATTGGCTCAAGTGCCGGTAGGGTAAAGGCCTGAATACGGAGGCCCATCCGAATGCTGTCCGGGGTATACCCAATGGACGAATTATTGTAGGTGAGTTGGGCTTTCGCTTCGTAAGGAAGGGAATCCAGAAGCTCTGTTACAGTGGCTTGGTTGAGCTCCGCGATGGTGTCACGCTCCGTGAACACCCCGTCAATACGGGTGCCAGTGTTTGCCCGAACCATCAAGTTTTCCAGAGAACTCTGTTCGGAGATCATGTTCTTAGCGTACAGCTCCAATCCATCAATCATTGACAACATAGCAACTAAGGCTCCTACACCAATGATGATGCCAAGAACGGAGAGGAAAGTCTGGAAAAAGTTTGTGCGGAGATTGCGGAAAACTTCAGAGAAAGCGGAAAGCATGGGGAAATGGTGTTGTGATCTATCGGTGAGGTTTGCACAAGATGGCTCCTCGGTTTTCCCCAGAGCAGTTTAGTCGACGTACGATACCAGTTTCCCGACTTAAAGCTTAATTGAACTGAAGTAGCGAATCCTAGATGTTCCCTTTCGAATTCTAAAGTTCGTTCCAGAGATTAGCCTTACGGACCGATATTTGAGGAAACAATTGAACTATGCGTATCCTGATTATTCTTTTAGTCCTTTCATCAACTATACTTTCTGCCCAGAGAGAAGGTGATCAAATTCTTGATGCTCGCTACGTGTGGGCAAAGTCAGGCCTCACCCTTCGAGCTGAAGGTAAATCTGGAGGAAAGAAGATAGCGGTAATACCTTACGGAGCCCAGGTTCGCCTTACAGGAATGGAAGGCGACTATGTTGAAGTTCCAGTACTAGATGGCGTTGAGGTTAGTGAAGATTTGAAGTCTAAAGCCTGGGCCATGTCTGCGCATTACCTGGAAGTGGAATGGGAAGGGCAAACAGGGTGGGTGTACGGGGGCTACACGGTACGTTTTCCGGTTCCGCTACCTCATCGGCAGTCTATAGAGGAGTGGCTTTTGATGGTCAGCGGTACCCCTGATACCGTAATCTGGGATGCCAGACTTCCTGACGTAGCGGGTCGCCAGAGTATTTACCATTACCGAAATGGTATTACGCGGACAGAAGCTATGGGGGAGAGCTGGGGATCTACAACGGTCGTAATTCCTCTGGTAAACCTGGGGCAGGGCTTTTTAATTGCGGAAGAATTTTACTGGATGGCGCGAACGCTAGAGGAGTATCGAAGTGGGAAAACAACGGATATGGAACCGGCTATTCTAGAAGATTTCGACCATAATTACCTGTTGTTTACTGATGAATTTGGCAGTTTGGAGATTCGTAAGGTGGGAGGTGTACTTATCATTACCTCAGAGGGAGGCTGCTAGTACAGTGTAATCTAAGTTTCATCGCCTTTTCTGCGGCGCCTTTTGGCGGCTAACTTCGTTGAAAAAATCCTCACTTAGCTACGGCTAGGTTCCGGTTTTTCCGCCTTGTTAGCCACCAAAATCCACCAGCACAAAAGTCAACAAACTTAAATTACACTGTACTAATATTTGGTGAGCGCTAAGCCTTAGGTAGGAATAGCATCGCCCGGTGAGGAATACCATCTTCGTCGTAGATTTCGCCAACGCCAGCAAAGCCGATGCTTTCATAGAACGCACCGAGGTGTGCCTGCGCACTGATTTTGACGGTCTGCTCGCCATAGTGTTCAAAGAGTATCCGAATAGATTCCCGCATGAGTGGCCTACCTATACCCTTACCTCGTGCGAAGGGGGCGGTGATTACCCGCCCAATGCTTGCGTAGTCAACGTACGAATCTCCCTTGGCGATGATACGGGTGTAGGCGGCTAACTGACCATCTTCAGTCAGGCCTAATAGATGGATTGCGTTTTGATCTTTATCGTCCAGGTCCTGGTATACACAGTCTTGCTCTACTACGAAAACTTCGGCGCGAAGACGGAGGAGTTGGTAGAGCTGGTTGGTGGTTAGGTTTTGGTAGGGGACTGGGTGGTAGGTTAGTTGCATAGGAAGCGATTTTTATGCGCGATCGCAGGTGCAAAGAAAGCTTATAGGAATGGGGTTTCTAACGATGGACTATAAAAATGAAGGATTGTTAGGTTTTTACAACTTTATGTTTGTTATTGTGAATGGTTTAAACAGTATAGCCTTAAAACAGCAGACAGATTATGGCAGTTTCTAAAGCCTTCCTCTTTGAAGAGGATGAACAACTAGCTAGTACTATTGGACAAGCGATGGCGCATCCCGCGCGGATGCGGATGCTGCGCAAACTTATCAGCGGTAATATAATTGGGTATTCTTTTCTTATTTCGGATATGCCTTTAAGCTATAATGCGATTAAGCAACATGTAGACATTCTTAAACGGCTGGGGTTTATTCAACCGGCAATGCTTGAGGATAATACGGTAGGATTTCAGTTGGACAGAGCGTTTTATTATGCCTGTGCTGCGGCTGGTCGGCGGATCTTGCGTCGAGGCTCTGAGGTTCGCCTTTTGGGAGTGGATGGGTTTGAGGCTGAGACTGGTTGAGTTTGCACTTTGCATATAAACATGTTTATATGCAAAGTGTGTACCGACATCAATTGCATATAAACATGTTTATATAAAACTATGGCCAAAACAAAAACCACCTTCTTCTGCCGCTCCTGTGGCACCGAATCTCCAAAATGGATGGGCCAATGCCAATCCTGCAAAGAGTGGAACACCCTAGTAGAAGAAAAGGTAGTAAAAACCAAAAACGAACGCCTCGACAACAAAACCGACTGGCGCTCGGTGAACGACTCTCCTCCTGGTGGGGCTACACCCACCGCCCTTGTAGGCAAAGGCCCTCGCCCTATCCCGCTCGAAGACGTAGTCGCTGGCGACGTCAAACGCCTCGAATCTCCTGATCGTGAACTCAACCGTGTCTTGGGGGGAGGCATCGTCCCGGGAAGCATTGTCCTTTTCGGTGGCCAGCCGGGTATTGGTAAATCTACCTTGCTGCTTCAACTTGCCCTCAGGCTTGGGCGCAAAGTCCTGTATGTTTCCGGAGAAGAATCCGAACAGCAGATCAAGATGCGCGCCGATCGCCTTGGCGGAGATAAGCGACAGTGTTACCTCCTCACCGAGACCAATACCAACAAACTCCTGCAGCATGCCGCAAGCATCAAGCCCGAGCTACTCATTATCGACTCCATTCAGACGCTCGCCAGCCCGCACGTAGACAGCATGGCCGGCACCGTAAGTCAAGTAAGGGAGTGTGCTTCAGAACTTCAGCGTTTCGCTAAAGAATCGGGCATTCCTACTTTTATCATCGGCCACATCACCAAGGAAGGCTCCATCGCCGGACCAAAACTACTCGAACATATCGTCGACGCAGTCCTACAATTCGAAGGTGACCGGAACTACACTTACCGCATCCTCCGTACCCTGAAAAACCGCTTCGGTTCTACCGACGAACTAGGCATCTACCAAATGGAAACCTCTGGCCTTCGCGAAGTCTCTAACCCCAGCGAGTTGCTCCTATCCGAACGAGACGAAGACCTCTCCGGTTCCGCCGTTTGTGCAACGGTAGAAGGTATGCGTCCCATGCTGGTAGAGGTACAAGGCCTGGTCAGTACAGCAGTTTATGGCAATCCACAACGAACATCGACGGGCTACGATGCAAAACGACTCAACATGCTACTGGCTGTCCTTGAAAAAAGGGCTGGCCTCCCACTAGGCAATCAGGATGTATTTCTCAACATTGCCGGTGGCCTAAAGGTCGATGACCCTGCGATGGACCTATCCATCATCTCTGCTCTGCTTTCCAGTGCGATGGATGTCACCGTTCCGCCTGATGTCTGCTTTGCCGGGGAAGTTGGCCTCAGTGGAGAAATTCGTGCCGTTACCCGCATTGAGCAACGAATTCAGGAGTCAGACAGACTTGGCTTCAAGCGTATCTACGTTTCTAAATATAACACCAAAGGGTTGGATCCTGATCGGTACGGAATCCGAATTATTACGCTTGCTACGGTGAGAGAACTATATGAGGCCCTATTCGCGTAAGGGATTCACTAATGTCCGTTCTTATCTTCTAAGACCCTATCGTTTACATTTACACCGCCTCAAACGCACCGGCGTCTATAACTTCCATAACGTAAACCTCCCAACCCCGTCCTTCCGGCTTCAATGCCCGAAACTGAGCGCTTGATGCCGTAGTGAAGTAAATAAACTGTTCCACCTTCTGTGCTGACCCTCCGATGAAACGCGTCCCGTTTTGTTCATCGCGAGGGTAATAGCGGTCGCTACCATTCTCAAAACGTAACGGATGGACCTCCCCCACGAAGCCTAGGCTTTCTACTTCGCCATCGTCCAGGCGACGCTCCTCGAAATAGCTCCAGCGGTTGCGCTCAATTTGGGCGTAGAAGTTGAGTGAAACTCCGCTTTCAGTAGGTACAATTTCTAGCTGACGACCCTGATGGATATGATCATCTTCCCAGTCTACCTGGGCGGAGCGGCCCATTCGGTAAAGAACATCATTGTAAGTAACACTTTCTCCCTGCTTTAACCGATAAAAGGGAAATACAAAGTCATGTTCTGGTTCGGGCAAAGGCCTTTTTCTGGGAGTTCCCGTACGAACAGAAATATCCCAGTCTTCTTCACGTGGTGAAACCGGGGATCCAGACTGTCGGCGTTGAGCTTCCATTTCCATCTTAGCTTCCGCCTCTTCCATCTTATTCAGAATGCCCTTCGGTAGCCATTTTTTAATGGGTTCCAGTTTTTTCATCTGTTCCCGCATCTCCTCCAAATCAAGACCCTCAAAGTTATTTTTATTGGTCAAATCAAAACTGGTGTCGTTTTTAATGTCCAAATAGGTCTCAATGGTACGTTCGAGGTCAAGGAGAAGTTGTTTATCTGTTTCAACGTCAATCAGCTTTACCTCGGCTCCGGTATCCAGCTTAGCCATCAGTTTATAGGTGTGCTTATTGTTTTGTTTTACACTGCTCTTCCCAACGTACAATTGCACCAGCGCCCGCGCCGGAATATTCTTGTCTTTTGAGAACGGCCAGGGTACCGGCCCGTGCTTCAGAACTAACTGTTGCCGATCTACCGTAACGGTAGTGTTGTTGGTAAAACGGGTCAACGTCCACCAGGTTATGAATAAACCGGCTAAGGCATGAAAAATAATGAAAAAGCCAGCCCCCGAAAAAAGCGCAAACAAGGTGATGCTGTCCCAAACCAGGCAGAAAAACAAGAGGAACCACATGGCCGGTGTACGCCATGAGAATGATATGTTCAGCTCGCCGGAGCCACGTTCAATTTTCAGTTTGGACATTGCTATGTGGTGTTGATCCGTAAATATATTGCGGAACACTCGTATTCCTTACCCCATCGGAGGAATAAAGTTATACTTATACGAACAAGCAAAATAAGTGCCCCCGGTGGCCGCACTATCAATCTATCACATCCATCAATCTACCACCTCTAAACAGAAGGATTTGGCCACTGTTGCTGCACTTCTTCCAGGTCCTTCAAGACGTTCTCAGAAAGTTGTAAGTCAACGCTGTCAATGTTGATTTTTAGCTGTTCCAGGCTGGTCGCTCCAAAGATGTTACTGTGGTTGAAGTCTTGATCGTTTACGAAGGCCAGGGCCATTTTCGTCATTTCAAGACCATGTTTTTTAGCTACCGCTGCGTAAGCTTCCGTAGCAGCCAGGGCGTTGTTATTTCCGTAGCGGGTATATTGGGGGAAGCGGTTCAGGCGAGATTTTGAGCTAGCGGAGCCGTCCAGGTACTTACCAGTTAGGCGGCCCATTCCCAGCGGGCTATAGGGGAAGCCGGCAATGTTTTCGCGCAGGCAAATTTCTGCAAGTCCTACCTCAAACCCACGGCTCAATAAGCTGTAGGGGTTCTGGATACTCACCGGGCGGGGTAGCCCGTGAACGTCGGCAAGGTGTAGGATACGCATCAGCCCCCAAGGCGTCTCGTTGCTTATGCCCCAGTGCTTAATCGTTCCAGCTTTGATCAACTTATCCATCTTCGTTAGAATTTCCAGGAAATCCTCCTCCCAGCTGTCTTCTTTGATGGATTGTAGACCACGAATTCCGAAGAAATTGACCTTTCGAGCCGGCCAGTGCAGTTGGTACAGGTCGAGATAATCCGTTTGCAGGCGATCGAGACTCTGCCCTAGGGCTTCATCAATCTGAGTTTCACTAAATCCGAGGTTGCCATTGCGGATATGCTGCGCGAACTCGGCCGGCCCGGCAACTTTACTGGCGAGGAAAATATCCTTGCGCTTACCCGTTGCTTTAAACCAACTACCAATGATGCTTTCTGTCTTGCCCCAGGTCTCGGGCGTGCTCGGGATGGCATAGAGCTCGGCGGTGTCGAAAGCGTTTACGCCGCGCTCAACGGCATAGTCCATCTGGGCGTGGCCTTCGGTTTCAGTATTTTGCTTGCCCCAGGTCATGGTGCCGAGGGTGACTTGGGAAATTTGAAAGCCGGTAGTGCCGAAAGAGTTATAGCGCATTGATGGAGGGGTAAATATTAAAAGAGGGAATGGGGCATTTATGAAAGCCCTTTCGTGAGCAAATGCGTAGCGGAGCGATATGTTTATTTTGGGAGAAATTAGACCGTTCATCTCAGGGTTTTACCTCATCTTGAAACCTCAGAAATGCTAATACGGGCGTGAACCCAATTGCCGATTTTTAGCTCCTTGTCTCCAGTTTGGGGAAGGAAAGCGAAAATTTGGTTTACGCCTCAATAGGTTCCTACTCCATAACTCCCGACTGCCTTTTGGCGCGGACGCGGGTGCAATGATAGATTTTAGGAGCATGGTTAACCTGGTTCGCCCTCACCCGGAGCTAACTCGCCAGTCGAATTCTTTTTTGCCCCTACTAAACAAGACTGATTCGGCTAAAACCGATAATGCTTGTTTTTTAATGAAAACGCTCTCAATTAGATAGCAAAAAAGTTGGCCTGTCGACTTCCGCTTGTCTTCTCGTAATACACACTCCAATGCTTGGCAAAAAATGCGGTGCGAAAAAAAAGTTGACTTTTTTTTAACCTCCTGCAACTTTTATCAGGAACCATGACATTACCCCTGTGAAACAACATCAACCGTAAACCGTACCCTCACTTGGTTCGCCCAAGAAAAAGGTACAGCCGGGAGGCGGATATCCGTGAAACTCCGTCAGGCCGGCACAAACCCCCGAAAGGGGCAAACTATGGCACTCGACAACCGCGAGCGTATCTTCAAGCTGGAAATGCAGGAGCACTACCAGATCGTTTACAACTTTCTCCACCGAATGTGTGGTAATGGGGCCGATGCGGCTGACCTTACCCAGGAAACTTTCGTGCGGGCTTACGTTAAGATCGATCAGTACGAACCTGGAACCAACGCCCGAGCCTGGCTATTCCGCCTCGCCAAAAACCTGTTCATCAACGATTACCGTAAAAAGTCACGCCGTGGCGAAACGGAACTAGATGAGCGTGTAGCTTACAACCAGCGCGACGAAACAAACGCAATGGCCGGATTCTCCGACCTCCGCATTGCCGGTGCTATGGAAGCGGATTTCTCCGACGAGATCGTCAAGGCCATGGCCTTGCTCAAGGACAACAACCGCGCCATCATCATCATGGCGGATCTCTACGACTTCAGTGAAAAAGAAATCGCTAAGGCGATGGACCTGAACCTGAACACCGTAAAGTCCACCACCCGCCGCGCCCGGCTGGCGCTCATCCGCCAGCTTGCTGGTTACGCCGAAGACACCTACGGGATTGTCAACACGCGAAACCTAGGTGCCTAAGCACACAATAATTCAATGCCACCCCGCGAACTTGATTCCCGGGGTGGCATTTTCAGCTTAAATAACTTCATTTCTTCATTCAAGTCATCAAAAAATGTCATTTTCAAATAGTCGTAAGTCCAACCAGGAACGGAATCATCAACTCCCCGAAGTGGCCGACAGAGAACCTGCGGTGCCGACAGAAGGCTGTCTTGACCTATCCATAGATCCGCTTACCGAAGATGTAAAGAACATTGATGCCTATCAGGTATTCCTGAAACGTAACCTTAAACCACTCGCCGCTCCCGTTGACTTATTAGCCAACATCCAGGCACGATTAGCTGAAATCGACGCGCAAAAAGCATAGCGCTCTACAGGCCGGCGTAAAAAGTGTGGCCGCCAGATAAATTTTAGCAGAAACAAATAACCACAAAGTTTCAAACCCATATCAGGATAAACATTATCCTGGCGGGGATTCGAGTACGAACTCCGCTCAGTTGAGCTTACTCGAGAACAAGTTCAGAGAAGGAAAAAGAAATTATTGCTTACGTCCCAGGCTCCTCCGGTTGGTGCCCGTAGGTGCACGTGAGGCAGACCGTCCCGGGGCACTGCGGAACCGAATTTTTCGGTAAGCACTAGACTTAGATGGGTCGAGCCGAGACATGGATGTAATAACAGTATTCTGTTCTACGCCGGTAGCACCCTTGTATATTTCGATTATTTCATCCCGCTTGGCATCAACAAATGCCTGAGCATAAACGGTCTGAGGATAAGCCTGATTGGCTTTTTGAGCATCTTCAACGGCCAGTGTGATGTTATTGCGCCCGGCAATCAGGTCCTGGTGCATCAGGTCGAGGCCCGTACGGTGGTAGGCGTAGTAGGCACGACGTAGAGGAAGCATCCGGGGGCTGGTGATGTTCTCTAGCAGAAAATAGCGGTTGCGCTGTTTATTTGCGGCGCTCCAGCCATTATTAGTGTCGTTGGTAATATTGGTCGGCAGGCGGTTATAGAGTTCCTGAGCCCGCTGGAAGAGAGGCTCTCCGCCTAGCGGACTGAAAGTATCGTAGTCCAGGCCCAGAATAATGTAGCTGTAAAAGGCGAATACCGCCCCGAGATCGCTCAGGTAGCTTTGCTCGGAGTACTGAACGCCTTCACCTTGGCGGTAGTTGAACTCTACTAGTTTGTCCAGGGTGTTCAGTACGGGCGTCTTTTCTCCGGTGCCGTATACCGGCCGTAGGCTCTGAATAGCCACGGTGGCTTTGAAGGCATTGGGGATGGCTACTTGTGCACCGTCACCTTTGGCAGACTTTTGCGTCTGTTCGCTAATAGTGAAAAATATAGTAGCCTCAATGCGCTCATCGGGTTCAAAATTATCTTCTGTCCAAACCTGATTGTTCAAGAAGGTGGCCAGGTCCTTTTCTAAGGAGGTAAACACCCGCTTGTCCGTTTGTAGAATCTGATCAGTATTCATATTGATCGTCCAGCGTATTTCACTCTGGGCGCTGACGCAGGTGCAAAGGAAGAGGATGAAGGAGCAGAGTAGGGAGGAGCGTAGATTCATGTCCGTTGTCAGTTTTCAGTTGTCGGTTGTGAGTTATCCGTTGTCGGTTGTCCGTAATTAGTTGTCTGTCGTCAGATAGTTAGTTGCCAGTTCAACGACAACCGACAACCGACAACTCACAACCGCTTTACCAGCGCATCCAAAATGTCATGCGCAACGGCGGCCTTAGGTTTTAACTTAAAGTCGGTCACCTTATTGTCGGTTACGAGCTGAATTTTATTGGTTGTGTGGCCAAAGGCCGCGCCTTTATCGTTCGGAGAGTTGAGAATGATGAAATCGAAGTTCTTTTTCTTAAGCTTCCCTCTAGCGTTTTCGACGCCATTCTCGGTTTCAAGCGCGAAGCCAATTAACCGTTGATGCGCTTTTTTCTCTTGTCCGAGTTCGGCTGCTATGTCTGGGTTGCGGACAAGTTTTACCGTTAACGGACCGTCTTTTTTCTTGATTTTTCCTGCTTCAGTCCGTGATGGCCGATAGTCAGCTACGGCGGCGGCGAGGATGGCCGCGTCGGCCTTGCGCCACTTTAGGACGGAGACTGCGTGCATTTCCCGCGCAGAGCGGACATTGTGTACCGTGACGCCCTCATGATCGGTGGTTAATTCTGTAGGGCCGAGAACCAGCTCAACTTTAGCCCCCCGTGCAGCAGCAGCTTCGGCCAGGGCAATGCCCATACGGCCAGTACTACGGTTTCCAAGATACCGGACCGGGTCGAGGTCTTCGTAAGTCGGCCCGGCGGTGATCAGGATGGTTTGCTTGGTGAGGTCTTGTGTAATGTCAACCTTAAGGTTAATCACTTCAATACCGTCATTGCCCTTATCGCTTTTCCCCGCATCCTGCGTCCGCGCCATAAAGTTGGTAAGGAGCTTGATGATGTCTTCGGGTTCCGCGAGGCGTCCTGCGCCGGACAATCCGGAGGCCAGTTCGCCGGTTCCCACATCGATCAGGTGATTACCGTAGCTCTTCAACAACTCAACGTTACGCTGGGTAGCGGGATGCGCCCACATATCTAGGTCCATTGCGGGCGCAAAAAATACCGGGCAACGAGCAGAAAGATAGACCGCGACAATGGCGTTGTCACAGATACCGTTGGCCATTTTGCCTAAGGTCGTCGCTGTTACTGGGGCGACCAGCATCGCATCCGCCCAAAGACCTAATTCTACGTGGTTGTTCCAGCTCGTGCCGTCGTGTACGGAGGTTGTCACCTCGTGCTTAGACAGGGTTGCTAGTGTGAGCGGAGAGATGAAGTCCGTTGCTGCTTTTGTCATCAATACCTTCACCTCCGCACCTGCTTTTACCAAGCCACGGACAATGAGCGCCGCTTTATAAGCCGCGATTGAGCCGGAAATTCCGAGAATGATTTTTTTGCCAGAAAGAGACATGAAGGAGACGTTAGAGACTAATGACTAGGAGCTAAGGAGCTAGAAACTAAAGAGCTAGAAACTAGCTTCCTAATTTCTAGCTCTCTAGCTTTCTAACTTCTGTTTTTCTAAAGTCTACACCTCTTCTTCGTCCTCACGGGCGGCATTGTAGCGGTGGTAAAGCTCTTCGTCGAGGTATTCGCGCATAGCGATGAGTACCGGATTGGGCAGCTTTTCGTAGAACTTGGAGATTTCAATTTGCTCCTTATTCTCTACTACTTCCTCAATGGTATCGGTCACTTCGGCGAACTCTTCGAGCTTCTGGTCGAGCTCGTGCTTGAGGTCGACGGCGAGCTGTCGGGCGCGACGGCTAACAATGGCGAGGGTCTCGTAGATATTACCCGTGTCTTTGACGACGTTCTGGATGTCGCGGGCGCTAACGTCGGGGCTAAGGCCTTGAGCCCGTGCTTTGATATCTGACATTTTCGAGTTCTTTTAGTTTTGCTTGAGATTTTTTGAGGATGGTTTCAAGTTCAGCGCGGTATTCGCTGGTCTCATAACGATCCAGAAAGGATTTGGTGAGTTTCACCGCTTTAGTATAGCGTTCCCGCTGACGGGTAACATAGCTCTGGCGGGCGTACTCATACTGGCTTTGGGCCATGAGGTAACGAATTTCCTCCGCTCGGCCGGTTTCGGGGTAGTCCTTAAGAACATTCTCGAAACTCTGTTGCGCAGATTCAAAACGCGATAGGTCTACGTAGAGTTTCGCTGATTCGAAATCCTTCTTTTCCATCTTAGCCCGCATCTCGTCAATAAGACTGTTGGCCTGAGAAACCCGCTCGCTGTTGGGGTAGCGGTTAGCGAATTCTTCGAAGCTTTCGATGGCCTTCACGCTATAACTTTGGTCTAGCCGGTAAACAGGGCTAAGCTCGTAGTTGGAATAGGCAGTCATGAAATCCGCTTCTTCTTTCAACGGAGAACCGCCGTAGGTAGTGGCGAAGCTCTTAAAGTAATAACTGGCCAGTACGTACTGTTCGGTGTAATAATAGGTGTAAGCGTAGCGGTAGGCAATTTCTTCAGCTTCAGCTTTACCACGGTAAGGACCTATGGTGAGTTCAAAAAGCGTCTGCGCGCGTTGGTATTCTCCCAGCTCGTAGTACTCACCAGCTTTAGCCAGCCACAGTGCCGGATCTCCGCTGGTGCGAATAGTCTCAAATTCAGACTTACAGCCGAAGGTGATAAGGGCAACGAAAATCAAGGATAGGATGGAAGTAAACTTCATAAGGGGCGCAAAGATAAGGATTATTGAGACAAAAGTGATCTGGTTTGTTTCCTTGAGTAATGTTTATTACTCTGGGAGCTATTTTTCTAGTGAAATATAGTGGCAAGGCCAATCACTTTCGTTTCAATGTAGGGGTGAGAATTGTCCAAATGAGAGAGCGCCGTGTGCTTAAAAGGGTTGTACGAGACTATTTACTTTCAAATAGTTTAATTCAAAACCAATACCTTGCAGCAGCCATAAACATTGAGCTATCAAACCAAGAGTCAAATATTGAGCATCACGAATCGAGAATCCAGTTGCCCTTACCTCCCCGCATAGACGAACTTCGTTTGTATTATAATACAACCATCCGCCCTGAGCTTTACCGGCTTGAACGGAGGCGGTTACGATTGGTCCGGGGGATCTTTGGTTCATTGATCGCAGTAGTGGCCTTGTTCATCAGTTTTGTTGTCTTCGATTTAGGATTTCTGTTTTTCTTATTCATAACGCCAATCGTTTTTTACGTTGGTTCATTGTATTACCGAATAGAAAAATTTCGCCAGGCTTTTAAGCCGGCCATTATGACCTTGCTGATGGAGTTTTTGAACGACGCACCTAACTATCGTTCCATGACCTATGACCCTAAGCACCCCATTGGTCGTGATCGCTTTGAGCGCAGTGGCTTGTTTCGCCCTACCCCAGATACTTACCACGCAGAAGACTACATAAAAGGCCTTGTTGGCGAAATGGCTTTTGAAATGGGGGAGGCTTACGTACGGGAAATCAGCGCGGCGAGTAACCGGCTTGAGGTTGTCTTTAGCGGCTTATTCGTTCACGCTGTCTTTAATGAGCCAACAACGGGGCAGATCGCCGTCTGGCCTCGCCGCAACATCCGCCGCCTAAAGCGGGCGGTTGACGCCTACGTTTCGGCTGGCGGTAAGGTGGCGGATATTGAAATCATGAACCCCGGTTTTCGGGAAGAATTTACGGTCTACGCCAAGTCCAATGTACACGTAGCTGGAATTCTAACGCCGCCGATGCAGGATGCCCTCCTGGAATTTGCCCGCAGCCAGGAACAAGACATCTTTTTCGCCGTCCACAATCAGGATCTCTTCATCGGTGTGGCCCACGACTACGATATGCTGGAACCCCAATTCTTCAAATCTAACTTGAGTTTCTCCCTCATCCGAAAGTTTTATACGGACATTACATTGATGCTGGGAGTTATCTCCGATTTTGACCAAACGCATTAAAACAGGTTGCAACCTGTAACCTGCAACTTGCAACCTGCTACCTAAAACAATTAACCATGGAATTCGACGATCTTTTAGATGATGACCTCTCCACCGAGAATCGCTACGCTATGCTCCCCGATGCGAGTAAGGGGCAACGCTTTTCTAATTACTTATTAGACTTAGTGGCTATGGTAGTCGGTATGTTCGTACTTGGGGCTGGTATCGTCTCGCTTTCTTCAAACGCCGGCCTTTTATTTGATAGTTGGCTTTTTGCTGATGACAATCCAATTTCAGATTACATCCTCAATGCTATCATGATCCTGATTTATTATCCACTCACCGAGGGCTTACTCAAAGGTAAATCTTTAGGCAAATACATCACCCGAACCCGGGCCGTGCGTCAAGACGGAACGGAAATAACGATGAAAGACGTATTCCTACGTTCCTTAAGCCGGCTTGTTCCTTTCGAGCACTTTAGCTTTCTGGGCAATACCGACCGTGGCTGGCACGATAAATGGACTAAAACCCGGGTAGTGAATGAAAAAAGCCTCAGCTCAGGAGTTTATTAGGCGCGCACGCAGGTGCAAAGAAAGCTTTTAGGAAATAGTTCGCTATGATTTTAGACAATAAGAAGTATTGAAAGTCCATGAGGAGCTCAATTCAAGTAGGTGACATCTTCTAGAAAACCTCGCCCTGCACCTGCGCACCGCGCCCAAAAATCGCTAGCTTTGCAGGTAGCGCTTCGAACGGGTACGGGAGAAGCAAGCAAAGCAGTGCTGTTGAATTATTTGACTGCGCGACTATTTGACTATCTGACTTTAATCTATGCCGACGAAAGCCTACATCTATGACGCTCTACGCAGCCCCCGTGGGCGGGCGGACGGCAGTAACGCCGACCTCTATGAAGTCAAACCAATCAATCTTCTGAGCCAGTGTCTTCGTGCCTTTCAGCGGCGGTCTGGCCGGGAAGAACTACCCGCAAGTATTGATGACCTAATCATTGGCTGTAACACACCGGCAGGAGATCAGGGCTATAACATCGCCCGCGCTGCTCTGCTGAACGCGGGGTGGGGGAGCGCCCGTGGTGGCCTCCAAATCAACCGCTTCAATACGTCTGGGCTGGAAGCCATGAACCTGGCTGCAGCCCGCATCACTGCCGGCTACGGAGAAGTGATCATCGCTGGTGGAATTGAATGTATGAGTCGTGTGCCGACTTACCTGAACGGTGGGCCGATGATGAATGACCCCGCTACGGTTATCAACAGTCATTACATCCCTCAGGGAGTAGCCGCTGATCTGGTCGCAGGTTCCAACCATATCTCCAGAACGGAGCTTGACGCGTATGCCATCAGCTCTCACGCCAAAGCGGTAGCTGCACACAAAGCAGGGCACTACGCCAAGAGCCTGGAGCAAATTACCGACGCCAATGGTTTGGTTATTCTTGCTGAAGACACCCTTCCCCGACCCAGCTTGATGGAAGAAGAACTGGCGGGCCTTCCGGCCCGCTTTACGGAAATGGGGCTGTCCGGCTTTGATGAGATGGCACTACATCGCTTCCCCCTGGTGGACCACGTACACCACTGTCACACTACCGGGAATACGTCTAAAGCTGCCGATGGGTGTGCCTTGGCGCTGCTGGGTAATGAGAAGGCGGGCAAAGCGCTGGAACTTACACCCCGCGCACGCATCCGCGCAGTGGCCATGAGCGCAGTAGACGCAACCCTGCTTACCGGTGGCCGCAACGCCGCCGAACTAGCCATCTCCAAGGCAAGCCTCACCGCAAAAGATATTGATCTCTGGGAGTTCAATGAGTCTTTTGCTGCACCGACCATCCGGTTTCAACGTCACTTTAAAATCAAAAACGATTGCTTCAACCCATTAGGCGGAGCCATCGCGCTTGGCGAGCCGCTGGGGGCAGTTGGTGGCATGATGCTTTGCCAATTGCTTGACGAACTGGAAAGACGCGACCTCACCCTTGGTAGCCTCACCATCGATGCTGGTGCCGGGCTGGCCGTGAGTACTATTATTGAAAGAGTGTAACAAGTTGCAGGTTACAGGTTGCAAGTTGAGCAGCCGAAACCTGCAACCTGCAACCTGCAACTTGCAACCTGACCATGATAAACTACCGCAAAGACACTGATAACATCGTTACCCTTATCCTGGATATGGAAGGGCGGAGCAGTAATTTATTGAACCATGAACTGGTAACGGCATTTCAGCCGGTCATCAGTCATTTGCAGGCAGAGAAGCAAGCTGGTCGGGTGCGTGGTATCATTATCACGTCGGCTAAAAAAGACTTCCTTCAGGGAGGAGATCTTTCTTACTTACGAAAATTGAAGGACCCCGAAGAGGCTTTCAATGCTGCTCAGAAACTTAAATCTTTCCTCCGCGATCTTGAGCGTCCGGGAGTACCCGTCGTCGCCGCTATTAATGGCGATGCTATTGGTACTGGATTTGAGCTTGCGTTGGCCTGCCATCACCGAATTGCACTGGCAAAACCAAAGACAAGACTCGGACACCCGGAAGTAAAAATTGGCCTTATTCCCAGTGGCGGGGCAGTGATCAGGTTGATGTGGTTGTTGGGGATCGAACGCGCCTACCCTCTTTTGCTGGAAGGGCGGCGCTATAGCCCGCAGGAGGCCCTTAAAGTTGGCATTGTTGACGACCTGGCAAAGGATGAAAACGACCTGATTCGGATGGCAAAATCTTGGCTGTTATCTGAGCCTCCAACCCATCGCCCCTGGGACGAAGAAAACGGTGAAATACCCGGAGGTACCGCAGCAGAACCAAACCTTGGCCATCGGATCCGACTACTCACTGCCCGCTTGTCTGCAACCTACAATGACCTTTACCCCGCCGAACGGGCGATTCTGGACCTTCTTGCCGAAGGCTCCAAGCTAGATTTCGAGACAGCGCTGCGGCTTGATAGCCGCTACTACGCACAAGTAGCAACCGGTCAGGTGAGCAAAAACATGATCTCTACTTTCTGGTTCGACAAACAAGCCATTAGGACAAATGGACTGGGACGGCCGAAAGGTTATGGCAAATTCCGCCCCCGAAAGGTCGGCATCATTGGTGCGGGGCGGATGGGCTCGGGTATCGCGTTTTTATGCTTGCGCAATGGCCTACGGGTAGTACTTAAGGATGTAAGCCAACCCATTGCAGACCGTGGCCGAGACTATGTTATTGAGCGCATAGATGAGTACATCGAGCGGGGCACCTTCCAAACTGAAGAACGCGAAGAACTACTTTCCCGGATCATCACAACTGATAAGAGTAGTGAATTTGAACATTGCGATATTGTTGTAGAAGCGGTTTTTGAAAACAAAGCCATCAAGCAGAAGGTCACCCTGGAAGCAGAGGAACAACTAGACGAATTCGCCGTCTTCGCCACCAATACGATTTCCATCCCGATCACGGAACTTGGTAAAGGAAGCTTGCGGCCTGAAAATTATGTTGGTATCCACTTCTTTTCACCAGCAGAGAAAACCTATGTTGTTGAATTGATTCGGGGCGAGCAGACAAGCGAAGAGACCATTGCCCGCGCCTTTGACTTCGCGACCTCCATCCGGAAAATTCCCGTGGTAGTGAAAGACAGTTGGGGCTTCTTTACCGCCCGTGTACTGAATACTTATATCCTGGAAGGGGTAACGATGCTTAATGAAGGCTACCCCGCCGCTCTGGTGGAAAATATGGGACGCCAGGCAGGAATGGAAAAAGGCCCGCTCGCTTTGGCGGATGAGCTGGGCTTGAGTTTGGTAATGCGCTACGAAGAGCAAGCTGCAGCCCACTATGGGGCCAAGTACAAACAACACCCGGCGGTGCCGGCCCTGAAGACAATGCTCAACGACCTGGGCCGGGGCGGCAAAAGCAAACGCGCTGGCTTCTACGAATACGATGCCGATGGGACGGCCAGGTTATGGCACGGGATCAGTGAACACTTCCCGGTCACCAAAACGGATTACGACCGGAGGCGGATGAAAGACCGCTTTCTCTTTAGCCAGGTAATCGAATCTGGATGGTGTCTCCAGGAGAAGGTGATTACCGAACCAGCAGGAGCTAACCTTGCGAGTGTATACGGTTGGGGATTCCCCCGGTACACTGGTGGCGTTTTGCGTTACGTTGAAAGCTACGGACGACAAGCATTTGCTGAGCGTTGTAACGAGCTTGCTAAACGCTACGGGCAGCGGTTTTCGTTACCGAAATATTTGAAATAAAAATTTGCCTACAACTTTACACACCATCGTAATCGGAGCCGGTCAGGCTGGTCTTGCCGCAGGGTATTACCTGAAGCAAGGTGGTAAAGACTTTCAGATATTGGACGGTAACGAAAGGGTCGGGGATAATTGGAGGAAGCGCTGGGAAGGACTACAGCTATTTAGCCCACAGCGTTACAACCAGCTACCAGGCCTGGCACCTCCGGAGGAAGATGATCACCTGCCAACCCGCTTAGACCTTGCTAATTATCTAGAAGACTACGCTCGCCACTTTGCCCTTCCCATCCGCAATCTTTGCACCTGCGTCCGCGCCCAAATAGTGGAAGAGGTAGGAATAAATAGCGCGCAGGCACGGGTTTGGGAAGTTACGACTAACAGTGGAACCTTCCGCGCCCATCACCTGGTCATCGCCACCGGAGCGTACAATACGCCCACAAAACCAAAGGCCATCGCGGATTCTTTTCCGCCCGAAATTAAACAGTACCACAGTTCGGAAATCAGAAATGTGGAAGACATCGCTGATGCTGATACCGATGTGTTGGTTATTGGGGCCGGTGCCAGTGGACAACAACTGAGCCGACTTTTATTGAAAACTGGTGCCTCCGTTACGCTGGCCGGACCCGTTTTGGGGAATCTCCCCCGTAATCTTTTTGGTAAAGACATCTACTGGTGGCTCTATAAATCAGGAATGATTACCCTACGGACCGACCGCTTCCCCGGTAAACTACTTCTTAATGCAGGTAAAGGAGACGTTACTGTTGGTGAGCCGCCTTTAGACCCCGCTATTCGCCGAATCAAAACCCACATCGTCCGCTACAGCGAGGGAAGTCTGCGTTGTAAGTGCCAAAAAACGGCACCAAAGCCTATTCTCTGGCCAAAACAAGGAAAGAGTGGTGTCATACTTTGGTGTACAGGTTATCGCAATCGCTTCCCCTGGCTACCAGCTGAAATGCTGGACGAAAACGAATACCCAATGCTACAAAACGGCCGTAGCTCCGTCTATCCTGAAATTGCTTTTCTCGGCTTGCCTAACCTCCGTCGACCAAATTCGAGTTTGGTTGGGGGAGTAGGAAGAGACGCAAAAGCTTTGCTAAGCCATCAGTGATGCCGATTTAAGTGCGTAGCTTTGCCGCCAGAATTTGAGGGCTTGGCTGAAGTGCGTTTACTGATGTTTTGTCCATTTAACTTCAAGCATTTCTATCGTCGATCTAATGACAAAAAATCCTAACCAACTTTCACTCGATTGGGCACTCATCACTGGTGGCAGTCACGGTATTGGGCGAGCGCTGGCCTTGGAGTGCGTGCGCCGGAACCTTGGCGTAATCATCGTTGCGCTTCCCAACGACGACCTGGAGCACATGAAGAGTGAGCTTTCGGAAATAAAGGGCGCCGTCTTTGCTACCCTGGGCATCAACCTTGTCGGAGAAAAAGCAGTTGAAACCGTGGTGAAATGGCTGGAAGCTGAGAACCTGCGCCCCAAGTACCTGATCAATAACGCTGGCTTCGGTCGCGGCGGCTTGTTCGAAAATACGAGCTGGCCGGAGTATCGCACAATGATGCAGCTCAATAATCAGGTCATGGTAGACCTCACCTACGCGCTGCTGCCAGTAATGAAACAAACCAAAGGGGGCATCCTGAACATGAGCAGTGCCGAAGCTACTTTACCGCTACCGTATAAGTCTGTTTACACCGGAACTAAAGCGTTCGTCTACAACTATTCTCTTGCGTTGCGGCAGGAGTTTAAGTACCACGATATCACCGTGAGTGCACTTTGTCCCGGTCCGGTAATTACCAATGAAGATGGTATGAAACGCGTAAAAGCGATGGGGAGGCTGGCTAAAATTGCCGTCACGATGCCGGAAGACCTTGCGCCCGAAGCCATTTCAGGAATGCTGAAAGGCAAAGACATTATTCACCCAGGAGCACTTGTGAAATTTATGGCCTTCCTTGGTGTGGTTGTCCCCCGCCGACTTAAGCTAAACGTGCTGGAGAAGATGTTTTCAAAGTACCGTGATGAAGATGAAATTGTGAGAGAAAATACAGAAAAGATGGAACTTTAACTTTCTTAGATGGCGTTTAAGATGCTACAATTAGTAATGTCAAACGTTCATCTACCTGAAGACCAAAAAAATGAAGTATTATCTTTCGTCATACAAATTTGGGAGCAAATTCGAAGAGTTGAAAAGGTTGCGTCCTGAGAACATTAGGATAGGGCACATCAATAATTCTAGGGATTGGATTGGTGCAGATCCTGTAAGAGCGGCTAATCATCAAAAAGAAGAAATTGACTTTTTAAATTCTCTAGGATTTAATGCAGAGCCACTGGATTTAAAATTGTATTTTGATAACAAGGAAGCATTAAGAGAAAAAATTTACTCGCTAGGTGCTCTCTGGGTAAGCGGTGGGAACGCTTTCGTCCTCAGGATGGCTATGCGATTGAGCGGGTTTGATGCAATATTTGACGAGTTGAGATTCAAAAATGAATTTCTTTATGGAGGATACAGTGCTGGAATCTGCGTTCTGTCAAATTCTCTAAAGGCAATTGCTGTTGTAGATGACCCTGCTAACTTCCCGTACAAAGAATTAAAAAAACCGATTTATGAAGGGTTGGGAGCTTTTAGTTATTCATTTCTGCCCCATTACGATTCTGATCATTTTGAGTCCGAAGCGATTGGTGAAGAAATACAAAGGTGTATAGAGAATAAATGGCTCTTCAAAGCCCTGAGAGACGGAGATGTAATCATAGAAGAAGGCAAGCAGTAGGCTTCCGGATAATGTCTTACCAAGAATTTTTGTATTCGTTTTTATCTTCAGTTTCCGATGAAAGTACAAGTCACCGTCCTTCAGCAAGCCCCCGTATTCTTCGATAAGGAAGCTACGCTCGTCAAAACGGAACAACTCGTTGCGGCGTACGCCGTTGGCGGTACCCGACTGATTCTTTTTCCGGAGTCTTTCATTCCGGGCTATCCGCGAGGATTTGACTTCGGAGCGGTCATTGGCAGCCGGTCGGCCGAAGGCCGGCAGTTGTACGCCGATTACCTGGCCTGTAGTATTGATTTAGAAACGGAAGACCGGGCGCGACTGGAAGCCATCGCGCGCAATCATCAGGTCTACATCGTCATCGGTGTCACCGAACGGGTAGGAGGTAGCCTTTACTGCTCCATGCTTTACCTCTCGCCAAAAAAAGGACTGGAGGCGGTGCACCGCAAAATCAAACCGACGGGAAGTGAGCGGGTTATTTGGGGCGCGGCCGCAGGTGAAAGTTTGGTTAGCGTGCAATCCGACATCGGTAAGCTCGGAGGACTTATCTGTTGGGAAAACTACATGCCCCTGGCCCGAATGGCGATGTACGAACAGGGCGTACAAATCTACCTGGCCCCTACGGCTGATTCCCGCGAAGTTTGGACCTCCACCATGCGCCACATCGCGCTCGAAGGTCGTTGTTTCGTGCTGGGGTGCAACCAGTATTTTACCAAGTCGATGTACCGTCCGGAGCACCAGGCTTTGGTCCCCAACGAACCTGAGGAGATGTGCCCTGGTGGAAGTGTAATTGTATCTCCACTCGGTGAAGTCCTCGCGGGGCCGTTATTTGGCGCCGAAGGAGTCCTCACCGCCGAGCTCGACCTGGAAGACATTGCCCGGGCAAAACTGGATTTTGATGTGGTGGGGCATTATGCCCGGCGGGATATTTTTGACTTTTCGTGGAAATAGTTAAAGCTGATCCGGTTCAATATCTCCTCCGGTACTGAAAGCCTATCTCTTTCCCTACCTGTTGACTTGCTTGCATTGCGTATCCTTGAAAGTCAAGCCCGCTACTTCTTTGGTTCTGTTTATGAATTTTCTCCATCAGCTCCATCGTAGATGCCAAGTTGAGTTTCCATTGATCACCTTCCCGATTAAAACGATATCTGGTGCCTAGCCTTGCATTGTTGCCGGTTGGGACGGATACGCTTAGATTGGCAATGTCGCCATAGATGAAGGGTGCTTCATGAATTTTGATCGGAAGATCTTTGGCATGGCGGAACACTCCCGTTCCATCTAGTCTGAAATAGGCCCAAAGAAAGTCTTCCGAAAATAGGCTGCTGCTGTCAGAACGCTCCTCTGTACCGGCCATGGTGTAATAAAGAATCATAGTGCTGATGGGAATCTCGTTTTGTTCTCCTAGGCGGTTGGCTTCGTCTATGTTTCCCGCTTTAGCACTTGCTACCAGTTTTTCGATGTAATAATGCGTGTCTTTGTCAAAGTAATCCTTAATTCCGCTACGATCGTCGCTGCTATGGAGGTTGATGATCGAATGAAAGGTGCTCTCTACGGCCCCTGATTTAGAGCAGGAACTGAATAGCATAAATAAGGATAATGTCAATAAGACGAATGAACGCATCATTATAAAACTGGTGTTAGTAGGATTAGATATTACTTAGGCAGAATACGGGATAAACGCTTAGAAAAATCGATCAATATTCAGCATCTCTTCAGTCATCTCCCAAAGAATCCGTGCCTCGTCTTTATCGTAGGAGCTGGAGTAAGATTTCTTTGGCGCGCATTTGTCCCAGTATTTTCCGGACTGATCTCCGGCTTCCGGTGCGGTGGCAAGGTAGATACTGGTAGCAGCGCCCTGGGCAGGGGTTTTGTTACCGCTCATTCTACGGCGGACTTTCCAGGCAAAACCATGGAGCCAGGTATTCCCTTTCAGGCCAATATCCGTCTGGACAAGGCCGGGTTGGACGGCATAGATGGTCGGGTCGTTACTCTTACGGCGGCGATCAAATTCGTAGCAAAAGAGAACGTTGGCGAGCTTACTCTGCGCGTAGGAGCGCAGGCCGTGGTAGTTGCCGTCCAGGTTGATGTTGTCGAAATACATCCCTCTGATTTGCTGGTGGCTATCCGAAGCGACACAGACGATACGGCCATTATCTGGTGCATTCCGCAAGGACGGCATCAGGAGGTGAGTAAGGAGGAAATAGGCAAGGTGATTAACGACGAATACCTGCTCGATCCCCTCAGCGGTAAGTACCTGCTTTGAGTTCCAGATGCCAGCGTTATTGATCAAGACATCCAGCGTGGGAGCGAGGATGCGCACCTCTTCGCCCATGCGACGGACGTCATCGAGTATCCCCAAGTCACCCATCACCATTTTTAAATTTGCATCAGGCTGTTGCGCAAGGATATGATCACGGGCGGCTTCGGTCTTCTCCCGGTTGCGGCCGTGAAGGATTACTTCGTAGCCGCGCCCGGCGAGGTCTTGGGCAGTGGCGAAGCCTATTCCTCCGGTAGCGCCGGTAATTAGTACAGTTTTGGACATAACTTTATTTTGGACGACAAAGGTACTTTACTCTTCCGTAGTCTGGTCTAATTTGCTCAGGGCCTCCTCGACGCCTTTGAGTTGGGCGCGGCAAGTTGCGACCAATACTTCGGCCCGGGCAACGCGGGCGTGTAGCTGGTCGATATCAGCGGGGACTTCCTGGAGCTTGGCCAGGAGGGTCTCTAATTCGGCAATGGCTTCGGCGTAGGTCATTTCAGTTGTCGGTTGTCGGTTGTCAGTTGTCGGTTGTCGGTTGTCGGTTGTCAGGCAACCGATAACCGACAACTGAAAACTAAGATCTAGAACTTCACGTTCATCAGCCCCGTTACTTCTTTCACTTCCCGGATGGTCTGCTGGGCACGCTTACGGATTTCGAAGCTGGACTGTTTAATTTGGTTCTTCACGGCTTTACGGTCCCCTTTCAGTTCGGCGAGGCGCTCACGGATGCCGCCAGAGATGGCAACGAGACCGTTGGCTACTTCGTGCTTGAGGTCGGCGTATTTCAGGGTGCCCTGCTTATAGTCCTGCATCAGGGAGGTATGGGCTTCGTGCATGCCGGAAGCATCCAGTAGGGAGAAGAGATTGGTTACACCAGCACTCATTGCACCTGCGTCCGCGCCGCTATCGGTAACCGCGCTGCCTACTTGCTTACGAATGCGTTTCTCGTCGGCGAACACATCAATGTTGTGCTTGTCGCCAAGGCTTGCACTCATTTTGCGGTTAGGATCGGCGGTGCTCATCACTTTCGGCACTTTGGTGTACAATGCCTTTGGCACGGGGAAGAATTCCTTGCCCGCGAAGTTGTTGAAACGCTGGGCGATGTTGCGGGTAAGCTCCAGGTGTTGCTCCTGGTCTTTGCCCACAGGCACAAGACCGGCTTTGTAGATCAGAATATCAGCGGCCTGCAAAGCAGGATAAGTGAAAAGACCGGCGGAGATGAAACCCTCACTGCCTTTATCATCGTTCTGCGCGCTTTTATCTTTGAATTGAGTCATGCGGCTGAGTTGCCCGTAGCTGGTGAAGCAGTTCAGAATCCAAGCCAGTTCAGTGTGCTCGGGCACGAGGCTTTGGATGAAGATGTTTTCAGCTTTGATGCCGCAAGCCAGTAGGTTGAAGCACAGTTCCCAGCTCTGTTCCGCTAGCTTTTTGGCGGTGAACGGCATGGTCATGGCGTGGTAGTTCACAACCATGTACAGGCAGTCATAGTCCTCCTGTAGGCGTTTCCAGTTCTCGACGGCACCGAAATAGCGTCCGAAATGGAGTTTGCCCGTTGGCTGAATGCCGGAGAGAATGGTCTTGTTTTGGCTCATGGCGCGAAGGTAAGGTTAGATTGGTAGATATGATAGTGTGGTAGATTAATAGCATACCACATCTGTTTGCGGTAGCCCCTATCCATCTATTACACTATCAAATCTATCAATCTAGTGTAGGCGCGGCCGCAGGATGCAAAGAAAGTTTTCTGAAGAACATCGCTAACGGCTGCAGTGATCAATTAGGAGATGCAACGCGAGGGAAACCAACGAAAGTTGCGTCAAACAACTGACAATTGCCTCGCGGTAGCAAGTATTTAGGCCAGATCAGGCGTAAAGTCTCTATCTTTCCATCGTAATAACTAAGTTTTAGCTATCTTTTATCAATTCAAGCTCAGGTAAACATGCGTTTATTTTCCCTCTCGCTCATACTGCTTTGCGGTGCGCTAGTGTCAACTCTTTTTGCACAGCCACAACCAATTCTTCGCCCTTCTTCGGTTCCAACACTAGCCTTGCCCGCTTTGGATAATGACGAATTGTTGCAAGCTGAACTTGCCCTCAGAACGACCGCTCGGGCACCCTATTTCGCGGAAACGCGCAAGGTGAATATAAGGCCTGAGAATTCAGGTGTTTGGACGAATAACCCGGACGGTTCGGCCACCTGGCGTCTTCGTGTTTCCAGCCCTAATGCTTTATCCCTCAACCTCGGATTTACAGAATACTGGATGCCTGCGGGCGGCGAGCTCTATTTGCATACGGGCAAAAAAGACAACTGGGAAGTACTTGGGCCCTTTACGCCCGCTAATAATGCAACCCATAACGAACTCTGGACGCCCGTCCTCCCAGGAGATGAACTCATAGTCGAAGTCAGCCTCCCTGCTGCTGAACGACAGAACCTACGGCTCTGGTTGACCCACGTCAACCACGATTTTGAAGGCGTTCTTGACGGTTCTGAAAAATCAGGTTCTTGTAACCTTGATGTTGTTTGTGGAGCAGCTGATGGTTGGGAAATCGTCGATAAGTACCGTGACATTATTCGTTCTGCGGTTACCATGAACCTCAATGGCAATCGGAATTGTAGCGGTGTACTTGTCAACAACACAGCACAAGACGGTCGACCTTATCTTTTGACCGCCTACCACTGCGGAATCAGAAGTGGTAATGTAGCTTCTCTGGTCGTTTTCTACAACTATGAGAACAGCACTTGCCGACAGCCCAATTCTGCGGCTAGTGGTGGTAACGGCAACGGCTCTTTCGCAACCTTTAACAATGGTGGTGCAGTGCTCCGAGCGGAAAACCCAGCGAGCGATATGACCTTGGTTGAGTTGTTAGACCCAATCAACCCTGCCGCCAACGCCTTTTTGGCGGGATGGGATAATACTTATAGCGTTCCTACTGATACCGTGATCGCTATTCATTTCCCAAATACGGACGAGAAGCGAATCTCTTTTTCCTTTCAGCAGAGTTTCTTTACTAATGGTTTTAACGGCCCCAACAATGCCGCAGGAACCCACTTGGAAATTCCGGATTGGAACATAGGGACTACAGAACCAGGGTCCTCTGGCTCTCCCGTTTATGATCGGTTTCACCGCGTCAGGGGGCAGTTGCACGGCGGCAATGCCGCCTGTGGCAACAATGCTTACGATACTTACGGCGCCATCGCCCGTAGCTGGGAAGGTGGCGGCGCTTCTTCCTCCCGTCTGCGCGATTGGTTAGACCCCAATAATACAGGGGTAACGGCGATTGATGGGCGTGAAGTAAATGTTGCACCGGCATCGGTGGCCAGTTCGCCTACATCTAATGATGCCTGCGGGACGGATCAGTCCGTTTATGTGCTTACCCTTGGGGCTGGCTTTACGGGTAATATTACCTTGTCGATTGAAGATTTGCCAAATGGTTTGAGTGCTTCCTACTCACAAAACCCCGTCACTTCGGGTAGCACAGTGGACCTGATGATTTCTGCTAACTCAGCGACTACGGGCAACTTCAACTTTAATGTTACGGCCTCCGACGGCGTAAATTCAGACATTGTTCCTTTAACGCTTAACCTTACGTCGGCTGCACCTCCAAGTCCCACAGCGGTTGCTCCGGCAGCTAACGCAGTTGACGTATTGCTAACACCTACAATAGATTGGACAGGGGCCGGAGGCACCTACGAATACGAACTTTTCCCGACTGCCGGAGGTGCCGGAACCTTTAACGGTACGGTTTCGACTACTGAGTTTACGATACCAAGCCCACTAGATGAGGGAACTACTTATTCCTGGCGTGTTCGGGAGACAAATGGTTGTGGCACCGGAGCCTGGTCCGCAATCCGGCAGTTTACTACCTTGAAGCTTGCTTGTGGAGACGCTCAGCAGAGCGCGGACGTACCCGTGGCGCTATCCAGTGCTGGTTCACCAACTTCTACTTCAGAGTTGGTGATTAGTGATACAGAACCTGTAGTGTCTATTGAAGTGAGTATAGACGTCGATCACAGCTACGTCGGAGACTTACGCATCAGCCTGGAAAGTCCTGATCTGGGTACGATAGTACTCGTTGATCGTATGGGGTATACAGGTACGGGCTTCGGCTGCAGCGGAGATGACTTGGTATTAATCTTCAACGACCAAGCAACCAATACGGCTGCCGATCTAGAGGCTACGTGTGGTGATTTGCCCGCAGCTAGTGGTACTTACAAACCGGTAGAATCTATGGCTGCTTTCTTAAATCAATCTGCTGCCGGAACCTGGAGACTGATCATTGAAGATTTCGCCAATGGGGATGGTGGTACGCTCAACGATTGGTCCATGTCGTTCTGTACTAATAGCTTTGCCTTCCCCGTAGCGTTGAGTGCTTTTGAAGGATCGGCCAAGAACTGTAGCTACGCGCTTGCCTGGTCTTCAGAATTGGAAGAGAACTTCAGCCATTATGAGGTGGAAAAAAGCACCAACGGACGCAATTTTACCAGCTTAGCGCGTGTAGAAGGTGGCCGCAGGACGTACAGCTTTACGGACGAATTCGCCAAAGGCCAGGCTTACTACCGTTTGAAGATGGTGGATTTGGACGAAAGCTTTACCTACTCCGACTTACTGGCTGCGGAAACCGAATGTGGGCGTAATCAACTAGTTGCGCTGTACCCTAACCCCATTGATAAATCCAGGAGCTTACAACTCAATTTTGCGGACCCAATTACCTCCGAGACTTCCTTTACCGTGTTTGGAGCCGATGGCCGTAAACTGCTGCAGCAGGAAGCGACGAGTAATGGCGAGCAGACAGTTTCACTTGATGTAGCTGATCTTCCCGCAGGAACTTACTTCCTGCGCGTGATTGCCGGAGGGCAATCTGAAGTGCGCTCATTTGTGAAGATGTAATTTGGCTAGGCATAAGTCATCCCGAACGCGCAAAGTGGGCTTGAAATTAGCTGCGCTGTACTTCGCGTTCGGGATGACTCATGGAGCTCATTTAAAGTAGTTAAAGCTTATCCCACTTTAACCTCAATATGCCGTCTACTTCGGCAATGTTGATGTTGAAGTTGTTGTTGGAGAGCCGATCAATGGTGCCAAGCCAACGGAAGGCTAGCCTGCCGTTAGGTTCAAAGAAGTCGGCATCCAGGGTGAATTCTAGGTCGTCGTCGAGGTCGCGTAGCGCATCAATAAACCAGGTGCCCTCAAAGAAGCGGCCGTCTCCGGTTATATATTCAAGTTGACCGTTTCGGAAAAAAGTGACGCGATCTCCCCGAAAATCGTCAGTGATGTTATCGTTGAACAGGGCGCCGTCTTCATTAAAGGTTGCTCTTTCGATCTCCCAGGTGCCAAGTAAACGATCTTCCCGGCGTTGTAGCTGACTGTCGATACCACAACCCGAAGCGAGGAAGATGGTGCTGAGTATTAATACGCATAGATATTTCATAATAAGGGCTTTTTTCTATACCCTTAAGGTCTATATCGAAATAGAATTGGCTGCAAGCCTTAATAGCTTTTAATCTCATTTTAACGCTTATTCTTATGAAATCATACCGAGTTTAAGGCTACCATAACTAAATCTTTTGCGATTATTGGCTTGCCTACAAGAAGATAGAGGCACACTTGATTATTGATAAATCTAAGAAATACAGATATTTACGGGAGATGGAACTGATTGGCCCAAGCACCTTTGTTGGTATTCTCATTTTTTTACTGATTGGATTTGGCGGCCTATTACTGCTTTTGCCTTTGGGTAAGCAAGATGTGAAATTTCTATTATCCGCCTTTTTTATTGTTTTGGGCTTATTGGTTTTTGACGTCTATGCACAAGTTATCGGCCTTTATTTCTCTTATCCGAGGGCAGCTTTTTGGCTCAATAGCTTGGCGACTTTACTTGGCCCACTTCTATTTTTGGTGACAAGGCAAACCCTGTTTAAGGACGCCCGCATTGGACTTAAAGATGGTTGGCATCTTCTTCCCTATTTCATCTACACGGGTTTTGCTGTAGGGATCTATCATTTCCTTAGCCATGACGAAAAACTAGAATACCTTCAAAATGAGATTGGGCAAGGCCAAGGCGAGAATCTGATTTTTGGCCTTTTACTATTGTTTGGGTTGGTTGCTTACGTAATTGTAAGCTTGCGGATGGTGAAGAAGTATCGAATTCGGTTGCGGGAAGAATATGCATCGGTTGAGCAGAAGAATGCGAATTGGTTAGGAAGACTGCTCTATGGTTTTTTGGTGATACTGAGCTTTTCTATCACAATTCAAATTGCCAATTACCTGCCAGTAGGTGTTGAAATTGCCCGCTTCTTAATGGTGGGGTTGCTTCTGGTAATGCTCCTCATTATTCTTCGTTCGGTTTATCAGGGAGTCATTGAAAGTAACTTATTTGAAGGCTTATCTCTAGAAACAGATGAGGCAGAAAGTAAGGGCGAAAAGAATGCTTCCCACGACCATGAGCTAGTTGCGAAGTTAGAGCAACTTCTTACGGGGCAGCGGCCGTACCTGGATCCGGAAATTGACTTGTCCAGCTTGGCAGGGTTACTAAATGTTTCTCCTCGGGAACTTTCCCAAGTGATCAATCGTGATTTGGGCCGAAGCTTTTTTGATTTAATTAATCAACGAAGGGTCGAGTACGTAAAACAGCGCCTTTCTTCAAGTGACGACAGCGGCCTAACGGTACTTGAAGTGATGTACGACAGCGGGTTCAACTCTAAATCTTCCTTCAATACGGCCTTTCGGAAGCATGCGGGGCAAACACCGACAGAATTCAGACGGAGTTTGAAATCTTAGCGGATACGTGGGTAAAACCCAGTGGTAAGACTTTAATTGCAGAAAGTCGTACCACTTTGTAAGAGGTAAAAAGGTACGACTTCAGGTACTCGGTCGCATCGGCGACCTGCAGACCGGTGCTTTGTGGAAACAAAACATACATCGTTATGAAACTCTCCACCACTCATCGTATTCTTCTCCTTGCTCTGGTCTTTGCTTCCGGGCTTCTTCTTTCACCCAAATGGTTCACAGCCTTTGCCCTTTGGGTACATCTACCCGCTATGCTCCTGCTGCTGCGCACCAGTAACTGGCGCTGGTGGGTGGCAGGCTATGCTGTGCTTGTAACGAGCGCCATCGTTGCACAGCACGGCGTTTTCCCGCTTCCCTTACCCGTATTGATCATCTTCATGTTAGTTGCTAACCTGATTGGCCTACTGCCTTACCTGATTGATCGGTGGGCGGTAAATAAACTACCGGCCTGGGGTGCTACCCTGGCTTTCCCGATTGCTGCCACCTTATTGGATATTTTTGCCAGTAACGGTCCGCAGGGAAGTTGGGGGAATACCGCTTACACCCAATTTCACTTCCGTCCACTAATGCAGCTGGCGGCAGTTACCGGTATTTTCGGCATCAACTTCCTTACTTACTGGTTCGCTTCGGTTGTAACTGACGGCCTTACCCGAAAAGGAGAAAGCAGAGCTTGGGTGCCTTTTGGACTCACTTTTCTACTTGTCATTGGTGCCGGAAGCTTTCGCTTAATCACCAACCAGCCAGGTGAAGGCTCGACGAGAGTTGCTGCAGTAAATCTGGGCAATGACGATATCTGCGAAGCTATGTACGCTGCAGCATTCAATAAAGAAATCGATCTGCCGGCTGATCTGGGCTTTTTCGATCCTATTTTAGTTGAAGCACAAAAGGGTATTGATGCATTCATGGCTAATCCGGAAGCACCAGAATTCTCTGAAGTGTACAAGGCGATTGATCAGGTGCAGAGTGCATACCTGGAAGCCTCTGCTCAAGCGGTTAAAGAAGGAGCTAAGATCATTACCTGGTCTGAGGCTGCTATCATAACGGTGAAAAACTACGAAGACGAGCTGATCAACTCCGCAGCGGCTTTCGCTGACGAAAACGACTGTTACCTGTTCTTCCCAATCGCCAGCTTTCACCCGGATAAGTACGGCGAAAGTATTTTCATCGAAAACAAGGTCATCACCTTCGGCCCTGAAGGGCAGACCCTGAATACTTACTTCAAGAACATTCCGGTGATGGGCGTTGAGCCTTCCTTCCCGGGCGACGGTAAGGTGCCCACAATTGCCTCGGACTATGGTAAGCTATCTCCAGTTATTTGTTACGACGCGGATCACCCGGACCTGATCGCACAAACGAGCACGACGGAGACGGGGCTATTGGTGGTCCCTACCGGAGACTGGAATGCCATAGCTCCACTGCATACCTACATGGCCGCCGTTCGGAGTATCGAAAACGGAGTGCCGATGCTCAAGGCCACCAACCACGGCACAAGTGCCCTGGTTGATGCCTATGGTCGGGTGATGGCCGAAGAGTACCTTTCTGTAGATGACGGTATCCTTGTAGGGGCCGTTAAAGTTGGGAGTATCTCAACCCTCTACAGTGCTACCGGCCCGGCCTTTATGTTGCTGGTACAGTTTAGCTTTTTAGGACTTTTACTCACGCTTGTGGTACAGTCCCTTAAAGCACGTTACCGGACCACTAAAGGGCGTACGCCAGTTCCGGCTCCGTCACTGACCCTAAGGAAATAGAGACCTGCCCCGACCTGCCCGGCTTCAATAGCCAAACTTTGCATCCCGCTGCCGAGCCGTCCTGAAAACATTTCACGAACTACCCGTCCGCTGACGTCCATCAAATCAATGGTAACCTTAGACGAAGATTCGAGATTGAAATCTACCAGGATGGCTCCGTCGGTGGGGTTGGGGCTGATGCTTAGGCCTAGCCGGGCAACTTCCCGATCGTTAAGCCCGGTAGGTAGCCGCCCGCCCATGCGCTCGATGGGGCGGTCTATGAATAATCGGAATTCTCCTGGCGCTAAAGAAATACTAGTGTTTAGGTCGTTTACAGAAAGGGTCTGATCGCTAAAGTAATCGTACCAATCTCCAGTAGCTGGAAATACGCCCGTGGCATTGCGTTGCGTTACGCCGAAGTTGCCAACGATGGCAACCTGGCCGTCGTCACCATTCAAGTTTAGGATTTTTACGAAGCTGTTAAGCTGTTGTTTGGTCACGTCGTTGTGGAAAAAGTCAAAGTTGTTGCGTAGGTAGAGCAAGTTGGCAATGACATTATAGACCTCAGCTCGATCAAAGTCGTTACGATAATCCCAGCGAATGGGCTTGGGATCTACCCGGCAGTTTTCGTTTATTCCGCCCCCAGGGCAGTAGTTGATGCTGAAATCATAACCAAGTTCTCCAAACTGCCAGAGCATTTTGGGGCCAGGAACGGTGTAGAAAAATGCACTTGACAGCTTTAGCCGGTCAAGACCAGTGTTTTCATCCCGGACACTATAGCCACCAGCCGCGTTACCAAAAGATTCATTCTTGAACTGCAAACGTTCCTCATCGTGGCTCTCCATGTAGGCAACCATATTATTGACCGTGAAGCCGCGATTGGTGGCCAGTACATCGCGGAGGTTACTTTCGTAACCCATGGAGGCCTCAGTAAACTCGTCATGTGGGTTAAAACCGGACCAGAAATACATTCCGTTGCCGTAGTTGGCTAGTTCATTCTCTTCTTCGCTGACGGCCAGGTGCTCCATGATCATATAATCGTCGTTATCTACACTCCAGACGTGGTCAGCGTAATCTTTGATGATGGCTACGCGGCTGGCGTCATACTGGTTCCAGAAGCCGACGTTGCTGCCGGAAAATAGCTGAGTAAACCCCTTGCTGAGATCGAAACGGAAGCCATCTATTCGGAATTCTTCTTGCCAGTATTTTGTCGTTTCTTTTACGTATTCCTTTGTCAGCTGGCTTTCGTGGTTCATGTCATAGCCTACATTAAAGGGGTGGCGCGGGACGGGATTGAGATAGGGGTTTTCGACCGTGGGGCGGAAAGCTTCTTCGTCCCACCACATCCGGGCCAAAGGGCTTTGACCAAAAGCGTGGTTGTAGACTACGTCCAGGATTACGGCCATGCCCCTGGCGTGGCATGCATCGACAAAGGTTTTGAGGTCCTCTGGGCTACCGTAGTACTTGTCCAGCGCCATGTGGAAACTCACGTTGTAACCCCAGCTGTTGTTGTTTTCGAATTCGCTGACGGGCATGAGCTCAATGGCGTTTACACCCAGCCGTTCCAGGTAGCGGAGGGTGTCGGTAAGGGATTTAAAGCTGTGGTCGGCCAGAAAATCTCTCAGTAAAAGCTCATAGACGACCATTTTTTTCGGATCAGGGCGATCATAGTCTTCCGAGCTTTGCCAGTTGAAGGGGGCGACGGCGCGCCGGTGCCAGGTGAGTATGCCTTCGGCGTTAGCAGGGTAAGGAGGGATGCCACTAAAAGTTTGTTGGCTGATGAAGCGATCATTGTTTGGATCGAGGACGAGAGTGGAGTAAGGATCGGGCTGACGAATCGTACCATCGATGAGGTAATGGTATATGAGGTCTCCGTCAATGTCTGCTGCCGGAATGTTTAGCCAGAACGTTTCTCCGTCTGCGGATTTTTTCATCCGGCCATCTGCTGTAGCGGACCAATTATTGAAGTTGCCGAGTACGAAAACATCGGTTTTGCCTGGTGCCCGTAGCTGAAGCAGTACGTCACCATTATCCATGTCAACTGCTCCGGGGCGGAAACCAGCTGGTGGGGCAGCGACTTCGGGCGGGCCGGTGATGAAAGTTACGTTATCGGTGGCTGTTTCGCCGTTGAGCGTCCCCGTCAGCGTATAAGTTGTTACGGAATTGGCGGGAAGGGTAAGGTCGGTACTAAAGTTGGTGCCTGAACTGGAGAATACCTCTTGGCTGCCATCAGAAATACTGAAGTCTGAGCTGATGTAACTGGTGCCCGCTAGGGTAACGGTAGCCCCTTCGGTGGTCTCTACTATTGCCTGATCTGGAGTGGTGAAAATGGCCTCTAGGCGTGCGTTGATGGAGAATTCTTCTGAAACCTCTACCTCATCAGCAGTAGCTACAGCTCTGATGGTATGTAACCCACTGGTCATTAAGGTGAGGTTATCGTTCAATTCTGTACCAACAACGGAGAGCACCAGGTTTTCGTTATCAAAGACTTCTATGGTTGCTTCAGTTGTGGTTCCTACGGAAATGGGTAGCGGTTTGCCTAGGGGGTAGAAGTCTCCTCCGGGATCACCCACCAGGTTTAGACTGAGCGCTCCACCTCCGGCAGATACATCAACGTAAATGTCTGCCCCTCCGGTAGCCTTCCCTTCCAACGAGCCATCTGCGTTGCGAAATACTAGTGCGATTTTTTGAATTTCGGTCCCTTCTGGAACGCTGTAGTAAGCCCTAATATCTGGAGTGAAAGTGTAGGTGTATTTATTCTCTTCACCGGCCAACGGACTAAGTTTCCAGTCGGCATTCGCTACGCCCCACTCGGTCTGGACGAACTTCCAATCACTTAGATTGGTGCTGTTGTTGGTAATGACACCGGTGTGGAGGTAGACATCACAGTTGCAGTCTGCCAACCCTCCGGTTCCCTGGGTTGCATCGAAGGTAATGGTTACTGCCCGGTCATCGGTTGGCGCCGCGGGATCAGTGGTGATGAGTTGGGCCTTAAGACTGGTAGTCGCAATAAGGAAGGTGGCGAGCAGAAGTGCTCGTTGGAGTAAAATTTGCATGTACACTACTTTTTTATCGAGTAAAAATAAAGAATCTTTCATTCCAATTCGGGAATGTTGGGTTTGGGTAAAGTTAATCAAAAACGACTTATCATCTAAAAAAACCAAACGAAAAAGCACCCACCGGCCTGGGCCGATGAGTGCTTTTTATTGTGATGTTAACCTTAGCTACTAGTAGCGCTCGTCGTCACCACCACGGTCGTAGCTGCCGCCACGGTTTCCGCGATCGTAGCGTCCGCCGCCGCCGTCACCGCCGCGATCAAAGCCGCCGCCGGTGCCCAGCGTGATCATTGACGCG
>CAYPIM010000005.1:4429-72544 GCA_964410795.1 uncultured Lewinella sp. | reverse complement strand
GACGAACTGATCAAGCACATGTAAGACGACGGCACAGTAAGTTTTCTTATCAAAAAATGACGGCACGAAGCGAAAGCTTCGTGCCGTCATTTTTTGATAAGAAAGCGAAAGTATATAAATTGGAATATGGAAACTCACCGTGAAGACGGCTTCCCCGTCCACTATCCCAAGGATGCATCTGCCTGGCGCTCTTATCTCGCGAAACATCACGATAAGCTCGCTAACACCTGGCTAGTGCTCAGCAAAAAGCATGACAATACCGCCAGCCTTATCTACGAGGAGGCCCGTGACGAGGCCCTTTGCTTCGGTTGGATCGACTCTAAACCGAACAAACGGGACGAAGACAGTTACTATCTCTTCTTTGCCAGGCGCAACCCAAAGTCTAACTGGAGTAAGGTCAATAAAGAACGAATAGCCGCACTGGAAAAAGCCGGCAAGCTTGCGGCCCCGGGCAAAGAAATGGTTGCTGAAGCCAAAAGACGTGGAACCTGGGATGCCCTGAATGATGTAGACAATCTCATTGAACCGGATGACCTCCTGGCGGAGTTCTCACGCATTGGCGGCGAAGCAAAAACAAATTGGGATAGCTTTCCTCCCTCTACCCGACGAAGTATTCTGGAATGGATATTCAACGCTAAGCGGGCACCCACCCGAGAGAAACGGATTACGGAAACGGTTGCTATGGCCAGCAGAAATGAGCGGGCTAATCAGTACCGTAAGTAGACACATTAGCCCAAAAACAGCTCACTATACAGAAGTACTTCAAGTTCAGGCTAGAGACAAACCAATCGCTCATTCTATAAATGCCAGTGTCTCTTAAAAAAACAACGTTCCCTTACTTAGCAGGAATACTCCGCTTTACTAACTCACGCGTAGCCAGGCTCATCAATAACTGCTCTTCCTTATCATTAAGATCTTCCGGAATAAACTGAAAGGCACGCTGGCTAAGCGGATCGTCTTTACCGAGCGGCTTCAGCTGAAGCGAACCAACCTCCCGGTTACCAACGCTGACGGGTAAGTAGTTTTCGCGAGCAGTAGCAGCAATGCGCGCCAGTTCTTTACCAGTCTTTTGGCCAAAGAGTGCACCTCCCTCCAATAGCCCTACCGGATTACCGTCAATTTCAAGCTTCGTTTTTCCTTCCTCCGTCCAGTAAACGTATTCGTGCTCTGCGGTACGGACGTACAGTAATTCGTTCTCTTTTTTCCCAAGGTAACGACGGTAAGAATAACTAACCACCGGCTCGTGGAAGATCGTCGTAAATGTACCCTTCGCCGTAGCGCCCGCTCCTCCTTTGATCACCTGCTTATCCTGGGCAAGGCTAAAAAGATCAAGCTCTTCTTTATTGAGCGGAACCAGATCAGCGCTCCAGGTATCCATCTCCGCCTTGAGTTCTGCTACAGCTTGCGCGCGTTTCTTTTTACCGGGCATCCGGTTAGCAGACCACATCTTTAGAAAAAGCATGATGGAGAAAACAAGGAGGACGGAAACTATTAAAAGAGGATACATATCAGAGAACTTGAACGGTGAAGGTACTTAGGTTTACGCTTAGTGATTAGTGAAGGTTTACCACCAACCCCAATTTGTAATCCAACATTCGGGTTTCTTCTTAAGGGCCCGGAGGCGCCAACCGGAGTTCCATAAGAAGGAATTCGAATACTCCCGACTACCGCAACATCTCCACCACCTCCGCCCGCTTCCGACTAGCCACCGGCACCTCATCATCGTTAGAAAGCCGTAGGTAGCCAGCGTCAATTTTCTTAAACTCCACCACCTGATCAAAGTTAACGAGGTGAGACTGATGAACGCGGACAAAGCCGTGCCCCGTCAGCATTCGTTCATAATGCTTCAGCGTTTTGGTAACGAAGACAGACTTCTGGCCTCCGGCGAAAATAAAGCGGGTATTGTTACTGTCTGCTTCGCAGCGGACGATATTCTTGATCTTAGCGACGACGATGTTCTCCGAAGTGTGGAGGCTGATACGGTTAGGCAAGCTTTCCGGCTGGCGGATGGTTTCCTTGAGTAAGTCCAGGCTGGCGGTATCCGGTGTCCCTTTCTTGAAGGTGATGCGGCGCATGGCCCGGTCTACGGCGGCCTTTAACATCGCTCCGTCTACCGGTTTGAGTAAGTAATCCACGGCAGCAAAACGAAAGGCCCGCACAGCAAACTCATCTGAAGCAGTAGTAAAGATTAGTTCCGAGCTGATGTCCGGTACAATTTCCAGGATATCGAAGCTCGTTCCATCGCCTAACATGATGTCCAGGAAGAGTAAATCAGGCTTGGTGGTACGGAGCAGCTTTGCCGCTTCTACGACGGAGCCAGCAGTACCGATCACGTCTACATTAGGGCAAAAATCTTGCAGCTCGGCCTTGAGTGCGGCGAGTGCGGGGGGCATATCTTCTATTATTACTGCGGTCATTGATGATTGGTTACCCGGCCCTTCGGGCCGTACGGGTTAACGAGCCTTTAGGCTAGAATAAAGTTTAAACGCAAACGCCCCTAAGGTAAAGGACTTTACGGAAACAACCTTTCTTTTCAACGTTCTGTGCACCTGCGCTCCTGCGCCCAAACCCCGGCAGTTTAAAGGCTTCACCCTCGCACTGCCTGAAGGCCGGGAAATCTACAAAGCAATCGGCGCGCCCAACAGTTCATCCGGAATTCCGAAGCCATTCACCAGGGCTCCAACCTCATAGCGAAGCTCCGCACAAAGCACATCTACCGCTTTTCGAATAGCTTTTGATTTGTTACCAGCGATGTAGTCACTCTCCAGGTACCAACCCGCGTGGCCTTCGATGGTATGCAAGGCATAGAGTTGGATCGTTTTCTTTAAGACCGTCTTCGCCGGGCTTTTGTCCAGAGCATCAATCTTTTTAAGGCTGTGTTCCAGGCACAGGGCCTCAACGTAAGCCTCCGCCGCTGCGATCATGTGCGTCTGGCAAAGCAAGCTAGCCTCGTGGGAAGATTTCCCTCCCTTCACGTAAGCTCGCAGGCGTTGCGCCAGCGTACTCGTGAGGCGGCGCGCACGAAAATCGAACGCCTGCTGATAGAAGCTCCGCGAGGTGAGGTGCGCCCGGTCCGTTTGCCGGATCATGTAAGGGTTTTGCTCCGTTACAATCGTCGTCATCCGGCGACTGATGAACTTCAACATGGCGAAGTTCCCGTCCTCTTTAAATGACTTACTGAACTCAGTGAGTAAAGATTTTGCCACCAACTGCATCAGGACATTATTGTCGCCTTCAAAGGTGGTGAAGATATCGGTATCGGCTTTAAGATCGGCAAAGCGGTTTTCAGCAAGGTAACCCTTGCCGCCGGTCGCCTCGCGGCATTCCTGGATTGCAGCGGTGGTAAACCAGGTAGCATATGACTTTAGCCCGGCAGCCATCGCCTCAATTTCACGCATGTCTTTTTCGGAGCGGTGTACATATCGTTCCAGTAGATAGTCTAACCCAAACTGCACGGCGTAAGCCTTTGCCACCAGCGGAATAAGGCGACGCTGCTGGTTCGGGTAGTCCATGATGATGGTCTCTGCCTTTAGCGGATCGGCGGCGAACTGACGCCGGCGTAGCCCGTAGCGGACTGCAATGGCAAGCGCCGACTTAGCAGCACTCATTCCTGCACGGGGCACACAAACGCGGCCTCCAACCAGGGTGCCAAGCATGGTGAAAAATCGGCGGCTTGGGTTCTCGATCTCACTTTCGTATTCCCCATCAGCATTAATGCCTCCAAATTTGTTCAGCAGGTTCTCCGCAGGTACGCGTACACGGGTAAACCAAAGGCGACCGTTGTCTACGCCGTTCAGGCCAAGTTTGTAGCCATTGTCCTCTACCCGAACCCCTGGCAGAGTGTTATGATCTTCGTCGCGAATCGGGACAACTACGGCATGAACTCCCTTACTCTCGCCGCCAACAATCAATTGGCAAAATACGGCCGCCATTTTGCTATGCATGGCGTTACCGATGTATTCTTTGCCCGCGCCAACGCTGGGCGTATGTACGATCAATTCCTTCGCTTCGTGGTCATAAACCGCCGTAGTTTCCAGGCCACGAACGTTGGATCCGTGACCGGTCTCCGTCATAGCAAAGCAGCCCGGCAGTGCTAAGGTACCGGTAGCTTTCAGATATTTATCGTGGTGGCGCTTGGTTCCAAGATTGGCCACTGCTCCTCCCCAAAGGCCGAACTGCACACCGAATTTAATCGTCATGCTCAGGTCGTGGTAAGAGATCGTCTCGAAGGCGGCTGCGTAAGCGCCCATATCGTCCTCACCGCCATATTCTTCGGGGAAGGCCATGGCTCCGACCCCCTCCTCACCAAGGATTTTACACCATTCAAGTACTTGGTTGCGGTAGTCTTCCTTGATGCGAAGCGTCTTGCGCTCAAATTCAGGTCGGAGAAGAATTTCTTTTATTCTGGCGATTGTCTTGGCGTGCTTTCCATCAAGGATTGCCTGAAATTCAGCGGGATTTACGGTCGCATCACGTACTGCCTCAACAAGCTTTTCGCGCTGGTCAAAGCGAGGGAAGAGGCCACGGTAAGTGGTTTCGTTGACCCCACCCAGTCCTAGTTCAATCTCCGTTAACGGGTTGATTTGCTTATCCCAGAAAGCCGCTCGGTCGGCGGGGCGGCCTTCGGCGTTATGACCGAGGATGGCGCTGAGTTCGGCCAGGCTGGCTTTGCGGTCGGGCGGTAGCATCTCGGCCGCGTTGCGGCCCATGGTTTGCCACTGCTGAAACAGTTCGCGCTCCGGCGGGCGCACGGGATCCGTCCAGCCCAGCAATGTTTTCTTATCGGTATCGGTGAGAAACGCCAAGTCATTGGCCTTCTTGCGCAGCACGTGGATTTCCTTTACGTTCAGGTGCCGATCTGCCCAGGCAGCATATAATAACGGAAGCATCGCTTGTATGCCGGGAGAGAGATTGGTGTTCATTTGGAAGTCAGCGCCCATACCTTTGGATATATTTTGTCTGACAGCTAAACGTAAAAAGGTGGGGCTTCGGTTTAACGTTTGCTAAAAAGGCTGCTTTTTGAGCGGGGACGCGGGTGCAAAGTATGTTTTAGGGCAAAGTTCCTAACGGTGGACGAGTTGCACTCCGACGGAGCTGGGGATCGTCTGAGTACAACTCCTTCACCGATACTCCGTTAGATGAACCATGCACCTCCCCACCCTACTAGCCCAACCCGATCCCGTAAGTATAGCCCGCCAGCTAATCGGCACCGAACTGATTTCCACCGCAGGCGGCGAGGAAACCGCCGTCCGCCTCACTGAAGTGGAAGCCTACTTCGCTCCAGACGACTTAGCCAGCCACGCCCGCAATAACACCCGGACTAAACGAACGGAGGTTTTTTGGGCTGCCCCGGGGAGTTGCTATATCTACACCCTTCACACCCACATTATGCTCAACGTTGTAACGGGCCCCGTTGGCATTCCCCACGCCATCCTTTTCCGCGCCGGCGAACCAAGCCGCGGACTCGAGACCATCAAGCGCAGGCGAAAGATGAAAAAATTAAGACGGCAATTAACTACTGGCCCTGGCGTTTTGGCCAAGGCACTCGGGGTTACGGACAAAAGTCTCTACGGCTCCGACCTCCTCTGCCCCGACAATGTTCTGCGGCTGGAAACGTCTGGCCCGCCTATTTCCAAAGAAGAGGTGGTTGCAGCCACCCGGATCGGCCTCGGCGTTAAAGCCGGAGAGTGGGCAGCGCGGCCCTGGCGATTTTATCGAAAAGATAGCCTCTTCGTTTCGCCGGGCTAACGGTGGAGGAGTTGTACTCTGACTTACCTTAGGTCGGAGTACAAGTCCTCCAGCATTAAAAAAACGTCAAAAAAGCCTTTATATACCACCTTATCCCAAAACCAACGTTTAACTTTCAGCAACAAACTTTCCGGATGAATCTTCGCTTGTTTAAACTTCCCTTGCACCTGCGCGCCGTCGCCCTGCTACTGCCCTTATTTCTTTTTGCCCTCTCTTCTACGCTATCGGCTCAGGATGAAGACCTGAAATTCGTCGATAACACCTATGTAGACAACATCAAGACCGTCCGTTTTCACCTCGCAGGAGTATTAAGTAGTTATCCACTGATTGAACTCAACGGCAGCGGTAGGCTTCGCCTTTCGTTCGATGATTTCAACGACGAGGTGCGCCGCTATTCTTATAAATTCATCCATTGCAATCAAGACTGGCAACCTTCTAGTCTTAGCTCCCTTGAATTCAACGCCGGAAACACTATCGGTTATATCGATGATTATGATTTCAGTATCCGGACGCTACGTGACTATATTCACTACGAACTTGAGTTTCCGAACCGCGATATGCAGATCAGTGCCAGCGGCAATTATCTGCTAGTTGTCTACGACGACGAAGACGAAACCTTCCCTGTCATCACCCGGCGCTTTATGGTTCAGGAAAAAATGGCTGGGGTAAGTGGTCGTGTGATGCGCCCATCCATAGTAGACCAAATTCACACTCACCAGGAAGTTGACCTTACCGTCGGCACCAAGCAAATGCAGGTCCGTAATCCATTACGTGAGTTACGGGCAACTGTGATTCAGAACAACCGCTGGGACAATGCGGTGACCGGAATTATCCCCAGCCTTCTCCAAAAAGAAGCCGTCCGTTTCGACTACCAGGGGCAAGTCAGCTTCTTCGGCGCTAATGAATACCGAAACCTGGATATACGCTCCGCCCGCGCCCCACGTACAGAAATGGTAAGCATCACCAACGAAGAACGTAATTACGCAATGATGATGGAAGCCGACCGCCCACGCGATAACGGTACCTACCTCGGTTACATCGACTTTAACGGCGACTACATCAACGATCGCTTCGAGCAACTAAATCTCCAACTCACCCAGGAAACTGAATCCGGAGCGATTTATGACCGTTTCAACTATAATTACAGTGGAGACTACGTTCGAATGACCTTCGTGCTCAAAACCGATACCCAACTTGACCGCGACATCTACCTCTTTGGCGGTTTCACCGAGAACCAACTAAAACCAGAATATAAAATGGTCTGGAACCCACAGATCAACGCCTATGTGGGCCAGGCTTTGCTAAAGCAAGGCTTCTACAACTATCACTACGTTATAGAGCAAAATCCGCCTGAAGGCAGCACCAAGGCCTCAGATCGTTTCACCTACGACATCATTGAGGGAAGTTTTGATGAGACAGAGAACGACTACCTCGCCCTTATTTACTGGCGCCCAATTGGTGGCCGTTACGATCGGCTGGTGGGAACTAAGCAGATGAACAGTAATATAGATTGATAGTAGAGTAGATGTTTGGGCTACCGTACAAGCAGGATCATGCAGCAGACTATAAACCGACCTCCTATCATATCTATCACCACGAAGTAGCAGCGTAGCTACTTTAAAAAAAGTATTCTGTCTAATTTTCTTGTCCGTTCATAGATAAAACTTCCCAGCCCACTTCCGTTAGTTAGCTTTGCCATCCGTAGTCAAAAAGACCACCTATGCGCCAAGTTTACTATATTCTGCTACTATTTTTAGCCACCGGCAGCCTCTCCGCCCAAAGCGGAGATGCCTGGACGCTGGAACGAGCCGTAGAGCACGCCCTGACGAATAACATCCAGGTAAAACAACTTACTAACATTGCTGAAATTGCCCGCCTGAATCGCGAGCAAGCAAAAAATGGCAGGCTGCCCACCGCCAGTGGCTCTACCAACGTTGGCGTCCAGCTGGGTAGGACGATTGACCCGACGACCAACGAATTCAATCAGCAGACGATTGGTTTCCAGGGCTACTCGCTACAAGCTGGTATTACCCTCTACAACGGTGGGCTAATCAAAAACAACCTTCGCCAGGCGGAACTCAACCTGGCCGCAGCAGAACTGGACCGGAAGATTACCGGTAACAACATTGGTCTCCAGGTGGCTAATGGCTACCTGAACATTGTTTTACTCAAGGAACAACTGACAAATACGGAGGCTCAATTAGCACTCACCACGGGCCAGCTCAGTAATACTGACGCCCTCATCAAAGCAGGCGCGCTTCCCGCCGCTCAACGCTTTGACCTGGTGGCCCAGAGGGCCGCTAACCAACGTACCATTGTTGATCTGGAAAATCAAATAGAGCTCGCCGAGTTGAGCCTTAAGATTTTACTCGAGCTTGATCTGGACACCAACTTCGAAGTCATCACTCCGGAGCTCAATCCTTCGGAGACGGAACTCTTTGGCACTTACAACCTAAATGAAGTCTATACCTCCGCCCGTGGGATCCAACCGACCGTGGCAGCTGCCGAAGTGCGCAGAGACGCTGCGGAAATGGGTATTGAAATTGCTAAGGCCGGTATGCGCCCTACCCTTAGCTTGTTCGGTAGCATCAGTACCAACTTCTCAACGGCCGCAAAGGACTTTGCGAATCCGGACGTTATCGAGGAGCCTACTGTTGGCTTTGGGCCTGCTGTCCCAATTCTAGTTAATGGTGTTGAGGCACAGGTTTCTCAGCAGGTAATTACCGGTGGTGTAATAGATTTCCCTACCCTGGGCTACTTCAACCAACTCGACCGGAACTTCGGCCAGTCGGCAAGTATGTCGCTCAACGTTCCTATCTATAGTCAGGGACGGAACAAACTTAGCGTCCAGCGGGCTAAAGTACAACGTGCCAATGCAGTACTTGACATTGAACAGGCCGACAATCAGCTACGCAACGACATCCAGTTGGCCCTCGCTAATCTGCGGGGCGCTCAGGAAACCTACCGCGCCGCGCAAGCGAGCGAGGAAGCAGCTAAGATGGCTTACGAAAATGCGCAACGAAGCTTTAAGGCCGGCGCAGCCAACAGCCTAGAACTCGTAACGGCCACCAACCGCTTCGAACAAGCCCAGACAGAACTAACCCGCAGTAAGTACCAGCTGATCTTTAACCGCCAGGTGATCCGCTTCTACCTCGGCCAGGGCTTCTCGCTCAACTAACCAACCAGTAACCTCCCTCCATTCGGAGACAGTGTCCCGGCATTGCTCCTTTATTCCTCACTATTGCACCCGCGGCCGCGCCTAGTAGCAAAAGCCGCAACTACTGAAATTAATTTTATCATGGCTCGTAAGATAATCATCGCCGTTTTCGCTCTGATCGTTATAGGCGTCATTGCCGCCGTCGCTTTTGGAGGCCGCAAAGAATCCGGCACGAAAGTGTACACTTCGGAAGCAAAAGCCCGTACCATTCAGGAAGTCGTTTCCGCTAGCGGCAAGATTTTCCCGCAAACGGAAGTAAAAATCAGTTCTGACGTTTCCGGTGAGGTAGTAGAACTCTACGTCGAAGAAGGAGACAGCGTTGTTCCCAATCAGTTACTCGCTAAGATTGACGCCGACGCTTACCAAAGTCAGGTGGCCCGCGGTGTTGCTGGTGTAAACAGCAGTAAGGCCCAGTTGGCCAACTCCAAGGCCCAAATCAAAAGTCTGGAAGCTCAGCAGACACAGATCGAGGCACAGATCACCAACGCCCGTGTGATCTACGACCGCAACAAAACCCTCGCTACAGATGGTGTTGTGAGTAAAGCAGAATTGGAAGCCAGTGAAGCTAATCTCCGGGTACTTGAAGCCAATCTCTCTGCTTCTAAAAGCAATATAGCCGGTGCCCGTGAAAGCGCGAAAGCCGCTGAATTCGGCGTACAATCCAGCCAGGCAACCCTAAGTGAACTACGCACTAGTCTCCGCCGTACCACCATCTACGCACCAATGGGCGGCGTGGTTTCTTTGCTCAACGTAGAACAGGGTGAGCGTGTGGTTGGTACGATCCAGATGGCTGGTACCGAACTAATGCGCATTGCTAACCTCAACGCCATGGAAGTGCGCGTAGAGGTAAGTGAAAATGATGTTCCTACCGTACAGATTGGGAACAAAGTCGAAGTCGAAGTAGATGCCTATCTAAACCGCACGTTCTCTGGTCGTGTGACCCAGATCGCCAACTCCAGCACCACTGCAGGTTTGGGAGACAACGTACTGAACTCAGACCAAGTTACCAACTTTGAAGTTCGTATTAGTATTGATCCTTCGAGTTATGCGGACCTAGTTGCCAAGGGCAATATTTACCCATTCCGTCCTGGTATGTCCGCCGGAGTTGACATCCTGACGAAGACCGCCGAAGGCATCGTCTCCATCCCCATCGAGGCCGTCACCACCCGCGAGAAGGAAGTAGAAGACAAAGAGGCTGCTGGTACCGACAACCTTCAGGAAGTTGTCTTCATAGTAAGCGGAGATACCGTTCGCCAGCAGGTAGTTACTACTGGCATTCAGGACGCAAACGTAATTCAGGTCACAACGGGGCTCGAGGAAGGCGATAAAGTCGTATCCGGCCCTTATACCGAGCTTAGTCGTAAGCTAAAGAACGGCAAGAAAGTCATCGTTAAAGACAAGGAGACATTTTATTCTGAGGATAATGACTAAATTCTAGTTTTAATTTCTCTTCAAACGCAATGGGCGTACGGGCGAAAGCTCGTACGCCCATTGCGTTTGAAGAGAAATTGAAATAGCGACTCATTCCATTTACCGCCGTTGAAACGGCATCGCCAGTGGGCCGGAAAACTTCAAGCGGTTAAACGTTAGTTCCAACTTAGCCGGGCCGGTGGCCTCGGCATCAATGCGAACCGTGCGTTCAAAAGCAAAGTCCGGCGCATCCTCTTTACCTGGAGCTTTGCGAAAGTCGGCATTACTGATGATGAGCGTTCGGTTCTGCGCCAGTTCGTTCAGCACCATTTCCATCAGTTTGAAACCACGACCATCGACTACGTGCTTGGTGGCGAAGCGACCATCTTGGCCGGAAAGGGTGTAGATATCTCCCGCTTCGTCGAATTGAAGATCACGGGTGAAGAAGACGGCGTTGCCCAAAACGATTTCCTGCAACAGATCAAAGCGGGCGGGGACTTTATATTTCTGCTCGATGTAGCTTAGAGGTTCAGCCGTATAGTCTCCGTTCAGGCGGTTGATAACAAAAAAGGAATCAGTTCTGATCAAAGCCCGGGCTCCTTCAAAACCAAATTTCTTAACGCTCATCCAAATCGCCTTGTCTTTGTGTAGGCGAATGGTGGCCGTGCCCCCTACGTTTAGCTGTTTGCTCTCCAGCTTAATCCGGGCGGAGCCTTCGAGGTATTCCGTCTCGAAGCTATTCTTTTCGAGGCCGGTGATTACTGCTTCTGCCTTGCTGCCTCCGGCCAACCCATCTCGGCCAGGAGCACCATCAGCACCACCGATGATTTTTTTGTTACAAGCTGACGCTATGGTCAAGACGGCAAAGGCGATTAAGAATAGTATACGCATAGGAATATTGAATCGGTAGTGAGAATGATTTCAGAAATTTGACGTCTGAATACCTTTTTGTCACAAGCAAAGACTCCAGAAGTGTATTAGGGCGCGGCCGCAGGTACAATGGCTGTTTTTCGAGAGAGCGGACGATTCGGCTACTGCACCTTAGTCATCTTACCCCGCAGGTTGGAAGACTTACTTCCCGCAGACTTTGCGCGTGCGTAAGCTTTTGCAGCAGCTGCTTTATCACCAGCCTTCACCTGGGCATCGCCCAGCATTTCGAGGAAGAGTGCGTTGGTGTTCTCCTCAGTATCGTAAGCGATAAGCGCGGAGGCTTTGCCTCCGTTAGTAATCAAAAACGCCAGTGGCCCTTCTTTACCTCCTGGCAGCCTGGCCAGGTCAATCTTAGCCGTAGCGTCTCCGGCTTCAAGGCCGACGAGGGCGAGGGAGAGTTGCTCCAACGCAGCTTTCCCTTCAGGTTGGCCCGAGGTCATTAATTGAGCTTGCTCAAGGAGTGAATTGGCTTCGGAAAAATTAGAACGAAAAGCTTCCCCGAGTGCGTAATGAACATACACGGCGGGGCGGTTCGGAAATACGTCTAACGCATCTTCGGCGTATTTGCGCAGTTCCGTTATCTGGTTATTAAGATAGAGCGTAGCCAGAAGCTGCTCCCATACGGGATAAACGGTATCGTCAAGTTCAATAGTAGCCTTATAGGCCTCAGCGGCCTCAGTAAGGCGTCCGGTATGGAAGAAGACATCTCCCTGAAGAGCTGCAGCTTTAGCTTCATCCCGGTTTACTCGCCAAAGTTCGGCGGCCAACGCCAGTGCTCTCTCACCTTTCTTTGCATCCTGCGTTTGCGCCACCTCATTCACCAGCGGCAGTAATTTCCCAATTTTGAGGTCAATATCCACATCAGACCGTCCGAGTAAAGCCATCAGTTCAGCATCTCCACCTGAGGATTTAGCCGGAGCAACTTCCTGAAGGGCAAGCTGTGCCCTTACGTCAGCAGGCTGCAAACGTAAAATATCTTCGTACGCTTTTTTTGCCTTCGCAGTCTCTTTCTGGCTGGTAAAATACCCCGCTAGCATGTGGCGAAAACGAAGATTATCCGGCTGAGACTCTACCAAAGTAATCAGTTCCTTCTCCGCTCGTTTTCGGTCTCCCTGGCCCAGGTAAAGTGAATGCTTCAGTCGGGCAAGTTCAATATTGACACCAATTCTGTTTTCTAGTTGGTTATACGTACCAATGGCTCCTTTAATATCTTGGGCACGGACAAGAAACGCAGCACGCTCAAGGTAGTAGTCCGCTTCATCCGGGCTCTTCCTGATTAATTCAGCGTAAAGTGCTGCGCCATCTTTATGGCGGCCACTGGCTTGATAAAGCTCTGCCAGAAACGAAGCGTACACCTCATTAGGGCGCTTGCTGTAAGCCGCCTTTAAATGATCGATAGCATCCTCCGTATTTCCGGCAGCATACTCTAAGCGGCCAAGTTCAAACCTGGCGGCATCCATATCAGGGGAGGCTTCAATCAGTTCTTTAAACATACTGATCGCCTTTTCTGTCTTCCCCAACAGCGCTTCGCGCTTCGCTTCGATGAAGTTCGTCTGTTGTTTAATGCTGCTTTCAGTCGGAGCTTCCCCCTGAGCAAACATTGAGACAGACAATAAAAAGAAGAAGAGTAGCAGTGCAGTACGCATAAAATAGAATCAGTTCCTTTATGTAACGCCTTGCTTCCGCGAGTGTTGCACATGTCCCATTGTTGGTTGCTTCTTGTTAAAATCCAAAGGCCGGGTTTCGTTACACGAAACCCGGCCTTTGGATTTTAACAAGAAGCAACTAAGCGACTACTCCACAATGGTGATTTTCATCATATTGGTACGGCGTTGCTTCTCCAGTGGCATGGATCCGGTGTTCACAATCATATCCCCGGCAACAACGTGTCCGTTATCCTTAAGGATGTTTGTAACGTCCTCGACCGTCTGGTCAGTGCTGGTAAAATTATCATAATGGTAGCAACGTACCCCCCAACAGAGACTCATTGTATTGAGCATATGCTTAAGGTCGCTGAAAACATAAATCTTAGACTTCGGACGGAAGCTTGACAATTTAAAGGCTGTATAACCGGAGCGTGTCATCCCCACAATTCCGCGTGCGCCTACGTTCTGTGCCGCCCAAGCAGCTGCAGAACAGACTACATCACTGATGAATGTGCCTGACTTGTGGTTAGACTTAGGTCGCTTCATTCCAATTTCGTATATCTTCTCTGCTTCAGCGATAATAGAATTCATAGCCTTCACGACTAGTGCCGGGTGGCGGCCTACAGAAGTTTCCCCGGAAAGCATTACCGCATCAGTGCCATCAAGTACAGCATTAGCCACATCGGTTACCTCCGCTCGCGTCGGGCCGGGGTTATTGATCATCGAATCCATCATCTGGGTCGCTACAATGACCGGGCGAGCCCGCTGGATGCACTTACGAATAATTTCCTTCTGGATAATAGGAAGACGTTCCATTGGCACCTCGATGCCAAGGTCTCCCCGGGCAACCATGATTGCATTTGAGTGCTTGATAATTTTGTCGAGGTTTTCAATAGCCTCTGGCTTTTCGATCTTGGAAATGATCTTAGCGGGATGGCCAGCAGCATCTATGTGTTTCTTAAGGTTCTTAAGGTCTTTTGGGTACCGTACGAAACTTAGCGCGATCCAGTTGATCGCTGGCTGAGAAAGGATATATTCAAGGTCTACCAGGTCCTTTTCTGTAAGGCTCGGCAAGCTAATCTTAGTATTCGGAAGGTTAACGCCTTTGTTGGACTTTAGCACGCCTCCGAAGAGGGTTTTCAGCCTTACGGTATCAGTCCCGTTGGTTTCAACAACTTCAAATACGAGTGTTCCGTCGTCTACCAATACCCGCTCTCCAACGGTTACGTCCTGGGCGAACTGAGGATAGCTCATGTATACCCGCTCGGCATTACCGATACACTCCGTATTGGTGAAGGTGACAATTTGCCCTTCAGCAACGGGTAAGCCTTCGCCTTCCATTTTACCAACACGCAGTTTCGGCCCTTGAAGATCAGCCAGAATACTTACGTGAGTACCAAGCTCTTCATTAAGTTTTACAATTTTTTCAATAGTTCCTCCATGGACATCATGCGTTCCGTGGCTAAAATTAAGCCGAAATACATTCACTCCGGCGACAATAAGCCCCTTAAGGCCTTCATAAGAGCTACAGGCGGGGCCTACGGTAGCAACAATCTTTGTGTTCTGGTGGTCAGTAACTTTCATCTGAGGGGTGGGGATAGTGTAGAAATTACAATAATACCACGAAGATAAGTTAGCGGGGCCATTATGTATGACTTTCCGAACACTGAAGTTCCTTTTCAGCAGCTTCAGGTTTAGGGGTTTTACAAAGGGTGAATAACAAAAAACTCCCCACCAACAAGTTGTTAGTGGGGAGTTTTCGGCTTTGGAGCGGTAAAGGCCTAGCGGCGAGAGCGGCGGCGTTTTTTAGGCGAAGAACCAAAGCGGTTACTTCCACCACGTGCTTTTGTAGCACCTCCGGCATTGTCTCCTCCCATGCTGATCATAGCACAACGGAAACCAACAGTACGGCTTGATTTCTCTTCCTCCATGAAGCGGCGTGTACCAGGGCTTAGCCAGTAAGCACGGTCGGCCCAGCTACCACCTTTATAAACACGGGCAGTATTAGAGATGAGGGTGTATTTATTGGTCTGGTAACTGGCAAGACTCTGCTCGTCACCATCAAGGTAATCGTAGGGACGGCCAACTTTATAGTTGTCGCGCTGGGCAGCTTCCTCGTCCGTTACATACTCATACTGAAGACGACCAAGGCTATCTTTCGGAAGTACCGTGCCATCAACAGGGTCACGAGCAACATCCTGGAATTTATTACCACGGAACGGGTTGAGTTCGTGGTTTTCAACATCACTCAGGTCAGTGGTGGTAAGCGGACGGTAGAGGTCTTCAACCCATTCGTTTACGTTACCTCCCATGTTGTAAAGGCCGAAATCGTTAGGGTAGTTCTCTAATACAGGCGTAGTGATAGAAGAGCCATCATTAGGCTTACCAGCAATACCCATATAATCACCACCACGGCGCTTGAAGTTAGCGTACATCTGGCCCTGGTACTTATCATGACGCTGGTAGCGTACGCTTGTTCCACTCCATGGGTAGATACGGCGATCGGTGTAGTTTTCGTCTTTCTCGTTTGCCTGCAGGCCAGGAAGTGCTAAAGCAGCGTACTCCCATTCTGCCTCGGTTGGGAGGCGAACTTCTGGCTGAAGGATACCATCCTCCAGTTTTGCACCACGCTCTCCACCAGTACGGAGATCTTTGATTCCTTTACGTGGCGTACCGTCGTACTGGCCAGCGAAGTAAGAATCGGTAACGAAGACCTGATCATCTTTAGCATCGGGGCTTGGAGTCAGGAGTCCTTTATCAATCAGGATGGCTTCGTTGATCCGGTCCGTACGCCAGCGGGCGTACTCACGGGCCTGACGCCAACTAACGCCCACAACAGGATGCTTAGCAGTAGCAGGGTGGCGTAGGTAATTTTGCACGTATGGCTCGTTAGCAGAAAGCTCATCACGCCAAACCAGCGTATCCGGTAGTGCGCTGAGGTAAACTTCCCGGTAACTTTCACCGTAGGAGAGGTTCGTCCAATCGAGGTAGAAGAGATAATCTTCGTTGCTCATTTCAGTTTGGTCCATGTAGAAGGTAGAGACCGTTACACGACGAGGAATGTTGTCCCAGTCATAAGGCACGTCTTCTTCCGTATACCCCATCACGAAGTTTCCTCCGGGAATTAGTACCATGTTTGGTGGTATTTCCTGACCGGCGTAGTCAGGCTTCGTTTCGAAGCCGCCCCATTTCGTGTCGTTCATCTTCCAGCCAGTAGTGGCGGAGCGATCATTTTTGCCACAGGAGGCGAAGATGGCTACCATACAAAGGAGGGGCAGCACTTTTTTCCAGTAATTCATAAAGCTGAGGTAAACCGAGTTGTTTCCAAAATTTGCGGCGGCAAATATACGTCGGGATGAAACGATATTAAGCAATCTTGCCACTCACGAAAAGTTAAACCGCTATTATGGCTCCGCTATTGTGCTAAAAACCTTAAAGTTTTCACTAAAAGTGAGTTGGCGATGATCAATGCCTTTTTTAGGCGCGCACGCAGGTGCAAAGAAAGTTAAAAAAGTCTTTCTAATTCCGTTTGTTGATCTCATCCTGTAGTTGTCGGCGAAGCTTCTGCTCCACCTCCAACCGGGTCTTACGGCTCTTTTCCAGATCTTCATTTACTTGTTGAAAGTCTTGTCGAGTTTGCCGGGCCGTACTCACCGCGAGGCGCATCCGGGCTATAGCAAACAGTAGCATCGCCAATAACCCGATGATCACAGACCAAAGCATCAGGCTATAAGTCGCTTTAGACAATGGCATGCCCAATAGACTAATACTGTCTTTCTCTTCGGTAAGCGAGCCAATTTGCCCCTGGCGGTCTTCAATTGCAGCGGCCTGCTCCGATATTTTTGCTTCTTGATCGCTAATACGACTTTCTAACCGGCTAATTTCTTCGGTATAGCCACTGATGGAATCCCGTACATTAACCATAAACGCGTCCAGAAAAGTCCGCCGAACCGTTTTATAAATTTGGTACTTGCTGGAAACCCGGAGCATCTCATCGAACTGCCCCTGTAAGCTTATCGTATCCGCCGTAGCAGGGTTTCCACGCTGAGCAACAGCCGTATGTGACAGGAATAAAATAAACAGGAGGGTAAGACAGCGAGAGATTTTCATGTAGCCAAAGCAGTTTTCGGGGCTGCAAAGAAAAGCCACACCCGGGGATAATGCGAATTTGCCGGCCACTTTATGATTTTACAGGATAAATTCTTTTTAAGAACATCCAATGTATCTTACCACCAAGAAAAGTAATCGTGTGAAAAACCTCCTCCCCTTTCTCCTTCTGTTGGTCTTCAGCAGCTGCTCCACCGAGCCCACCCTTGAATACGAACGGGCTCTAACGCCGTGGGTCTTCCGTTCCGTCCTCGACCAAAAGGCCCGCATGCTCACCGCAGCACTCCATGAAGATATGTTTGTTGCCTACGATACCGAAACCGGTAGCCTCTACAAAGCCTGGAAAGGTGACGTAAAACTGGACGGTGCCGTCTACACCACCGCCCACGGGCCGCAGCCAGAAGCCGTCGGGCGGGTTTGGCTGAAGGATACAATGAGCAATCACTGGGCTTTCATTACTGGTCAGAATATTCCACTGACGGTACCGAATGTTCAATACCTCGGCCACCGAATCAAAGATGGGCAGCTTTACCTGAAATCACAGCTTACGGACCTCGAAGGTAAATTCTCCGTAACCGTAACCGAACGCCCAGAAGCCATCGTAGAAGAAGGCGGAACCATGAGCCTGGAAAGGACCTTCTTTGTGGAAGGTCTTCCAGAAAATATAACCCTTCAACTCAAGACAATGATTGATGGTGTTCCCGCGGAGAGCAGTATCCAGACCAACGGAGAATTCCACAACATAAACCAGGCGGTACGTGCAGTTCGTGGCCTCAGATCTCTGACCATGTATGGGCTCCTTGAACTGAACTCCAATGCGCCTACTTATTTTACAACCGGCTTCATCCGCTACCCCACCCTCCCTGACGATAACCTCGACGCAGGAGCACTCCTGGCCGACAACCGTCAGCCTGGCGAAAAACTAATCGAACGCAGCGGCTGCAAAACCTGCCACAACCAGTACGTAAAAACCATCGGGCCCGCCTACGTTGACGTAGCCGACCGCTACCGCAACACCACCGAAAACCTCGAAAAGCTGACCTCCAAAGTAATCAAAGGCGGAGCTGGGACCTGGGGCTCAGCCGCCATGACGGCTCACGATCACCTCCCCCCTTCCGACGTGCGAACCATGGTCAAGTGGGTACTAGATCTCGACAAAGAAAAGGAAGCAACTTTCGAAGAGAAAGGCCCAATCAACTTCACGGTAGCCAACGACGCAGATGCCCTAACCGCCGCCGGGCCGGTAGCGGACGATGGCCTTGGGGCAGGCCTGCAAGTAGAAATATTCCCCACACCAGACGGTATCAGCCGGCTAAACCAGGTAAACTGGGAAGGAACTCCTCAGTTTGAAGGCATTGCCCCCACGGTAGACTTCGTTGAAAGCGAATGGGGAAAGCTAACCGATCTCTTCGCCGCCCGCTTCACGGGTTACCTCAAAATCCCGCAAACAAGTAATTATCTTTTCCGACTGCGGAGCGACGATGGTAGCCGACTCCTCCTCAACGGCCAGGTTATCATCAATCACGATGGCCTCCACGGGGCGGACCCGAAAGACGGCGAGATCGCCCTGGCCGCCGGAAACCATGAAATGGTTATTGAGTACTTTGAGAACGGTGGCGGCAACGTCCTCACGCTCGAATGGCGCAGTTTCTTCAGCCCCGAATGGCAGATCGTCCCGACCGAAAACCTGGGCTACGAACTAAACATCACCACCGCGACTACCCTGCCCACTCCGATGGATCGAGGGAAGATTTACCCTGGCGACGGCACCCGCCTGGCCGGCGTCCACCCCGCCTACGATCTCACCCAGGCCCGTCCCAATGGCTTCACTCCCAAAGTGGCCGGCATGGATTTCCTCTCCGACGGTCGCCTCGTCATCTCCACCTGGGATGCCGAAGGAGCCGTGTACATCATCGACGGTGTCCAAACCGGAGAGCCCGCCAAAATGACCACCAAAAAGATCGCCTCCGGCCTTGCCGAGCCACTAGGGCTTAAGGTTGTAGACGACACCATTTTCGTGATGCAAAAACAGGAGCTGACCAAACTAATCGACCACAATGGCGATGAAATGATTGATGAATACGCCACCGTCTCCAACGACTGGGTCACTACCGCCAACTTCCACGAGTTTGGCTTTGGCCTGGCCTATAAAGAGCCTTACTTCTACGCTGCATTGGCCATCGGCATCCTGCCCGGTGGCGCAAGCGCCCCGAACCAACCCCGTAGCCGTGGTAAGGCCGTACGCATCAATCGTTATACCGGCAAGCTGGAAAACATTGCCTCTGGCCTCCGTACCCCCAACGGCGTTAACTGGGGCGTTGAGGACGAGCTCTTCATCGCTGATAATCAGGGCGATTGGTTGCCAGCCTCTAAAATCCTCCACGTTACCGAAGGCGCCTTCTTTAATTCTTACGCCGTAGCCGGAGAAGAGGGCAAACCCGTCAAGCCACCGGTTGTATGGCTTCCTCAGGATGAAATCGGTAATAGCCCAAGTACTCCGAACACTCTAAACGACGGGCCGTATAAAGGACAGATGATCCACGGTGAGATTACCCACGGAGGGTTCAAACGCGTTTTCGTAGAAAAGATCAACGGAGAGTATCAGGGTACGGTCTTCCGCTTCATCCAAGGCCTCGAAGCCGGTGTCAATCGTAATGTCTGGGGCCCGGACGGTGCGCTCTACGTCGGCATGGTTGGTTCTACCGGGAACTGGGGGGATGCCGGCAAGCTATTTTACGGTCTGCAAAGATTAAAATACAACGGCAAACCTGCTTTTGAAGTCCTGGCCGTACGTACCCAAGCCGATGGTTTTGAGCTAGAGTTCACCGAACCCGTAGCCGAAGGCTTCGGCACAAGCGCCGCAGACTTCAACTTTATCCGCTGGCGCTACCAACCCAATGCCAACTACGGTGGCCCTAAAATCAACGAAACAAAGCTTTCAGTTTCCAATCTTCGCTGGAGTGCCGATCGTAAAAAAGTCAGCCTTACCTTCTCTGGTCTTCTCCCGGAACACGTCTACTATCTTCGCCTTCCCAACACCTGGACGGATACGGAAGGACGTAAGCTCTGGAGTACCGAAAGCTGGACTACCGTTAATTTTATACCTACTGTGAGTCGCTAAATCTCAAACGTCAATGAAATACGTTCATCTTGTACTTTCTGGCCTGATGCTCCTCCTCTGGCTGGTCTTCGGCAACTACCCAGGCCCAGCGGGCCTGCCCATTCCGGCACTTGGTAGTTTCTTCCACCCGCAAAAGGGATTCTGGCACAACAGCAAGCCCAAGTTAAGTGAACGGGAAAAAGATCGAACCCTGGACCTTGAACACCCGCTAGCCAAGGGCAGTGTTCATTTTGACGAACTGGGCATCCCCCATATTTTTGCAGCGGATATGGAGAGTGCCGCTTTTTTGCAGGGCTACATCAGCGCTGCCGACCGGCTCTGGCAAATGGACATCAGCACGCGCGCTACAGAAGGCCGCCTCAGCGAAGTGCTCGGTTCCAGAACGCTGAGGCGTGACTCTATGCAGATCAGAAGAGGTTTCCGCCAGGCGGCCAAAGATGAAACCGATACAATGCGGGTCAATTTCCCCGAAGACCTCCGCGTCCTTGAAGCCTACGCTGCGGGCGTCAATGTCTGGATCGATCAACTTGAGCCAGAAGATTTCCCCGTTGAGTACAAGATTTTGGATCATGCACCGCTGCGGTGGTCTCCTTACCGCACGGCACTGCTCATGAAGGGTATGTCCCAATCTCTCAGCAGTCGGTACAGCGATGCAGCAGCAGACCTGACCCGCAAAGATTTAGGGGAAGACGTTTTCAACACCTTCTACCCCAATCGTTTCCCGGGAGACAGCCCCATCGTACCTGATGATGACAGCGACAAGCAAGAGGCGCGTACGCAGGTGCAAAGTGAGGTTTCAGGACTTTCTCTTACCCCCTACATTGCACCTGCGGCCGCGCCCACGGAACCTTCCTTGAACGATTATGAAGCCGTAAGTACCGAGCCCTACACCCTGATGCCTGCTCATCCGGACAACGGTTCGAATAACTGGGCCGTTGCCCCCGATCATTCTAACACCGGCTACCCAATTCTAGCCAGTGATCCACACTTGTCTCTGACACTGCCTAGTATATGGTACGAAGTACAAATAAGTATTCCCAACATGAACGCCCGTGGTGTAAGCTTGCCCGGTGCGCCAGGTATTATTATGGGTTTTAACGACCATGTCGCCTACGGAGAGACCAACGTTGGCCACGACGTAACCGACTGGTTTCGTATCGAATGGACCGATGAGCACCGAACTCACTACTGGCTAGACAGCGTAAAGACACCCGCCCGAATCATCCTTGACACCTTACTTCTCAAAGATTCCGATCCACTGATCATCCGAACTCCCTGGACGGTTTTCGGCCCCGTTCCCTTCACCGAAGGCCCTTATGCTGATCACGCCATGCGCTACCTTGGTCACGACGCGCCGGGTAAAAGCGTTCGCCCTCATACTATGGCTGGCACCTTTCTGAAACTAATGCAGGCAGAAAATTACGAGGATTATGTAACAGCGCTGAGAGGTTACATTGACCCCGCTCAGAATTTCATCTTCGCCGAAAAGAATGGTGATATTGCCATTCGTCCTAACGGTGGATTCCCCCTACGTGCACCGGGTCAATCTGGTCGTTTTACAACGCCTGGAAACACCATGACCAATGCCTGGCGTGGCTATATCCCCTTTGCCGACCGGCCAGTACACAAGAATCCATCCCGAGGCTTTGTCTCTTCTGCTAACCAAACAACCACCGGGCCGAACTACCCTTACCCCTACACTGGTGGTTTTGACGAATACCGGGGCCGCTTCATCAACCGTTATCTAGAGCGGGCAACAACTATGAACCAGCGAAAGATGAAGGATCTGCAACTGAGCAGTCATTCCTTAATGGCCGAAGAGCTAACTCCCTTGCTAATTGCCCGAATCAACCGGCGAGGCCTCACTGAAGAAGGCTGGGCCTTGCTTCATCTCATTTCTGAATGGGACTACCGGTGTGAAGGAGAAAGTCGTGCCGCTACACTGTTCGAACGTTGGCGAATCAAGGTTTATGAACTCACCTTTGATGAAATGCCAATTGATTCTGGCTACCTTCGCCCTGAGGCCTGGAAACTAACGGACTTGCTTCGGCAAGATGCCCGAAACGCGATTTTTGATATCCAAGCGACCAAAGATTTTAAAGAAACCGCCGCTACGCTCACCCAACGCGCCTTCGACGAAATTTTGGAAGAGCTAGACGGGCAGGAGCCCGAGACCTGGGCTGCCTACCGCAATACTTTTGTCCGCCACCTTGGCGCTATTCCCGGTTTTGGTTCCGAAATGATTACCACCGGAGGCGCACGCTTCTCTCCACGCGCCCTAAGCAGCGGCCACGGCGCCAGTTGGCGGATGGTGATAGAACTTGGCCCTGAACCTCGCGCATGGGGAACGCTTCCCGGTGGCGCCTCAGGAAGCCCTGCCAGTGCGTTTTATGACAACTGCCTTAGCGACTGGGAAAACGGGCGGTACCACGAGCTTACGCGCTGGAAGGATGAAGCGGAGGCCGTACGGAAAGCTGCAAGTAGTTGGGTGTTTAAGTAGGCTTACAAAAACGGAATTTTCACTACCTCTGCTTCCATTGTCTTTCGGCCCAGATCGATCTGAATTTTCGTTCCAGGGGTATGCTGCCCAAGGGTTACGTAACCCAAGCCGACGGGATAATCGAGGGAAGGAGAATGTGTCCCGCTGGTCACTTCACCAATCTTATTTCCGTCCGTATTCAGGATACCATGGCCGTTGCGGGGCGCGCGACGTCCGTCGACTTTAAATCCGACCAGGCGGCGCTCCAAACCAGCCTCTTTCTGGGCAATCAGGTAATCCCGACCAACGAAGTTATCTGCTTTTAACTTTGTGATCCAACCAAGGCCAGCCTCCAACGGAGTGGTGGTATCGTTGATGTCGTTGCCGTATAGACAAAATCCTTTTTCCAGGCGAAGGGTATCACGGGATCCAAGACCACAGGGAATTAAGCCTGCTCCTTTGCCGGCTTCCAATACGGCGTTCCATACAGCTTCAGCAGCATCGTTATTGAGGTAAAGCTCAAAACCTCCGGCTCCGGTATAACCTGTAGCAGAGATGATCACGTTATCGTGACCTGCAAGGCTCCCCCGCACAAAGTGGTAGTAAGTAATTTCGTCGAGTTTTGTATCCGTAAGTCCTTGCAGGATTTCCGCAGCCAGTGGGCCTTGTACGGCAAGCAGTGCGGTATCTCCGCTGATGTCAATCATTTCGGCACCAAAAGTGTTGTGACTAGATATCCAATCCCAGTCCTTCTTGATGTTTCCGGCATTGACTACTAACATATAAGCCGGATGCTCATCGGTCATCCCCATTGCAGGGTTGGCTGGCAGGCGGTAAACGAGCAGATCATCTACGATACCGCCTTGAGGGCGGGGCAGGCAGCTGTACTGAGCTTGGCCTTCCACCAATTTGTCAATATTGTTACTGGTTACGTACTGTACCAGATCCCTTGCTCCAGCTCCACGAACAATGAACTCTCCCATGTGGGAGACATCAAATATTCCCGCCTTCCCGCGAACTGCGAAATGCTCTTCCTTGAGGCTGGTGTAAGTCAATGGCATTTCAAAGCCAGCAAAGTCTACAAGCTTAGCGCCTAAGGCGCGGTGGGTTTCAGTTAATGGAGTGGATTGCATGAAAAATTGGTTCGTTGGTGGTTTGGTTAAGCCTTGTGATTTAAGTTGAGGGCATTACCGCATCCTCGACTTATTCGGGACAAAGAAAAGACATTCAGGGCAATGTTGTCGAGACAATATTGCGAGTACTTCTAAGGATAGGGAATAAACTCATCTTATACCGTTGGGAGGTATATCCTGAAGGTGGTTCCCTTTGGTTGATTATCTATCAATTCCAACTGTCCTTCATGTTTCTCTACCAGCTGTTTCACGATAAAAAGACCAAGTCCGGTTCCTTTCGTGGTACGGGTATCTTCATTCCCAATCCGATAGAACTTGCTAAATACCCGCCGCTTTTCCCGTCCGGGTATTCCCATTCCATTGTCCGATACTTCCCAGATTAGTTCACTGGCACCACCGCGATGCAATGAGGTATGGATTACTGGCGCCGGCTGGCTGTACTTAGCAGCGTTCTCTAATAGATTTATTGCGACGCTGGTGAGGCCGAGCCTGTCTCCCTTTACCAAGCCTACATCTGCTTCAATGTCTACATGGATATTAGCTGATTTATATTTCATCGCCACTGTATCTGCTGCGTCATGAATGAGCCCGCCCAGATCAATCTCTTCTTCGTTAATTTGGTATGCTTGCTCCAGCTTAGCGCTCAGTAGTAAATCATTGACCAGTGATGTAAGTCGGTCGGTTTCCACCAATGCGTTCGTACTTAGCTTTTGCTGAATCTCAGGCTTCAGTTCTCTTCGCTTCTGGAAGGTCTCAAGAATCAGTCGAATTCCTGCCAGTGGAGACTTTAATTCGTGCGTAATACTCAGCAAAAAATTCCGCTGTTGTTCGGCAGCGCTTATCTCCTTACGTAAACTTCTAAAGAGAAGAAACAACCCTCCCATAAAGCTCAAGACCAAGAGTACTGATTCACCAATAATCATGTTTTGCTGCCTCCGGAATGATTCTGCTAAATCGTAATAAGCCTCCGTTGCCCGAAAATCTGCTGGCTTATCAATTTCTCTCTGTACCGCCATCTGCAGGGCAAAAAGCTCTACTTGAGCATCGTGTGCTTCCTCATTTTTCCGCAACAACAGTACACTCCACCACCCAAAGGCAAGGAGCATATAACCGATGATGAGGTAAGTAATTAGCGGAAGACGGTGCATGCTCTACTATTAATAAGCTATAAAACAAAAGTTAGTGCCCACGGTTGCGAGCACTAACTTTCGGTTGTCAGTTGTCAGTTGTCGGTTCTAGCGTACCAGTTCGAAGTCTGTACGGCGGTTCTGTGCCTTTCCGCTAGCACTGGAATTATTAGCAATTGGCTTATTCGGGCCGTTACCAACGATGATGAAACGATCCTTGTCCATATTGTATTCACGCGTAAGGTAAGCAGCAACCGCCTGGGCGCGTTTTTTACTCAGTGCGATGTTCGTGGCCAGTGAGCCGGTATTATCGGTATTACCTTCGATCCGGATGCGAGCGTTACCGAAAGCTTTGGCAATCGGCACAAATTCCTCATCGATGATTTGCTTTGCATTATCATCAAGTGTTGATACGCCGGTAGCGAAGTTAATACTGATACGTTTAGTAGCAATGGCGTCCCGGTCTTTTCCGTCTTCATCGCTTACCGGGGTAAATTCTGCCCGGCCTTCACCAGCGTGTTCGTTGCCACTCAGACGCTCATTTGCTGCGGAGACAAGGTTACCACCGTAACCAACCGTACGGAAAGGAGCGATGCTACCGTTGATGAATCCGAGGTTTTTGTATTCCTGGGCCATACGACGGTAGAGATCGCCTCCGGTCACGCCGCGAAAGCTTGAGTTTTGCGAGAAGAAATTAACGTTATCGCCGTGCGTAGTAAGACGGACATTATTGATCATACCCATTGCATCGGCCTCGGAGAGGCCCATCTCGCTACCAAGAATTTTAGCGGCTTTCTGCTTAGCTTCGGCACTTGAGTTGATCTCTGCCGCGCCACGCATCCATCCTTCATATAATTTCTGGAGGCGGTCTCGATTTGCCTCGGCGTAGCTGCGCTTAGCAAAGAATACATCGGAGATGATATTGGAGGCAGAGCGGGTACTTTCCAGAATCTTAGCTCCTGGTACAGCACGAACGCTCAGCTCATCGTCTGGAGACCAAACTACCGCCGCATCAACCTGACCACTCTTAAAGGCAGCAGCAGCTTCGATGGCAGAAGGCTGAGCTACAATCTTAATATCGCCAGGCTTCAAATCCCCCGCATCAAGCAGCCAAAGTAAAAAGGAATGGCTGGGCGTAAGCTCAGCAACAGCGACGGTTTTACCGCGCAGGTCCTGAACGGAGTTAATCCCTCGCTTTACCACGATGGCGTCTCCTCCACGCGACCAGTCAGCCTGCCATAAGACAACCGGATCAAAGTCTTTCATTTCCGGCATAATGGTTGGCATCGCGTCAATGGTATACCAGTGCACGTCAATGTCTCCATTCTTGAAAGCGTTAAGACTAGCGACTACATCGTCGTTTAGTACAAACTCTACATCAATACCATATTCTTTCTTGAATCGGCTTTGGTTGGTAGCCTTGAAGCCTTCGTTAAAATACTGGCCGCCAGCATAACCGCCCCAGGTCACTACGCCTATGCGAATTGGATCTCCGGAGCTGCTGCTGGTATTTCCAGTGGTAGTAGTACCGGAATTTGTGTTGCCGGAATCTCCGGTTCCTGCTTCCGTAGTTGTGCCATCTCCTCCCAAAATGCCGCTGAGCAGCTTACCATCGGTGAGAAAGTTAAAGCCGAAAACCAGGGCTAATAGAATCAGAATCGTAATGAGAAGCTTGCTGAATGTTGTCAGACGTGCCATATCAATGTGTGTTGGTTATCCGCCGGTATACCAGCGGGGTATAAAAGAGGTCCGGTACGGTTTCGTTCCGTACCAGACCATTTTCTTATTGTTTCAGCTCTTAGTCGAAGAATGAATCATACTGATTCTTGCTTCCGCTTTGGCGCGCCCGTTCAGGAACCGGAGCATCCAGGTCAAGTACTTCGCTATCACTTTGGGCCTGGAGTAGCAGCTGATCTTTCTCTTCGCCAAGTAGCAAACTAGTAGATTCCTTCTCCCACTGTTCCAGCATCTGCATGCCTTCCTCTTCGAAGACACCGTTTTGGAGGTCAACGGAATCCATAAAGTTTGCGGACATTTCCATGAATCGCTCCATTTCACCAACTTTATTGGCGACGTCCTCGGTGATGTTCTCCATAGCCATATCGAACATTGCTCGCTGATCCGGATCACCATTGATTACACTCATTGCAGACTTCATTGCTCCGTGGCTAGCGTGGATCGCTTTGCGCTCCTGCTCTTTCACCATTACCTGGTCTTTGATGTCTTCAGCCAAAATTTGGCTGTTTTCGTACATCTTGGTCAGTACCCGGTAAAGGACTTCCATTTTCTTATAGAGTTCTTCCAAACGCATGTTACTATCCTTCAGGCGACCGGCACGGCGGCTCTTCAGAATCATTACATTGCGTTTGTTGGTCTCCTTTGCCTTACCGGCTATCTGAAGGTTATTCTTGATTTCTCGCTCGTTCTTCACAATCAGTTCCTTCAGTTTGTGCATTTGCGCACGCAACTGAGAAATCTGCTTGTTCATCTTCCTTAGGTTGTTTTGCAATTCTTCAACGTAGGTTTTAAGAATGCCAATGGGGTCGATCTGGACGAACATACCCGTGATGGCCCGCATGATGCTCTTGTATCCGTAAAAAATCAGATTACGCATTTTAGGATCAAGCGCCATAAATACGATTGCTCCTAAAACAGCAAGAGCGACCACTAACCCTATGGTTGTGCTGATAAAGCTTAGAATTGCTCCGCCAGCGGTAGCGATTAAAAAACCAGCCGCGCCAAGTATGGCAACTAAGAAAATCAACCCCGTCATACCTTCTGGCTTTTTCCAGAAAGATTTCGGTTTCATCTGTGGTGCTTCCATAATTTTATATTTTCAGTAAGTTAACTAAACGGTCAAAGATAATCAACGAACCGCGCCTTAACAAAAGGAATGAAACTCTTGCTGGTTTAGCCTCATCGACGAGCATCCCAAAAACATCGACTATTTCAGGAATTCTTTCATATTCGCCATGTCCTTACGGATTCCGTCCGTAATTACGCTAAGCGTCGTCTCAAAATCAGCCTGCGTTTTGGCTAACTTGTCTACGTTATTTTTGATACTACTCCGAAGCTTCGCTTGCTCTGAACGTGATTTATCGATTTGCGTTTGAAGTTCTTTGATTTTGGCTTCTTGTCTTTTCACATCAGCATCAATCTGTTTCAGTTTAGCTTCTTTGTCACTCACCTGTGCAGACCGTTGCCCGCTCAGGGCGTTGGAGAATTTTTTATGCTCCTTACTTAATACATCAAGGTAGTGCTGAGCGGATTCTTGCAATTGGGCTGGTGTTACCCCCATACTTTGGGCTGTAGCATATGCTGTCTGAAAACGGATACTATCCGTAAAATCCATCTTCTTTAAGTTCTGAAGAGATTTTTTGTATTCTAAGTAGTCAAAGCCTGGTAGGTTAGCCGCTTCCATCGCTTCCATCAAAACTTTTATCGAACGGTCATTTACGCTTCCGGCAACAGCACTTTTAGCAGGCGCGGCCGCAGGTGCAGGGGAAGTTGTGGTCTTAGGACTAGCTGAAGGTTTTCCTTTGGCTGCAGGCTTTGATTTATTCGGCAGTGTTTTTGCAGCTTTGGGGCCACCTTCCTCTTCGACGATGAAGTAGGATTTGAGATTTTTCCACATGGGTAAATAGTCGTTATAAAAAAGCTTAGAGCGTCTTCGCTCCGAACAAGTAAATTTTATTCTTACGCTACCATTGCTCCGTCTCTTCGACGCAAAACAGTATTTACCGGCAAAATACGGAATTTTGTTCAGGTGCTCGTTTTCAGATTAAGGCCTAGCCACACTCACCTAACTGTGTAGCTTAAGTTTAAAAATAAAAGTGGCCCCTCCGGAATTCTCCGAAGGGGCCACTTTTCATCTCCAATTAAGGAGGGCTGATGGGATTAGCCGTTCTTAGCGAACAACAACCATCTTCTTAGTAGCAGAGAAGTCGCCAGCAGTCAGCGTGTAGCTAAGGATACCAGCAGCACCACCTAGTTCGCTAACGTTAACCGTAGTTACGTTACGACCAGCAACACCTTCCAGCTCACGTACCATGATGGTACGGCCCTGTACATCCTGGATGTTGAGGGTAGCCTTACCAGCAGTAGCAAGCGTGTAAGAGATAGTAGTTACGTCAGCAACGGGGTTAGGCGTGTTCTGACCGAGGCTGTTAGCCAGCTCGAAAGAAGTACCTACGAAGCTAAGCTCCAGTCCGTTAGAAACACCGTTGATAGCAACACCTTCACGAACAGCGATGGCGTCAGTCAGGCTAACCTGCTCACTCAGGGTAACGGCTGCAGTAGCGCGTACTTCGAGGGTGAGGGAAGCGTTGTTACGGAGAGCAACAGCGATCATACCTTCAGCAGCGTTGTTCAGGTTCATAGCACCTTCACCAGTGTAGTCAGCAGAAACGAGTTCCAGACCAGCAGCCAGCTCAATCGTACCCTGGAAGGCAGAAAGCTCAGAACCGTTGATTTCCATCGTGTGGATCTGGCCAGCTTCAAGCTGAGCGTCTTCTACGTTGAGGATTTGTGCCGTACGGCCAGCAGCATTGCGAACGTCACCAAGACGAACAGCTACGAAGCTTACATCACGGAGGCTACCTTCAAGGTCGTTTACGTTGTAAACTTCAGGGAAAGCAGCACCGTATGGGTTAGTCATGCTAATAGTAGCTTCTTCGGTAACGAATACCCAGTTGCCACCTTCGAAGCTTTCCTCAAGACCGAGGATACGCTGAGTAGTAGCAATTGCATCGAATACGTTCAGCTCCATGTCGCGGTTAACGTCAGCAGCGATGAAGTCGTATGGGCTATCGAAGGTAGTAGTACCGAGGATCATACCGATCATAGCAACAACGTCAGAAGACTTAACTTCAGAAGCTTCAAAAGCGCGGTCGAAAGCAGGCTGGATGGTGTAGTCACCACCAAGTGCAAGACCAGTGAATTCGAAGTCACCACCAACGTTAGTCATAGACATTTCGTCCATACCGTTAGCACCAGTCAGGGTAACAGCAACACCTTCAAGTGCCTCGTCGTTCTGCGTAGCGATCAAACCAGACAGGTTGCCGGTAGAACCGTCACAGTGACCCATGTTGTCCTGTACTTCAACGATTACTTCACAGTAGTCAGGCGTAGAGCCGTTGTCGTCGAATGCGTAAACGCGGACGCTTACCGTACCATTGTCGAAGTCATCACAGTCGATGTCGTCGATACCGAGTACACCAACAGCAGGAACGAATCCAGCAGAACCAGCTTCGCTGGAACGGTAGAGGCTGTACTTGTCTACTAGGTTACCGAAGCAGTCAAAGATTGGAGAAGCGATGAAGTCAGAAGCCCAGATAGCAGCGATACCGCCACCGTTGCCGTCGTCCATCAGGGTAACGGTCAGGGTCTGGATACAGATAGGAGTAGGCGTGCGGTCAGCAGATACACAGAACTCGATGATCTGTACGTCGAAGTTACCACAGCCGTCAGAAGCGCGAACGCGAACAGCGTGAGCACCAACTGGTACGTTGGTAGCAGTTACAGTGTAGTTTCCTTCACCGTCGTTAGATACAGAAATACCTACACCAAGAGCAGCAGCATTGTCAGCTACAAAAGCACCAGTGAAGTTAGCATCCAGTTCGAGGCCAACAACAGCGTCAGAACATTCGTCAGTTGCAGTGAACTCAAGCGTTACGGTCGTACGGCAACCTTCGCCAGATCCAGCGAAACATTCAGCTGGCTCTTCGAAAGTGATTTCAGGAGCTACTTCGTCGTAGATCTTGATGAACTGCGTGTAGCGGAAGAAACCACGGCTGTTGTAAACGTTCGTACCGTAAGTGTCGTCATCGTTTACGTCACCAGAACCGTTATCACCAAGTGCCTGATCGCGCTGTGGAGAAGGAGCAGGGTTGAAGTTACGGTCGGTAGAAATCAGGGTGTAGAAACCAAGATCATCGCTGGTAGTTGCAGTGGTAGCACCAGGCGTAACGTTGACGTAGAGCAGGTCAGAGTCGATGTCACGTGGGCGGCGTGTACGGTCCAGAGCACCTGGAGCGTCGCGACGGATAACGTAAGGCTCACCGATTGAGTTGTACTCACACCAGTTGATTACGTCGTAAGTGAGGCGGAGCTTGAAACACTCTTCGCCAGCATCTTGCGTGCGCAGGGTATCAACATCTACAGTGGTAGTGATCAGGTCACAAGCGATTTCTTCAGCAACTACGCCGTCGAAGGAAGGAATCTCCATACAGTCACCAGACTCGTCCGTAGGGAACGTGATCCGGTAGTCGTGGATACCGATAACAGTAATGTTCTGAACACAGAGGTTAGTGTTCGTGAAGCCAGCGTCATCCATGCTAGTGAAGCGACGGGTAATGCTACCTACACCACAGCTGTTGATCGTGCCGCTCACCGTCTGGGTGATCTCCGTTCCACAGTTGTCTACACCAGCAGCTTGGCCGAAGAGGGCGTCGAGCTGGTCGAAAGAAGCATCAGTGATGTCGTTAGGAAGGCTTGCATTGTAGTCAACACAAGTGATGGTAGTGTTAGCAGGAGCTACACAGGTAGGAGCAAGCTTGTCTTCTACCAGTACGTCCAACCAACAGAAGTTCTCGTTGCCAAGCGCGTCAGTTACACGAAGACCAACACGAACAGTACCGAGGTCGGCACAAGTCAGGGTGATCTGTGGGCCGTAGCCACCGATAGCGAGGTCGTTAGCGTTTACGCGAGCGATGGCAAGCGTTACACCAGAACAGTCGTCGTAAGAACCGTTGTCGATGTTCTCAGGAGTGAGTACAGCGAAACCGTTGTTAGCACCACCAGCAATGCTGATGTTCAGGCCATCCTCACAGATAGCAACAGGAGGAGTCTGATCTTCAACGCGGAAGTCGTAGTCAGTTACACCAGCGTTACCACATACGTCAACGTAAGTGTAACGAAGGATGTGCGTACCAGCTGGGATAGCAGAAGTAAGCTCAGGAGCGCCGCCAGGAACCACGGTGAAAGCACCGATAGAAGGACCGTCAACATCACCGTTAGGGAAGATCTCAGCAAGGATTGATACTGCACCGGGGCAGTTGTCAGTTACTGTTACATCGTCAAGACGGATGAAAGCAGCACAAACGTTACCAGCGTTGGTACCGTAAACAAGTGTGCCGTCAGCGTCAGTAGGAACGTTAGGACCAACGAAAGTAGGAGCAGTGGTATCACCAACTTTTACTACCTGCGTGAAGGTGCGTACATCTCCTGGCTCACACCAGTCGATTACCGTGTAAGTACGTACGAACTTGTAAGTGTTAGGGCAAGTCACGATGGAAGGACCATCAGCGAAAGTAACACCGATGTTACATACAGAAGAACCTGCAGAGAGGTTGAACGTGCGACCGTCAACAGAAAGGAATGGGAAATCCTGTGGACGTGGAGCAGGACGTACGCTTGGATCAGCGCCACAGCTCTCGATGTTTACTACATCTTCGATGTTGTCACCGTCGAGGTCGTCAAGTGTTGGACGGTCGAAAGTGATGATGTAAGAAGTAGAAACAGATGGGTTGCCTTCGCCAGCAGCGGATGGGCAGATAGAGATTTCAGTTGCAACGAAAGTACGCGTGAGTACTACATCGTCACACTGTGGGTCGTCGCCGAAAGCAACAACGTCGTTTACACAAACTTCGATTTCCTGTGAACAGCCATCAGTGAAGATAGGAACTACAGGGCGTGAAGTACGAGCCAGGAGGCGAGCGCGAAGAGCGGAAGCCATAGTACCTGGGATAGTAGCACCAGTCTGAGCGTTTACACGGTAGCAGTTGCTAACAGAAACGGGCAGTGTAGAAACGTTGTTGTTGTCCAGATCAACACAAAGCAGGTCGATGTCGTCAGGAGTTCCGTCTACAGAAGGAGCAGTCTTGTCTTCAGCGTTAACAGTACCCCAAGTAGTTTCGAAACCAATGATTTCAACAGGAACTTCCAGTGGAAGAACAGTGAATACGAAGTCAGAGATTGTGAAAGAAGACTCCTCATCGCTCATTTCATTGTCACCAATGAGAGCAAAAGTGAGTACGTCACCAGCGCTTACCTGAAGGCCAGAAACGACACCATCACCCTTTTCAGATTCGCCACCGAATGGTGAACCGTCTTCTGGGATAGAGAAGAGTACGTTGCCTTCGAAGTCAACCAGTGCAATGTCGTTGAAACCGTTAATGCCTAAGATGTCAGCAGCGTAGCTGAAATCTACGATACCAGCCTCAACAAACTGTAGTTCAACAATAGCGTTGTCAGTAGGCATGAAGAAAGCAGGCTCAGTTACTTCAGCCATAGAAGTAAGAACGAGTTCAGAACCGTCAGCGCTGAATTCAGCAGTAGCGAATTCACCAACAGTTGTGGTGATGTTGCCACTAGCTGGATCGAAGTCACCGGTAAAGCCGTTAGTAATTTCAAATGCAGGAGCGTTAGCGTCGATGCGGTAGTTGAAAGTACCACAACCGTCAATGATCGGGCCATTAGATGGGTTGCCGTCCATTACAGTGATAGAGAAAAACTCAGCACCAATAACGGTTCCGTCGCCATCAACGTCGAAATCGCCAGTAAGCACCATTTCAGGAATCAAAAGACCCTGGCACTCGTCGTTGAGCGTCAGGTTGATGTTACCGATACCGGCAACGTTGATTTCCTGCATGTTAGTAGCGAGGGGGTCAACAGGCTCAGCAAAAGTGATGGTTGCACCGTTGAAAGTACCAAGGTCACCACCAGCTTCGTCACGAACATTAAGTACCCAAGTACCAGTGATGGACTCACCACCAAAAGCGTCAAGGAAAGTACCGCCTTCAGCCATGTATTCGCCAGTAATGTCACCGGATGGGGCGAGCATTGCGAAACCAAGGCCTTCGTCAGACCAAGTACCCATGATAATATCACCGGTATTGCCGAAAGGAAGGTTAGTAAGCTGGAGGGTAGTACCTGCAGGGGAAGTCAGCTGGAGGGTGATGTCACCGATCCAAGTGTGCGTGATGTCCACAAAAATTGAGACCTGAAGGTCTTCAGAAACGGTACCAGCGTCGGTAACGTCCATAGAGAACATCTGGAAGGGAGCGCCGGGCAGATCGTCGGCGTTATCCACAAGTGCGGTTCCACCTCCTGTGGCATCCGCGGTAAAAGGTTGTGCTGTCAGCATCAAACTGCCCAAGAGGCAGATGGCCAACATAAGCAAATGTTTTGCTTGCTTCATAAGATTACGATTTAAAGATTAAAAAGGTCGCCTTCCGCAGAAGGACTCAAATTATGGTTACAGATCGCTGAAACACTAGGTTCAGCTAAAATTTAGGTCAGTTTCGTCGCGTAAAGCTACTAAGAGAAATGGCTTTCTCAAAGTCTCCGGAGAAATTTATGATATTTTCCTTCATTCTTTGCGAACAAGAAAAAGCATAATGTATTCAAAACCTTTACTTTATGCCGTTCCCAAAACCTACTTCAGCCTTGCTTTTTAACACCCTTTATGCACCTGCGGCCGCGCCATCAGAAGCAAAAGAGGCCTAAACTACAATTAGAGACTTCGAGCTGGTTGAATTTGTAGGCTAAGCAACAAAAACGGCCCGTCGGAAATTCTCCGACGGGCCGTCCTGCAAGTGTTGTCTTAAGACCTTATATATAATAAGGTCTAGAAACGCAAGGTTACCGTTTCACCAATGCCACATCCGACCTTGATGCGGTCTCCCGCATTGTCTCCGCGCTGGAAGGCCTCGGACTTGATGGGCATAGAGCCTCGGTAGTTCGCAATACGACGGTTAGCATCACCACTAACGCTTCCATCAATGCGCTTCGCGTAGTTGTACTTATCAATCGCGGCGAGTACTGCTAGGCGTTGCTGGTAAGAATCGCCACAGCTACTTCCCAAGCGAGCGTAGATGTCGCCAATCATGAGGAAAGGTTTACCCCAGTTAGGGTTAAGTTTCGCAGCTTTGTTCGCATTCTGGCGAGCAGCCCCGTACTGGCGGAGTTTGCCGGACTGAACGGAAGCGATCTGGTAGTAAGCTTGAGCCTTTTTCTCATCGCTATCAGCACCTTCTATAGCATCTTCGTAACGCTTAATAGCACCGGTGAAATCACCTTCATCCATCAGGATGCTGGCATCGTAAAGCGGGTTCATCTGGCGGCGCTGAACTTCCTGCTCATCCTTAAGGGTAGCGTAGATGGCATCGTACTTGGCCTGAACAACCTTAACGTCTTCATCCGTTTCCGGGCAGCCTTGGTCTTTCAGTTTGGAAAGGATGTACTTGACCACCTCGTAGTCTTCTTTATTTTCCTCAAACTTAGGCATGAGCGACTCTTTGAAGTAAGCACAATCAAAGATTTGGTCAGCAAATTCAAGAACGCTGGCGTCCAGGTTGGCTTTGCCCGCTTCCCAGTACTGAGCGTAGTCATCACCCTTTTCAATATTAGCATCGGCAATCTTACCGGCCATATCGTAAAGCTCACGAACGCGCTTGTTGTCAATCTTCTCCGTTTTGAAGTAGTAATTGAGCTGCTGGCCCAATGGAGCAAGGACGATGTATTCGGTGTCATTCCCACCAGCTTTCATTGCCTTCTCAAAAATTTCGATGCCCTCCATGCTGTACCCTTGCAGGTAAAACATATCATAAGCTTTGCGGCCAAGCAAGAAGGCTTCGTTTTTAGGGTAGCAGGCCAGCTCTTCGTCGTAGAAAGAGATGACGCGGTCTTTGTACTCCTTCTTCTTAGCCTCATCGGTAGCCTTCTTGGCCATGGCGCGGTAAAATTCACGACCATCAATGTAGTGGAAGGGGCGCTGGCCGTCAGCGGCAGGAGCAATATCGTAAACTACCTTCCAATCTTTAAAGGCAGTAGTGAACTCCTCATCACTTAGGGTAGAAAAGTCCTGTGCATCCTTAACGAAGTTCCGGTAAGATACGTGAGCGTTTTCAGCCTTTTCCTTATCTGGTGAATCGTTCCAGGTAGCGCACTGAGCGTTGAGGCTCAGGCTAGCGCTGAGCACGAACAGCAGGGCGAAAGCCCGGCCGGCGAAGCGAATGAAAGTTTTCATGTTGGTTTGTTTTAATTGAGTTTGCGTTTGAAGAACCAGGAGTTATCGTTAAGAGAGAAACCCAGTGTAAATTGTACGTAGTTTTCGTCAAGGATGTTTGGCACGCCAAATTTACCAAATTCCAGCGCAACGTCCACAAAAGAAATTTGCTGGCGTGGCAACCTGAAGGGCAGGCCAGCACCAATGGTAATGGCATTTCTGCGAGCCTGCACCCCGTCTACAGATCGGCCGTCTTCCTCAAGACGGAGACCTGCCCGGTACCGGATACGTTTCGTAAACTTGTTATACGAGTTTGCATTCGGTATATACTGGATGCCAAAAGCAATGCGATTGGCGTCCAAAAGCGTTTCCGGAGATGCGCTATTAGCGTATTCACTATTCGAGCGGCTACCGTATTCTACCCCAACGTAGAGTTTATTAACCTTTTCATAGGCAATACCCACAGAGTAGGAAGAGGGCAGGTTAAGCGTTCCGCTTTGTTGTGTTTCGGATCGTAAGGTATCCCGTACCGCCAACTGGTTATTGGGGCTAAAGCGACGGAAGAGTACACTGGCGTCCGTATCAATTTCACGGCCCAGGTTACCATTAAGACCAAAAGTGATCCGTTTACCGTTAGGTCGCATCTCTCCGTTCTTATCCGGGTCTTTAAAGTTGTAAGTGTACTGCAGACCGTACCCAAAGCTAAAGCCCTTGATGGCGACATCTTCGACAAATTCGCTCGCCAACGCCTCTTCAATGTCATTGAAGGTAACCACCCGGCTATTGGTAATCTTTCCAAAGTTGTAGTTCAGATTTAATCCTGCGGAGAGGTACTTGTACCGAAAAGCAGTAGACCAGGAGAATCGGTATCCTCCTCCAGTTCCCTTAAGCGTGTTAGACGTAGATCCGAAATCGGGGTCCTCATCGTTTATCTGTAGGTCATAGCCAACATTAGAAGTTGGCGTTAACGAGAAAGCCATCCCTCCATTCCAAATATTTTCCTGACGCGCAAGATTAAGACTGATAGGATTTCGTAGAGGAAAGCCAAGGGCGATGTAGCGGAGGTTCCCCTGCCAAGTATTAACCGAAGCGTCCTTGTCAGAAAGGTTAGCAGTACGGCCAAAACCACCAACTTCAAAACTGGTAGACTGAAGGCTAGCCAGGGTAGCGGGGTTCTGAATGTTTAGATGAAAAGCATCCTGATAAGTGCTCTCAAGACCTCCCATGCCCGCCTGGGCAGCGTAAAACTGATCTACAGGATTACCCAAACCAAAGCGGCTAAGCGGACTGTTGAGTTTTGGACGAATATCACTGAAGCTCGACACCTGACTTTGAGCTACGCTACTGAAGCCTCCACAGAAAAGCAGAAGCAACAACGGGAGCAGACTTGGTTTACGATTGGTGTTGAACATAATTTGACAGTATTTGATTGAGTCCACGCAGGACCAGATTGGGGTAAATAACATTAGGAACACTAAGCAGGCCAGCTAACAACTCCGCATCCCCCCCCGTCAGGATTAACTCCAGATCGGGGTAGGCTTTACGAAGCCGTAAGAAAAGCCCTTCGATTTCGTATGCTGCTCCGAGCTGCCCTCCGTGGCGAAGCGCTTGCTTGGTAGACCTGCCCACTTCTCCGGAAAGGAGTTTTGGTTCAACGAACGGCAGCCGTGCGGTGAAAGTGTGCATGGCCCGTAGTCGCATGCGTACGCCGGGGCTGATATTGCCTCCATGGTAAGTGCGTTGTCCGTCGATCAGGTCGAGGGTTATGCAAGTACCTGCGTCGACAATGAGTCGGGCAGGAAGTGAATCATTAGGCGCGGTCGCAGGTGCATTGGAGGTTGAAAGCGCAAGGCTTCCGGCCACCGCAGCAATACGGTCTTGCCCTAAGGTGGCCGGTGTCTCGTAAAGCGAGGTAAACGGCAACAACAATTCGGGGCTGAGGGCCAGCGTGAGCAAGCCCGCCTGGTTCCATTTATCCGTCCACTTAATGGGTGGCACGTTTGCCACCGTGGAATAGATGATGTTTTTAACCCCAAGGTTGGTTACCAGCCGGTCCGCAACGATCCATTCCTGGTCCGAAAAGCGGGTTACCGGCCCTATCAACTCTCCATTAAGGAACACTCCGGCCTTAACCGAAGTATTGCCGATGTCTATGGCTAGCTGATGATCGGAAGTGGTGCCCATCATTGGTAAAGTCGCCCATAAGACGTACGACAAGGTAGTCGAGGTTCTTAAGCAGGCGTTAAAAATTTGGTTTAATGCTTAAAATGACGAATTCCAGTCGTCACCATGGCCATGCCTCTTTCGTTACATGCGGCAATAGAGTCCTTATCCCGAATGGATCCTCCCGGTTGAATTACGGCAGTAATTCCGGCTTCATGCGCAATTTCTACACAGTCACTAAAGGGGAAAAAGGCATCTGAGGCCATCACAGCTCCTTCGGTACTAAAGCCGAAGACCGCTGCCTTTTGAATTGCTTGTTTAAGTGCGTCTACCCGGCTAGTCTGACCACACCCCATAGAAATCATCTGATTTTCCTTTACCAGGGCAATGGTGTTAGACTTTAGGTGCTTGGCGCACTTATTGGCGAAAACAAGGTCGGTAACTTCCTCCGTGGTAGGCTCACGTTCGGTCACGATGGTAAAGTCTGCAGCGCCCTCTGTTTTAAGATCAGTTTCTTGTACAACCACACCGTTTAGTAAGGTCTTGAAACTTTGGGTTTGCTGATCCAGATGATGGTACTGTAGCAGGATACGCTTACTCTTCTTACTCAGCAATTCCCGAGCGGAGTCGGTAAAGTCTGGAGCAATCAGCACTTCATAGAAAAGCTTGTCGATTTCCTGAGCAGTTCCGAGTTCAACTGGCTTATTAGTGATAAGAATGCCCCCAAAAGCCGAAACATTATCCGAAGCAAGCGCAGCGTGCCATGCTTCAACTTGGGTAGAGCGAACCGCGACACCGCACGCATTAGTATGCTTAAGGATGATGAAAGCAGGGTCTCCGCTATCAAACTCCCGCATCATTCCTACGGCGGCATCGATATCAACGAGGTTATTGTAGCTAACGGCTTTGCCGTTGAGTTTGGTAAACATCCCCTCCATCCTTCCAAAAAACGTGGCTTTCTGGTGAGGGTTCTCGCCGTAGCGCAATGGCGTAGCGTCCATCTGGCTGATCTTTAGAGCAGGCAGACCGCCATCTTCGTTGAAATAATTGAAGATTGCCGTATCGTAATGGCTGCTGGTTGCAAAGGCGCGCCGGGCCAACTTACGGCGATCGTCTAGCTCGGTGACACCAGCTTTTTCGTCAAGAATGCGCTGTAGCGTCCCGTAGTCTTCCCGACTGGGCACAATTACAACGTCTTTATAGTTCTTGGCGGCTGCACGAATCAGGGCGATTCCGCCAATATCTATTTTCTCGATAATGAGGTCTTCCTCTTCGGTATTCGCTACCGTCTCTTCAAAAGGATAGAGATCAACGATGATTAGATCAATTTCGGGAATATCGTATTTGGCCAGTTGCCCAAGATGATCATCTTCCCGGCGTGCCAAAATTCCTCCGTGTACTTTAGGGTGAAGCGTCTTTACCCGCCCGTCCAGAATCGAAGGGTAGCCCGTCAGATCTTCAACGGGAACAACGTTGATCCCGCGGTCACGGATGAACGTTTCCGTCCCCCCGGTACTGTAAATAGTCACACCTAGTTTCTTCAACGTGTCCACGATCGGGCCAAGGCCATCTTTGTGGTATACGGAGATCAATGCTGATTTAATTTTCCTCTCGGTCATGGAGCCCTGCGGTTTTAAGGGCGCAAAGTTAGTCATTTAGTCAAGCAGTCACATAGTCAGGCGACCAAATAGTCTCATGAGCACCCAATCGATCAAAAATAAAAGGTAATTCTTCCTGGTTTGTGCACCTAAATTCAGGAGACGCCCAAGACCCAGCCTTCATGACGAAGCACCTGTCTGCGGCTTTTTTTATCAAGGTTTTCTGGTCCTTCCAACCAACCTTCAAGGTTACCCTCAAGCTGCTCCTTCTGTAGCCACTTAACAAAAGCCCGCACTTGTGCCCGGTCAGGTATTTTGTATTTCCCCTTAATCGGGATCATACTGGGGTAAATTTCTGCATGCACAACACAAGCTCCTACAGGCATACGATCCATAAAACGGGTCTCAAATGGCCAAATGAAACTGTTGGACTTGAGCGCGTGATTTTTAAATGCGGACCGGAAAAGCCTCGGTATACCAAGTAGGGCCTGACTCCCAACACTTCCTGCGTAAGCCAGTTTCCAGCCTGGCTGCATTTTCGGCACCCTTTCTTCTACCAATCTCCGCTCTTTCAAAATAGCGCGCTTATTCACCACCGGATATTTGAAGTCTCGCTTAGAACCTAAAAATATACCACTCTGGCCCGTAGGAACGCCCCAAAACGGTCCGCTCCCAAGACTGATTCGCCGATTCAATTCCGCACCTACAGTAAAGCGATTATTGTAGTTGTCCGCTTCATCAATGATCAGTTGGTCCAGTAGTTTCCAAATGTGCTTCCAAGGGCGCTTTTTCTTGATACGAAGCGCAGTTCCTAAGCCTTTAGGATAGCCAAAAGAGAAATCCCAGCCCACAAGTACCCGCTGGTTACTCTTAATCAGGCGGATCATTTTAGCTTCGAGATAATTGACAGCAGCTTCCCTTGTCCGGAAATACTTAGAAGAAACCCTACCAAGGCTCCTACCCTCCCCAACCCAAATAGCATCTTTAGTAGGCTTCACGGGGCTTGGCTTAGCCCTTGAACTCCAATCAACAGTAATAAAATAATCAAATGACTCCAAGGCACTTTCTTTGTCGCAAAAGTAACCCGTGTTAAGCCCATGTAAAGAGAAAGTAATGTTAAGTTTAAGTGTCTAAACACACTTGTCTTTAAAGCTCAGCTTATGCCTCTACCCCGTAGAGTGCTTCCCGCTTAGCAGCAATCTCTTTAGACGTAAGATAATCATCGTATTCTAGCAAGCTATCAATCATGCCGACAGGTGTAATTTCGATGATTCGGTTACAGGAAGTCTCTACCAATTTGTGGTCATGTGAGCTCAAAATAAAGTTCCCCTTAAAATCCTTCAAGGCATTGTTCATTGCGGTGATTGATTCAAGATCGAGGTGGTTGGTTGGTTCATCCAGCAGTAAGAAATTGGGGCTGTTCAACATCATTTTGGACAGCATACACCGTACCTTCTCCCCTCCGGAAAGCACACTTGAATCTTTGTGCACTTCTTCACCAGCAAATAGCATTCGCCCCAGAAAGCCTCGGATGAACTGCTCATCTTTATTGGTTGAGTACTGGCGCAACCATTCTACTAAGTCAAGCTTGTTACCTTCTTGAAAATATTCAGCGTTCTCGTTCGGAAGGTGCTGAGCAGTAATGGTTTGCCCCCATTCGATAGTCCCAGCATCTGGCATTGTATCTCCGGCGAGGATCTCGTAAAACGCCGTTAGTGCAGTAGCTTCGTTGCTCAATAAGGCAATTTTGTCGCCACTGTTCATCGTAAAGCTGATGTCATTGAATAACACCGTTCCGTCGGGGCTTTTCTTGCTCAGCTTACTCACTTTCAATATCTGATCTCCGGGCATCCGCTCGGGTTGAAAAGCGATAAAGGGATACTTACGGGAGCTTGGTTGAATGGTTTCAATATCTAGCTTATCAAGGGCCTTTTTCCGGCTTGTTGCTTGCTTAGATTTCGAAGCGTTGGCCGAGAATCGCTGAATAAACTCCAGCATTTCAGCCCGTTTCTGCTCATTCTTTTTATTCTTATTTGCCCGTTGTTGTAGTGCCAACTGGCTGGATTCATACCAGAAGGTATAGTTTCCTGAATAAATATTGGCCTTCTGCCGATCAATATCCACGATGTGGGTGCAGACCATGTCCAGAAAGTAACGGTCGTGACTCACGATAATGATCGTGTTCTCAAAATCCGCCAGAAAGTCAGCAAGCCAGTGCACCGTTGGCGCGTCCAGGTCGTTCGTAGGCTCATCAAGTAGCAACAGATCGGGATTACCGAAAAGGGCCTGAGCGAGGAGAACTTTTACTTTCTCCGGGCCGGAGAGCTCCTCCATAAGTTTGTAATGGACATCCTCCTTAATCCCCATATTCGAGAGCAGTTCAGCCGCGTCAGAATCAGCCGTCCAACCGCCCATTTCTCCGTATTGGTTTTCCAGCTCGGCAGCACGCATACCATCGGCCTCGGTGGCTTCCGGGTTCATGTAGATAGCATTCTTCTCTTGCTCCATAGCGTAGAGGATTTCGTGGCCCATCTTCACGGTCTCCAAAACGGTATGCTCCTCAAAACCAAAGTGGTTCTGGCTGAGTACGGCCATACGCTTCCCTTTTTCAAGGCTGACGTGGCCACGCGTGGGGTCGAGTTCACCAGCTACCACTTTGAGAAAAGTGGATTTACCTGCGCCATTTGCTCCAATAATACCGTAGCAATTGCCATGGGTAAACTGCAGATTCACCTCATTAAAGAGGACGCGTTTGCCAAATTGTACCGTCAGGTCATTTACGTTCAACATAAGTTCAGAGCTTTTGAAGGCGCAAAATTACGGCTTTTTACGGTGTCGAACCGGACAAAGTGCAAATGTTATCAAACAAGAGGTTAGATGGGCGCGGACGCAGGTGCAGAGGGAGGTTTTTAGCTTCCCTTGCACCTGCGTCCGCGCGCCATAAACCGGAAACATGAGTCATCCCGAACTTTGGGTAGTGTTTTGGGAGTTTCCCATGTTTATAAGCTGGATTGTGGCAAAAAAAAGCGATCAGCGATCAGCATTCAGAGCAGTTTTGCCTGAATGCTGATCGCTGATCGCTAAGATTCTTACCAGCCATTACAAAAACATGGTAATTCATTCCAATAATTAGGGATGACTCATGTTTCAGCAAAAGGGTAGCTCAGCTGATTACTCAATGATCACCCGGTGCGTTTCCGTCTGGTTTCCAACGGAAACACGCAAGAAGTACACACCAGCAGCCTGATGCTGGGTTGGGAGGTTGATAACCCCCGTACCAATCGGCAGGAAGGTACGTGGAGCAACCGTGTTGCCACGAACGTCAAAGAGCTGGACACTGGCATCTCCGGCATCAATTGCGATGTCGGTCATCTCAACGTGAATCATTCCGTTATTTGCAGGGTTCGGGAAAACGCGGCCTAACGAAGTCGAAGCTCCGGCTAGCTGCATTTCTACAACATTCGAAATCATGTCACCGTACACTGCATCGATCATCCGTACGCGGTAGAAGGTGCGTCCGGCAAGCGGGCTGGTGTCTCCTTGGCGGAACATCGCCATATCGTTTCCGGACACAAAGGCAGGAGTCGTCACCGCAGCAACAGCTTCAAAGTTCTGGCCATCCGTAGAACGCTCCAAAGAGAAGTTGTAGTCAGTGCCATCAGCAGGCACTTGCCATTCAATGCTTACTTCGCGAGAGACGAGGTTATCAATCGCGCCGTTAGCCGTCAGGTTGCCGCCACAACGACTAGGGTTGTTCAACACTGCGATGTTGCGGGTCTGGGTACTGGTACACCCGTTGGCGGTTACCGTCAGCGTTACGGTGAAAGAACCGAAGGTGACCCAACTAGTGGTTACGATGGCATCGTTGCTGCTCTCCACAACAGAAGATCCGGTGAAGTTCCAGGTAATTACGGCACCATTGCCGGGGTTAGAAGCCTGGAAAATAGCTTCTTCTCCTACACAAATCGAAGTTGGACCGCTGATGTTAGCGACCGCGTCGTCTCCGACATCAATCGTGATGACGTTACTTTCGAGGTACTGACAGTTGCTGCGGCGAACACAACGGGTAAAGTAAGTAGTCTCAGAAACAGGACCAGGAGTGTAGTTCGGGCTATCCGAATTCGGGATCGGCTGCCAGAAGCTGATATCCTCATTGGGGTCATTCGTATTGAACATCCAGAGGTACTGAATTTCACCTTCACCACCAGTGGCCGGAGAGATCTCTACAAATGGTTCGGGGACATTACCTGGACCACAAATTTCCTGGCTAAAGCCAATGGTTCCAGGGTTTACGATATTGGCAATACAGGGAGAAATGAAGCCTGCGTCGATGGTGAAGTTCATCTCATCAGGGCCTACGGTGTAGAAGCCTGTCATTAGCATGGCAGGGTCCATGTCACTGTCGGTTTCGTCGTTCCCGGAGTTAACCGTAGTTGGAACAAAGTCTTCCGGTGCATCAAAAGTCATTTTGTAGGTTCCCGGAGGCACGGAGAACATGTACATTCCTGTTTCATCCGTGAAGGTCATGTCCATGTAAGTTCCATCCTGGCTGGTAACCGTAACTTTTACGCCTTCAATACCTGGTTCTCCCGGATCTTGCTGGCCGTTGCCGTTGTTATCCTGCCAGACAAAGTCACCAAGTTTAGCGGGACAATCATCTACGAGCAAGAACCTTCGTTCCAGTTTAGGGCGACAGATGTCTAGCCCGTCTTCACCGAAGGGCGGATCTGGTACAAATTCGGCAGTGATGGTGTAGGTGCCAAGTGGCAGTGTCATCGGGTCAATTTCCGTCACCACATCTCCATTGATTGTAAAGATTGTGCTGCCAGGAATTTCGGTGCCGTTTAATTCACCGAAGCCATTCAGTATTACTGCTGCGTCAAAACGACAAATTTCTTCCGGAGGTAATTCCGTGAAACTCACATCAGGGTAGAAGCACTGATTAGAAATTGTGATTTCCGTTACTCCATTACTTAACACAACATTGTAGGGAAGGCTATCTACTAGCCTAAACACAAATTCATAGTGGGCCATCTGGCCGAAAGCTCCGGTATCCGGGAATACTTCCGTTTGAACAAGTGGTGTACCAACGGACACCAGGGTCGGCGCAACCGGAGGGTTCGTTCCGTCATTGAGGTACATGTTTTCCTGGGAGATTATTGTCCACGTTTGGCCAACGTTCGCCGTGATTTCAATCAGTTCGGAAAACTGACCGTCTAAAGTGTTGGTATTATTATTCAGACAGTTACAAGGGTCTGCAATCACAGCACCTGGTTGAGCGAAGAAGCCGGCGTCAACGGTCATGTTGAATTCACCGGGCGCCAGGGTGTAGGTCTGGGTCATACCATTCATAGCCGGATCGGCATCATTGTCCGTAATGTCACTTCCAGTGTTGAATATCGTTCTGGTACCGCCCGGAGCCTCAATGAAGAGGATCGAATAGGTTCCTGGTGTCAGCCCCATGAAGGAATACATACCGTTCATATCGGTGCGGGTAGAATCGATGATCATACCAGCGGCGTTTTTAAGGTAGACCGGGTAGTCAAAGAGTCCGGGTTCTCCCAGGTCCTGTTGGCCGTTTACATTCAGGTCAATCCATACGAAGTCACCAATGCCGGAAAGTGCCTGTAATGTGCCTGTACATTCCGTTGTACAACCGGCAAAGTCGGTTACGGTAACGGAATAGGTTCCAGGTGCGAGGTTACTGATTGATGAGGAGGTTGAACCATTGCTCCAAGCATAGGTAAAGGGCGCAGTGCCGCCATCAACATCTACGGACAGCTGCCCATTATTTCCGGTAGTGGGCTCTTGGTCTACTACCACACTACAAGTAAGCTGGGGAAGTTCGTCAAGAACGATTCCTGCAGTGACATCCGAACAGCCGTTAGCGTCCGTGACGGTGACCGTGTAGGCCCCTGCGGGGATATCATCAATCATATTTCCGGTATCACCATTGCTCCACAGATAAGTATAAGGGCCCGTTCCACCAGCGGGGAATACGGTAATGGAACCAGAATTGGTACCACCACAAACAATATCAGGAGCCGTGATCGCTAAGTTAATTTCAGTAGGCTCCGTTAATGTGTAAGTAAACGCTGCCGTACACTCATTGGAGTCTGTAATTGTTACGGTGTAGGTACCCGCAGGAACTCCGGTTAGGTCTTCAGTAATGGTTCCGTTGCTCCAGGAGAAAGCATAAGTTCCAGAACCGCCGGAAACCGTCAGATCAACGCTACCAGTGCTTGCGCCATTACAGTCAGGGTTGGTCCGGATGCTCATCACCTGAATTTGTGTTACCGTATTTACGGTCCAGGTCTGTACAAGCATACAGTTATTAGCATCCGTGATGGTCACGGTGTAGTTGCCAGCCGTCAAACCGCTGATATCTTCGGTAGTAGCACCATTACTCCAGACAAAGGAATAAGGAGCGGTGCCGCGTTCTGCGGTGAGGTTAATGGCGCCAGTGGCGTCTCCGTCACACGCAACGGGGGTAATCTGGCTAAAGCCATTGAGCGCGAGTGGCTCACTTACCGTTATTGACAAAGATTCCGTACAACCGTTAGCATCAGTAACGGTAACGGTGTAGGTTCCGGCAATAAGGCCATCACGATCTTCACGGGTGCTGCCATCACTCCATAGGTAGGCGTAGGCAGCAGTTCCTCCAGAAGCAGTTATATTGATCTCACCGGTAGCGTCGCCAGCACAATCCACGTTTCCGGGGGTTCCAGTAAGCATCAAATCAGAAGGCTGGGTAATGGTAAAGGAAGCTGTTTCCTGACACTCATTGGCGTCAGTCACCGTTACGGTGTAAGTACCGGCAGCTAAGTTAGCAATGTCCTCAGAAGTACTTCCATTGCTCCAGTTCCAGGTGTAAGCAGGTGATCCGCCAACTACGGTAAGGTTGATCGCACCGTCATTATCGCCAAAACAATCAATGTTTGTGGTTGTACCCGTTACCGAAATTGCAGAAGGCTGAGTAATCGTAAAGGATTCTACTGTCTGACAACCATTAGCGTCAGTAACCGTAAGGGTAAAGCTGCCACCAGAAAGGTTATTAAGGTTGCGGGTAGTAGCACCATTACTCCAAGCGTAAGTATATGCTGGTGTTCCTCCAGAAACGGTAACCATGATACTTCCCGAAGCATCATCCGCACAAGAAACGTTGGTCACAGTGCCAGTTACGACTAATTGAGAAGGTTGAGTAACCTGGATGCTCATGGCGTCTGTACAGCCGTTAGCATCAGTAACAGTCACACCATATGTACCTGGCGCAAGGTTGCTGCGGTCTTCTGAAGTTACACCATCACTCCATAGGTAGGAATAAGCGGGAGTCCCTCCCGTGGTGGTTACCGCAATGGAACCGTCATTATCGCCGAAGCAATCAATATTTGTTGGTGTTGCAGAGATAGAAAGTTCCGTTGGTTGTCCGATAGTGAAGGAAGCTGTTTCCTGACATTCGTTGGCATCAGTCACGGTTACCGTATAAGTTCCCGCTCCAATGTTGCTTAGGTCTTGCGAAGAACTACCGTTACTCCAATTCACGGAGTATCCAGCAGTGCCGCCACTGATCGTAATGTTAATCGAGCCATTGTTGTCGCCAAAGCAGACTACGTTGGTAGTTACCCCGGACACAAGCAGTGCATTTGGCTCGGTAATGGTATAGGTCTCTACTAAAGAGCACTCGTTAGCATCCGTAACCGTAACGGTGTAGTTACCCGCCGTAAGGTTATTAATAACCCGGGAAGTAGCACCATTACTCCAAGCATAAGAATATGCAGAAGTACCACCGGTAACCGTCAAAACGATGCTGCCCGATCCGTCTCCATCACAAGCAACATTCGTTATGTTTTCGTTGATGTTGAGGGCGGTAGGTTCGTTGATTTGAACCGTGACGTTGTCCGTACAGCCGTTAGCATCAGTGACCGTGACTCCGTAAGTACCGGGCGTCAGGTTGGTACGATCCTCAGAGGTCACACCGTCGTTCCAGCGGTAGGAATAAGCAGGAGTGCCACCGGTGGCCGTCACATTGATGGCACCGTTATTATCACCATTACAAGCAATATTAGACGGCGTAGCAGTAATATTGAGTACCGAAGGAGCACCAACTTGAACGTTTCCGGAAACTTTACAACCGTTGGCTTCGGTAACAGTTACGCCATAAACTCCTGGTGTAAGGCCAGAAATAGAAGCCGTGTTTGCACCGTTACTCCATGCGTAAGTGTAAGGCATATCTCCTCCACTTGCGGTAGCGGTAGCAGTACCATCGTTGCCATCAGAACAAGTGGTAGCAGTGCTAGAAAGGCTGAGGCTGAGGTCAATAAGACGAACCGTAGCGGTCGCCGTTCCGGTACATCCATTTACGTCCGTAGCAGTGACACTATAATTGCCCGGGCCAGCATTATTGATGGTTGGGCTAGTAGCACCGGTGTTCCAAACATAGGTATACTGGCTCGTGGGGCCTGAAACCGGTGCCACCGTTAGTGAGCCGGTAGTACCAGCGCCACACAGCAGCATATCGCCAGTAATATTAATTTCCACTTCAGGGGATTCTACAACCACGTAAGTATCAACTAAAGTACATTCGTTAGCATCCGTAACGGTAACCGAATAAGTACCAGCGCCAACGGCGCCAATACCCTGGCCGGTCTGGCCACCAGGGGACCAATCGTAAGAATATGGCGGGGTACCTCCCTGCGGGGCAATACGAATGAAGGCATCCACTACACCCGGGCAAACAGTAGCATCTCCGAAGATATTTCCAGTGATCGGGTTAGGCTCGGAGATAACAGCATTGGCGGTGGCAGTACACCCCCTGGCATCCGTTAGGGTGACTCGGTAAACTCCTGGAGAAAGGCCAGTAATGGTACGGGTTGTAGCACCCGTTGTCCAAACATAAGAGTAAGGTGAAACGCCTCCAGAAGGATTAGCGGTGATCGCTCCGTCATCAGAGCCATTACACTGGGCGTCTACATCCACCAAGGTAACCATGGGTGGGTTTTCTTCCACCGTAGTACAAGCTACATATCCACATAAATTGGCATCTACAACGGTGACACAATAGTCTCCAGCAGGAACGCTGACGGCTCTTGTATCGGCCCCGGTAGACCAATTATAAGTGTAAGGAACTTGGCCTCCCTGTGGCTCTGCAGCGATGATAAATGGGGCAGAACATTCGGCCGGTTCTGTTATAGTAGCAGTTACACGAGTAGGCTCAGTCAATATAATTGATCCTGCCCCCGAAAGGCCATTTACGTCGGTGACAGTGACACCGTAAGGGCCTGCGTTAAGATTGGTAATTGTGGCAGTATTTCCTCCATTGCTCCATTGGTAAGAAAAAGGAGCAGTTCCATTTGCCACCTGAGCGGTAGCAGTTCCGTTCGCAAGCCCAAAACAGGAGATATCATCTCCTGTAACGGAAACGGCAAGCTGAGCAGATAATGAAGTTGAAAAAAAGGCTAACGCCAAAAACAGGACGCAACTAAGGCCCCTGTTATAGAGTAAATTTGATGGCATAGTGGAATTATGATTTAAAGCTAAATGGGATAAATGATGCCGTGCGCCTTTGGGAAGCGCCGGATTAAATCGGTCTGGTCTTAACAAGCCAGGCATTAAACATATAGACCCCCGTTTCCCGGCCAATTAGCACCGTTCACCCGTGAAATCTGTTTCTTTCGTAAATAGTCCTCTTAGCTCTTTTTCCGGCTCCCCTAGGGGAGATTCAGTTCGCAAGATAGGTAATAGCTTGCTTTGTAGACAAATTGACAACTATCAACCTTGTTCACAGACGTACAAAAAAAGAAAGGGTCACATCCAGCTATTTGGCTGGATATGACCCTTTGGACAAATCGTAATCTCATGAAAATATTGCGAAAAAGGTAGGCCGAAGCCCATAATCTCTATGATAGTGGTCGAAAACGAGGGGGAGAAAACTTAGGGTAGTAAGTTAGCCGTTCCATTTGTCCGGGCTGACTTACTACCTTCGGCGAATCTCTGTGTAATTCCAAATTCCGAAGCGTTCTTCGGTCTTTGCTTTCGTTTGACAATACAATTATCGGGGACAATCCTGCTGAAAAAAAAGACACATTAGACTTATTGTGAACAAAATTTTACTCATAATTTCAACTAAACAATTGACAATCAAATATTTAAACAGTATTTTTGTGACGTAATAAGTAAGCACCTTCAGGAAACTACTCAAAAAAAAAGTCTCGTGGCGCCCACTTTTTTTGGTAAAAACCCAAACTTTAACATAAAACCTCCCCCTGCACCCGCGTCAGCGCCCTAAAATCTTCCTCAAAATTAAAGAGATGAGAGGTCTAAATCAGAAAGGGCTGGCGTAACGTTCATCCGTCAGCATGGTCTCATCAGTAAGTCCACGTAAAAAGGCTAATAGAGCAGCCTTTTCTTGATCATCAAGACTGAACCCAGTTATGTTCGGATCTTCATTTTCGACGCCATGCCCCCCCGAGGCGTAATGATCCAATACTTCTTCCAGGGTAGCGAAGCGTCCGTCGTGCATGTAAGGTGCAGTGAGTGCAATATTCCTGAGTGTTGGTGCACGGAACTTACCGTTATCGAAGCGATTTCCGGTTACACTTCCCCTACCCTTATCCGTAAAATCATCAAGGCTGGCCACATCTTCCAGCCCATTGTTCTTAAACTTATTATCTCCAAAAGAAGGTGTGTTATGGCAATGGCCACAACCAGGATGTAAAGCTCCCACCGGTACGTTTTCCACAAAAAACAGACTGTCCCCCCCGAACTGTTCCTCTTCGGTAGGGAACTCCGTGTTCTTGTAGAAGTATCGATCAAAGTGACTATCAGCAGAAATAATCGTGCGCTCAAACTGAGCGATTGCCTTCACGGTCAATTCTTGCGTAATCTGGCTCGTATTATCAATTCCAAAAGCGGCACGAAAGCGTTCAGGGTAATCATTGTGTTTCCGTAGGCGCTCCAGTACGCTGCCCCAGTCTTCATCCATTTCCAGCATATTCTCTACCGGATGGATTGCCTGTTCCCATAGCTGCTCTGAAGCTCCGTCCCAGTTGAATCCGTTAGCATTAAAAGCAAGGTTAACGATTGACATCGCACTGCGTGGTGACTCCTCCCCTCCAACACCGACAGCGAGCGCCAGCCCATCCGTAAATGCCTTGTCCTGCTGGTGGCAATCTGCACAAGCAAAAGCACTGTCCCGCCCCATTATCCTATCGTAAAACAACCGTCGGCCCAGGGCAATTCCTTCCACCGTCATCGGGTTACTTTCATCAAGTACTGGCCGTGGCATATAGTCTGGTACTTCCAATTCAAAGGGAGTGGACACGGACGGCCCCGTAAGGATTCGCCCCTCCCCTTCTACCGGGCATTCAGGGCAAGGCATCGGCGTATCAGGATCGCAGCTAGCAGCAACGAATAAGACAAACAGAGTGGATAAAATGAGCAATCGTTTCATGTAGCTTAAGCTGTATCTATTTGCGGTAGTCCGGATTCATAACAAACGAACTGTCCGTAAGGGTGTGCAGGAAGGCAACCAATGCGCCCTCCTGGTCAGGCGAAAGACCAAGTTTAAAGATATTAGCGTTACGATTTTCGGCGTATTTCCCACCACTATTATAGTGAGTCACCACTTCTTCGAGGGTAGTAAAGCGTCCGTCGTGCATGTAAGGCCCAGTAAGAGCGATGTTCCGCAGCCCAGGCGTTCGGAAGGTTCCATTGTCGTAAATCGAGCCCGTAACTACCGCCCGGCCGATGTCTTTGAAGTCGTCCAATGAACGCGCTTCATCCAGGCCATTATTGAAAAACCGTTGATTGGTGAAATGGGGAGGGATGTGACAGTGGGCACATTCTCCCGTCGGCAAGTCGCTAAATTCCGTATCCGGCTCATCAGCCAGATCAAAGAAGATGGCCTGTCCCAGTTTTTCAATCTCCGTATACTCCGCTTCTCCCCGCTGGATTAGGTCGTATTTAGAATTTGACGAAATCAACGATCGTTGAAACTGCGCGAGGGCTTTACCAACATGGTCTGGGGTAAGCTCACGGGCTTCCGACAAGCCAAACGCTTGTTGAAAAGCAGGCATGTACTCGCCATGACGACGTAATTTATGGATCAATAAGGGCCAGCTCCCTCCCATCTCATCCGGGGCGGCAACAGGGTGCAAAGCCTGACTTTCAAGGTCATTTGCCCTGCCGTCCCAAAACAAGGTCTGGTGGAGATAGCCGATGTTGGCCAGGCCGGGCGCATTGCGCTTTCCTGTCCGACCGTCGATGCCTACACTAAGGGCACGGCCGTCGGAAAAAGCAAGGGCCGGCAAATGACAGCTGCTACAGCTTATCGTACTGTCTGCTGACAGGATGGGATCAAAGAAGAGTTTTTTACCTAGCGCAAGGCCCTCTGTGGTGCTCGGGTTATCCTCCGGATAAAGGATCCTAGCGAAGGTTTCCGGCTCAGGAATAGCTACCGCTGCCGGCCCGGAGGGCCGGCAACCAGGTAAGCACGAGAGTATAATCAGGCACCAAGCACCGTATGTCCACAACCCAGGGACGCCGTATAAATTGATCAAAGGCTTACTGGAGCGTGAGCTCAAACTGACCAGCCAGGCGTTCCCATATTTCAGTAGCAATCGCTTGGTTTCCTCCGTGAACGCGTTGTTTATCGGGGTCGGCAATGTCAAAAGTATTTGTGCCATCACTAAGGGCTTCCAAAATATCGGCAGTCAGTACAATCCGAGGATCATTATTGCCATCAATAGTAAAGTTTCCGTTGAAGGTAATTGTTGTGTACAGGGCGTCGCTCCCCATATGGTACGAGAGTCCGGTATCAAACATCCCGTCGTTTTCCAGGTTTGCGTTTGCCTCAATTTTTGCAAAAACGTAACGTGCATTAGCGTTCCAAAATTCGTTTTCGTTCAGCGGGTCGTTGGCCGCAAAGTTGCTAGGATCCATAGCATTCAGATCAGGCTTTACCCCAAGACCAAAACGTAGGCCGGTGTAATCACCCGGAGGAACATCGTATGTTCTTTCCTCAATATTATCACCAGATGCATCTTCATAGCGGATCAACTCAATATCAGAAAGTTTGGTTTCGTCACCACTGGCATCAATTAGGCTTAGATCAGAAACGTAGTACTGGAAAAGCGTTGCTTTCAGTTCCGCACCGGTAGGATAAGCATAGGTAGCGCTCTGAATGGCAAGGTCTGCAGCGTCGTATTCTGCACGAAACTGGATGGTGGTGGATACGTTTCCGGGACTCGTGCCATCATCATCTTCACAGGCGAAAGCAAATAAAACAGTAATGACTGCGAGAAGGCTTAAATATTTCATTTAGGTTAGTTTTTCGGGCGACGGCGCGCAGGTACAAAGATCGTTTTGGGGTAAGCCTCCCTGATCTGAGGCTGTCAGGAAGGCTTTTTCATAACATCTCAAAAGATAAGAGCGCAAGGAAGAAACAGCATCTCCAAACAGCCCTGATCTTAAACAACGTATAAAACGTAGTAACATATTTAGGACACTAAAAGTCAACAAACCCCCTAGGGTTTTACTTGAATTTTCATTTAGCTGCGGCTAAACTCCGGCTCAAGTGCCTTGCTCGACGGAAAATTCACCAGCACCTATTGTGCCAGCGTTGATCAGAACCAGGTTCGCAGACGAAGCATTGGATCTGGCGCGTCCTCCTGAAAATAGAAACTTACCTCCTTGAAGCGGGGCAGTCGAAAACGGCTTTTTAAAGTCCCACTGAAAGCCCAGGGTTCTGACGGTAAGCCGAGGAAATTCGTATCGAAGTCACCGTTGTCGTTCTTGTCATGAAACAACCCAAGGGCGTATTCCTGGCCAACAATCATGTCTGGAATTTCGATGTAACAATCTCCCTTAGCACTGATCTTTACGGCCACCAGCCGGGCTTTCTCCCGGTCAAGAAAATCATCTTCAGACGTATAAACGCCCACCCAGATGGTCCCGCCCGCAAACTTGATGTTTTCCACCGAGAATCGAAGCGTACCCATCACCGTGTCTGGCGGAGGGTTTGATGCTGGCAACATAAGCGTCGCTGAAACCAGCAGCAGGATGAGTACGATACGTTTCATACAAATATATACGAGTGAACGCGGCATATAGATGCGCTATAAGCATGGAATTAATGTCATATAGAGACGTTTGGGTCCATAAAAAAGGCCCCCTGCCAAAGGCAGAGGGCCATCTAAAATAGAATTTCAACTAGGTAATTTGGGGGTAAATCTTATTGAACTGGTTTACTTAGCAATTGCGAACTTCAGCACCTTATTGGGTTCATCTGGGTAGATCCCCTCAATGGTTATCGCGCCGTTCGCTTTCTCAATGTATTTCTGGAAGGTGGAGACCGAGGGTACAGACCGATTGTTCACTTTAGTAACAATGAACCCCTTGTCAATTTTCGTTTGATCAGAGATGATCCCACTACGAATGTTGACCACCCTAACGCCACCTTCGAGGTTTAATTGGGCAGCGGTATTTTCGTTCAGGTCGGCAAAGTCAGCACCGAGGTTGGCGACGTCTTCTGGTTTCGGTTCGGGACGAACCACACCGGTATCCCCGTTAGCATTCCGCAATTTTGCGCTAGCCGTTTTCATTTTTCCGTCCCGCTCAAATTCAATGCTAACGACGTCTCCCGGACGATGGCGGCCGAGTTGTTCCAGTAGCTCAGAATTGCGGAGGGTAGTTACTCCGTCTACTCCCGTTATTACGTCTCCATTCAGCAATCCCGCTTCTTCGGCGGCGCTGCCGGCGGTTACCTCAGAAACATAGACGCCGTTGTCGCGGTCAATTCCTTTCTCTTTGGCGAAAGCAGTATTGAGCTCAAGGATACGAGCACCCAGTAAGCCGCGCTGAACGATGCCAAATTCGCGCAAGTCCTGCACGACCTTCTTTACGATGGCGGAGGGAACAGCAAAGCTATAGCCGGCGAAAACCCCGGTGGGGCTGCTGATGGCAGTATTAATACCGACCAGATCACCGTTTGTATCCACCAGTGCTCCTCCTGAGTTCCCGGGGTTTACCACGGCGTCGGTCTGGATGAAAGACTCAATGGCCAGCTCGCCGCCACTTCGGCGAACGATGTCAATACTACGCCCCTTGGCGGAGACGATGCCGGCCGTTACCGTACTCGTCAGGCTGAAGGGGTTGCCGACGGCCACCACCCATTCGCCAATTTTCAGTTTATCACTGTCGGCAAACTGCACGGTGGGCAAGTTCGTTGCGTCAATTTTGATGAGGGCTATATCCGTAGTCGGGTCAACACCAATGATTTCAGCAGTATAGGTTTTCTGATCGTTCAGGACCACTTCCAGCGTCTCCGCCCCCTCAACAACGTGGTTATTCGTAGCGATGTAGCCATCGGGGCTGATGATCACACCCGAGCCAGAGCCCTGTTGCAGGGGAGCCTGGCGGCCACGCTGTCTGCCGCCGCCATCTTCGGGGATCCCGAAAAGGTCACGGAAGGCATCCGGAAGCTCTTCAGGATCAACATCCTGACCACCACGGCCGCCGTAGCCAGAAGCTTGCTTAGAAGCCTTGATGTGAACCACTGCAGGCAAAGCCTTCTCCGCTGCAGTAGCAAAGCCAGCTGAAGGCGCAGGGTTTACGTTTACGGTAGTACTCGGTTCAGCGAATTCAGCATAATTCGTGACTGGCGGAGCCTGAACTTCAACGTACTTGGTTTCCTGGTTTAAGCCCAGGTATTGAGCGCCGCCCAGGGCGGCAAAGCCACCAACAATAGCGGCCAGTAGAATTAGGAGAACATTTTTCATTTGATGATGCACTTTTAGTGGCTTATTAGGATAACGGGTTTATACCTTATACAACGTATGTAGTAGACCAATTAAATCGTGTTTTGGTTGGCTGATTTAGCGTTTGTTAACCTTTATTAACTAAGCAAGCCCAATTAGTCATGCAACCTTTGGCGGTTAATGAGTGCTAGAAATGCATTCTGGTGGGGCGGGCGGCGGCGCGCAGGTGCAAGGGAAAGGTTTTGAGGCGACGGTTTTAGCGCCGGTTGAGGCTTTCCAGACCTGGTCACTGCTCGGTGGCGCAACCTTACTCCCGGTCAAGGCTTTTCAAGCCGAGTCATTGACCGGTAAAAACACTCCCTTAGTTCATTTCGTTCCTCGGCATCGACAAGAACTCGGGTGTGCATAACAATGGTCCGCTATGGTTTTACATCGATCATACCTCGACAACCTTAGGTTCTGCTATTACGGCTTACATTTTGGGCATGTGTGGGCTGATACTGCACTTGCCAAAAATATAGATAGAGCTTGGGTTGAGCGCTTGCAGCGCGATTTCCATGTAAAGCAATCGCGCTACAAGCGCTCAACCCATCATCTCATTTCTGAAACCCATAGCGGACCATTGTTATCGGCTTGGAAAGCCTCGACCGGGAAAGAGTTACTAATTTGCAGCCATAATTGTCAGCTATGCGCCCCGTCCTTCTACTAACCTTGCTTCTCAGCCTTCTTTGCACCTGCGTAAGCGCCCAAAAAGAATATTTCCAGCAAGAAGTTAACTACGAAATTGATGCAAGTTTGGACGACGTGCAACACGAACTCCACGCCAGGCTGAAGCTTACTTATACCAACAACTCCCCCACCACCATATCCGCTATTCCTTTTCACTTGTGGCCACGTGCCTTCAGCTCCGGCGCAACGGGTTTTGCCAAACAGCAACTCCGCAACGGTAACACCGGCTTCCATTTTGCCGAGCGGAATCAGCGAGGAACGCTCGACAGTCTGAACTTTACGGTAGACGGTATAGCGGCAGATTTTCAGATTCGGAGCGATGCGCCCGACATTGGAGATTTAAGTTTGCCTTCCGCCCTCCCACCCGGCGGAACGGTGAGTATTGAAACCCCCTTCAGGGTGAAAATCCCCGCCAGTTTTTCCCGACTTGGCCACGTGGGAGATTCTTACCAAATGACCCAGTGGTACCCCAAACCGGCCGTATATGACCGCAATGGCTGGCACCCGATGCCTTACCTCGACCAGGGAGAATTTTACAGTGAATTCGGCAGTTTTTCGGTTCGGCTAACCCTACCCGACAACTACGTCGTCGGTGCCACTGGTACCCTACAAGAAGCTGAAGAACACAACTGGCTGCTGGCAAAGGCAGCAACCGATCGCCCCGCCCTGGCCAAAAAAGAAGCCGCCGGTGAACTGACCAGAGGCTACGTCAACGAGCCTTACCCGGCCTCCTCAACGAAGATGAAAACGATAAGTTGGAAAGCTGAGCGGGTGCACGATTTCGCATGGTTTGCCGACAAACGATTTCGGGTCCTCCACGATACGCTGCAACTTCCCGGACAGCCGGACGCCATTGATGTTTGGGCCATGTTTACCGCGACGGAAGCTGATTTATGGATTAAGGCCACCGATTACCTTAAGCGCTCCACCCGCTTTTATTCCGAACAGGTTGGCGCCTATCCTTATCCTCAGGTGACGGGCGTTCAGTCCGCGCTCAGCGCGGGCGGCGGCATGGAATACCCGATGATCACCGTCATTGCCTTCAGCGGCAACGCCGCTGCCCTGGACGAGGTCCTGGCCCACGAGGTAGGCCATAATTGGTTCTACGGCATCCTGGCCAGCAACGAACGCGACCACCCCTGGATGGATGAGGGCTTAAATTCGTTCTACGAACAACGTTACATGGCAAAGTTCTGGCCAAACCGGCCCCGTGGCGCAAAAATGTTTGGCCGCCAGGTAGACTATGATCGTGCCGGTTATCGCTACCTCGCTCGCCAGGGAAAAGACCAAGCCCCGGATACTCGCTCCGACAGCCTGAGCCAGATCAATTACTGGATCGGGGCTTACAGTAAACCGGCCCTCGTACTCGAAGAACTAGAAGCCCTGGCCGGAACGGAAGCTTTTGACCAAGCCATGAAGGCCTACTATGAAAACTGGAAATTCCGTCATCCGCAACCCGAGGACTTTTTCCGTACCATCAATGAACACCTCGAACTGGAGACAGAACCCTGGTTCAGCGAAGGGTTGACAACTACGAAAACATCAAGCTGGAAGAAAGGCGGTGCGCCGGGGCTCTCTGCCTATCATGTAGGAGAGCGCAACGTCCCCGAGCCTCCTCAGGGAACCAACAACCCGCTTGACCTTTACCCGAAAGGAGGAATACTTCAGGGCAGAAAAATCACCCTTGCCCTTTTGACCGACCAGGAAGATATTAACGAACGACAGTTATTCGCAGCTCCCCTGACCGGCTTCAACGAGCACGACGGACCGATGCTGGGCCTGGCGCTCCATAACCGTACCCTGGAGCCCCGCCGCCTGGAGTGGATGTTGGCCCCAATGTTTGGTTTTGAGAGCGCACAACTAAACGGTTTTGCGGGCTTAAGATTTCGGACACCACGCAGCAGTGGACGCGTCCGCCAAAGTATCCTCAGCGCAGGTGTTCAACGCTTCAGTGATTTTACCCTCCGGCGAACCGATGCACCGTACGCCTATCGGCGCTATGCGCTCCGGGGGCAAACGTACTTCCGCCACGCGCCAATCACCGAAACGGAGAGTGGGCTGGATTTCCGCGTGACCCTACTCCAGAAAGACCGGCCAGTTTTTGCTAACGACGGCACCGTCACCGGCCGCAATACAGAAGGCGAATACTTCTGGCGACTGGGGTATTACCGGGCAAAAACCCGAGAGCTTAACCCCATCACTCTTAGTCTTAGCCTGGAAGCAAAGGTCGTAGATGAAGCCAGCCCCTTTCGGGCGGGGCACTTTAAACTGGAAGGCGGATTAAACGGCGGCTACCAGTATGAACAAGGTCGTTTCTTACGCTATCGGTTTTTCGGCGGCGTTTTTCTTGCCAACGAGTTGCGGGAAAGTGCCGTACGCAGCAACTCCGGTTTCTCGTTGATCGACAATGCTTTTAGCGACTACCGCTACGACGACCTCTACCTCGGGCGGAACCTTGGCGGAATCTACGGGCAACAATTAGAGCGTCGGCAGGGCGGCTTTCGGGCACCAATCAGTTCAGCCTTCGCCTTCGGAACGAGTAATAGCTACATGACCGCCATCAACATCGATGCCGATTTACCAATTCTGCCAGAATTCGCGCCCATCGGTCTTTTCCTTGATGCAGGCTACTATGGCTTTAAAAGCCTTAGTGCGGACCCGCTCAACGGGGAGTTCAGTTGGGTAGGCGGTGTTTCTCTTTCAGCAATGCAGGGCCGAATTGGGCTATTTGTGCCTCTCGTTGCAGACCCCGACACAAAAATGCTGCTTGAACAACGGGGCGATTTACTTGAACGGGTCACCTTCCGGCTTAACCTTGCGGGGTGGATGCCCTGGAAGCTGGTGGATGATCTTTTTTAGTACTAGTTGAAGGCCAACAACCGTTCTCTGTTTGAGGGCGTTATCATGCTATGACAACCTGCCCCAAACCTGATGATCTCCTGGACAAGGTCCGGGCCATAGATATTTTCTCCGCTGTGGATGACGCTGCACTGCAGTGGATGATCGATAAAAGCACTTACCACTGCCTCGAAAAGGACGATCAAATTTATCGTGCTGGTGACTCGATACACCAGATGCTGTTGGTTGTAGAGGGAAGTTTTGTGGTGTTCAGGGTAGACGGTGGTAAAAGAAAAGAGATAGGTACCTGGGAAGCCCCCATGGTAACCGGCCTTCTTCCCTTTAGCAGGATGAAATCATTAACGGTAGACAGCACCACCCTTGCGCCTTCCAAGGTTCTCCAACTACACAAGGATCATTTCACCGAAATGGTGAACGTGAGCTACCCCCTCACCCAGGCACTCGTTGCGGTGATGACCAACAGGGTCCGTGAGTCCCAAAATAACCGGCTAATGGACGAGAAACTTATGGCCCTCGGTAAAATGAGCGCTGGTCTCGCCCACGAACTCAACAACCCCGCCTCAGCGATGATCCGCTCCGCCCAGGAGCTGCACAAGCACCTGAAACAAACCCCGGAGCGGTTCAAAGACCTGGTGACGATGCGCGTAAATGAAGAAGACGTGGACGTTGTCAACAAAGTACTTTTCGAGCGGATAGCCACCCGACAGGAAAGTAACGGCGAAGACTTGAGCCTGATGGAACGGGAAGAACGCAATGATGACCTGATGGATTGGTTTGAAGACCACAGCATTGAGCAAGGAGATGAAATCGTGGATACCCTCATCGACTGGAGCTTCGGTCCCGACCACCTGGACCAAATAGCGGAAGTTCTCCCGGAAAAATCTCTCCAACCGGTTCTGTGGTGGATAGAAACATCATTAACCACGGAGTCCTTGGTAGAAGAAATCCAAACCGCTAGCGAGCGGATTTCCGGGCTGGTATCTTCCATCAAAACCTACAGCCATATGGACAGGGACCCCAGTATGGAGTTCATTGATATTCATGATGGCCTGGTGTCTACGCTAACGATGCTGAAGTTCAAGTTCAAGAAAAATAATATCGCCCTGAAAAAAGAATGGGACCGGAACCTGCCCTCCATCAAGGCCTTTGCCGGAGAACTCAACCAGGTATGGACCAATATTATCGTTAATGCGCTCGACGCACTCGGCGAACGAGAGGGCGGCCTAATTACTATCCGTACGTACCGCAAACGAGACAACCTTTGCATCGACCTTGAAGACAATGGTTCGGGTATTCCGGAAGACATCCAGCGTCGTATTTTTGAACCATTCTTCACCACTAAAAGTATAGGTGAAGGCACGGGCATGGGCCTTGATATTGTTCGCGGTGTCCTGAAAAAACACGGTGGTAGTATCACTGTAGATAGCCAACCCGGGCGAACCTGTTTTCTTGTTTGTTTCCCGCTTTAGTCAGGTTGCAGGTTACAGGTTGCAAGTTGCAGGTTGCAACCTTACGCTACACCTGCACCCTGCAACATGCAACCTGCAACCTCTAACCTTTACTCCCAATGAAAAAGCCCATTATCCTTTCTGTAGACGACGATCAGCAGGTGCTGCGTTCTCTGAAGCGCGACCTACGCAACGAATACAAGCAGGACTACCGTATCATCAGCACTATCAGTGCCTATGAAGCACTCGAAGCCGTGGAGGAGCTAAAAAAGAAAGGAGAAACCATTGCCCTGTTTTTATCCGATCAGCGCATGCCGGAAATGCCCGGTGTCGACTTTCTCGAAAAAGCCCGCAAGTTTTTCCCTTCTGCTAAACGTGCATTGCTTACTGCCTACTCGGATACCCAGGCGGCCATCAAAGCCATTAACGACGTACAATTAGATTACTACCTCCTCAAGCCCTGGGACCCGCCGGAGGAAAAGCTCTTCCCCGTACTCAACGAGCTACTGGAAGACTGGAAGCTCAGCTACCGTCCTGGCTTTCAGGGAATCAAAGTTGTTGGCTACCAATATTCTCCAAAAAGCCACAACATCAAGGACTGGCTGGCCGCCAACCTAAAACCCTATCAATGGGTAGAAGCGTATAGCGAGAAAGGGCAGGAACTCTTAGACTTGTACGAGTGTAAAAACCAGGACCTTCCCTTCGTAGTGCTTGAATCCGGAGAAACACTCTCCGACCCTAAGCTACCCGTCCTAGCCGAAAAGCTTGGCATGAGCGCTACGGTTAACGAATCCCTTTACGATGTCGTCATCATCGGCGGCGGACCCGCAGGGATGGCTGCTGCGGTTTACGGTGGCTCCGAAGGGCTAAAAACCTTACTCATCGAAAAGCGAGCGCCGGGTGGTCAGGCAGGCACCAGTAGCCGGATCGAAAATTACCTTGGCTTTCCCAGTGGGCTCTCCGGCTCCGAACTTACCCGGCGGGCAATGGCCCAAACACTGCGTTTCGGCGTAGAAGTTGTCACGCCCCGCGAAGTAGCCAACATCCGCATTCAGGACAACTACAAAATCCTGACCCTAGATGATGGCTCAGAGGTAAAAACAAGGGCCGTCATTCTAACCACCGGCGTTGAGTACCGCCACTTGCCAGCCGATGGAGCTGACAAGTTCGCCGGTGCAGGAGTTTACTACGGCGCCGCCATCACCGAAGCCAAAGCCTGTGAAGACAAGACCGTTTACGTCGTCGGTGGAGGCAATTCTGCTGGTCAGGGCGCGGTCTACCTTTCCAAATTTGCCTGCAAGGTTAATATTCTGGTCCGCAAGCCCGACCTCACCTCAAGTATGTCAAGTTACCTGATCGATCAGATCGACGGAATCGACAATATCCAGGTGCACGGGTACCGACAAATTCAAGAAGTGCGAGGGGATGATGATCGCATCCAACAACTACTGATTCAGGACCTGGAAACTGACACTTCGTTTGAAGCTGACGCCGATTCTGTTTTCATTTTTATTGGTGCCCGCCCTCGAACAGAATGGCTTGCGCGCGGAGAAATCTCCATCGACAAGCGCGGCTTCGTGGTTACCGGCCGAGACGTTGTTGCGGTTAAAGACCACGCCAAAAACTGGCCCTTGGAGCGTGCTCCCTATCTCCTGGAAACCTCACAACCAGGTGTTTTCGCAGCGGGGGATGTCCGCTCTGGAGCAATGAACCGGGTAGCTTCGGCCGTGGGGGAAGGCGCGATGGCCATCAAGTTTGTACATGCTTATTTAGCGGAGACTTAACTAGAGTATCCAGGAGTTGGCAATGCAGCACATAAGGGCGAGGCCGCAGGTGCCAGGTAAAGGTTTAGGAGCATAACTTCTACGGTTAGCATAACTTCCTACCCCATCACTCCTTCATAAAGTGCATAAGCAGCCAGACCAACCTTGAGCAAAAGACTCACAAACTCCAACCATGGTTTCTTTTCTGCTATTCGGGATGTCCGCTCCGAAGGAGTAAGTGGATAAGTAACAAAAACAATGATAATATCGCGCAGGCGTTCCCGCTCCTCCCCGGAAGGCGCTTGGGTGTTTTCTATTTTTTTAGCGGGTTTGTTGGTGGTTTCGGGAGAGGGCATGTTGAATGAGTTTACCACAAAGTTATGGCGCTACACTCATTAAAACAAACAATTTGTTTTATTTAATACAAAATACCTAATTTCAAACATTTTCCTCTATACAAGCTGCTAAGAAACACCGCACAAATAACCTACTCGGTTTTCAGCAAAGAGCAATTGGTTAAGTACTTGCAGCAGGATTGCTCTAATCGCGCTACAAGCGCTCACCCCTGTCTATGCTGTGAGAAAAAGTGAAATTCAATTTGCCCAGTAGCGTTGTAAACTTCTCCTAAAAACAAAATACGCTGTTGGCCTTGGGCCAACAGCGTATTTAACTTGAAGAAGCATCTTCCGACGTACTAGTACGACCAGAGGTCGTGCTCGAAGTTGAAGATATCCATCTTGATCCGTTGGGCCTCCATGAGGCGTTCGCGGCCATCGATCTTATAATCCTGGATGCGGCGGTCGGTTACGTTGCTTTGCTTGATGATATAGCTGTTGAAGAAACGCATCTCGAATACATCTTCCCAGCTTCGGTTAGCAGCATCGTTGGCTGAAGCGAAGGCATTTTCGTTGGCCAATACTTGGCGGGCACCGGGGTAGTACACCCAGAACATTGGGCGTTCGGTGATTACGTTACCGTTCTCGTCCAGTTCGTCAATCAGCGGTGCGATACCGAGGATGCGCACCTTCATGGTAGAGCTCTCCTTATCGAAGAACCAAACCTCCTGTAGGCGGTAGCGGCGCACGTCGTCCGGGTTAAGCTCACGAGGAACAAGTGAGTAGGTTACCTCGTAGGTTTCGGGATCAACAACGGGTACGGTATCAATACCACCAGCGATGGAACCACGCTCCTCCTCGGTGAGGGGAGTGGTGAATTTATCGTCGAGTACACTGTAAAGCTCAATCTTCCGGTCATTCGCAGCCTCCATCAAGATGTTGATGAGTGGGCGCTCCGGGTTGGAGAACGGAAGGTTGATCTTCTCGCGAACGTCCAGCACGCGCCAGATGCGCTTTTGCCAGAGGATATCAGCCTCACGGATGTTCTCGTACGCCAGGATACGACGTTCAGACTTGGTCCGCTTCTCCACGATGTCGTTGACGGGCGTGATGAAGATATTGTTCGCCGGGTCCGTGGCGGGGTCACCAGTTCCGGGAAGTGTAATGTTATCGGAATTGTTCTGCGGGTTGCCGGGGCGCTGGGCGACCAGGACCGAAGTAGTACCGAGCAGAAGCAGGAGGGCCAGTTTAAGAGCTGCCTTCATGGGAGGGGAGTGATTAAAAGAGGGAAAATGACTTATACCATGTACGAACGCCTTGAGCAAGGGGCATAGTGTAAGCGCCATGAAAAAAAACGAGCCTTCAGGAACATTTCCCCGAAGGCTCGCAAAAATCCGTTTTTATTTCGGCATAAACAAACGTCAGGCCGGCCTTAACGGATTTACTGGATCTGGAAACTCATACTACCGAGATCACGGGAGACATTGTCACCAGGGCACTTGCCCTTAATGTTCCGGATGGTGAAGTTATCGCCCGGCTTTGCCAGGTTTACCAGTTTCTTAGAACTCGCGGTGAAGTTGCCGCCTACGTTGGTGCTTGTTACGGCATCCGCACGTTTCGGAATGTACAGTACTTCGAAGCCGGTGATACCACACTTTGCTGCGAAATCGAAATTCTCGAGTTCAGCGTAGAGTCCTGTCTGGCTTTTGAAGACGTTAGAACGGAGTCTACCGCCTTTGCTACCACCGATCTTTGCAACCGGATCGGGGATACGCTTTACACGGAACTCAAAAGAACCTAAGGTTTTACCCTTGGCAGTAACGTTTACGTTAGACTTACCAACACTCTTACCCGAAACAATCAGATTCTTATTGTTGCCAGACTTTTTGGAGGCTGCACCAGTTACGCTTACCCGTACATCACCAGAAGCAACACCTGCGGCAGCAACACTAACGGGGTTATCCACACCAATGTAGAATACGTTCATCTTATCGGCAGATACGGAGACGGAGCGCTGGCCTACTTCATAGGTGAACTTACCTTCGCCTTTCTTTACTTCACCCGTAAGTGGGTTGGTAACAGCCACAGATGTTGTCAGAGATTTCTGACCAGTACCAGAACCAGTAATGCTGAAGTCAGCAGTACCGTCAGGGTTAATCTTCAGGCGAGAGCCATTGACACGAAGGTCAATGTTAGAAGGATCGAGGCTGGAAGAGTAAGAACCAACGGAAACTTTCGCGGTGATTCTTTCACCACCGATCACATAGCTGCGGTCAGCGTTGAATACAGGGAAGAATTCATCAAACTCGATGGTCTTACCACCCGCAATCTGAACCATATCGTTGATCATATTAGCTTCGGTAGACTTAAGGTCAGACTTCATCTGGCTAAGCAACGGAAGAACAGCCGCTACAGGCATATGCCCGAAGCGGTAATCACGCCAGCTAGGCCGATCAGCCTCCTGCCAAGCTTCATCATCAATATCAAATGGGATATTAGATTTGATGTTAGCGATTTTGCTTTCGATAACTCCTTCCTGAACAAGGTCCATGTCCTTACCGTGTTCATTAAGGAGCTTTTCGTAAGCAGCGATCAAGCGATCACGTGTGTCAATAATCTTGGCCTTAAGTTCAGCGCCAACTGGCTCCTTACCTTCTTCGCCAAGTACAAGCAAACGCGTAGTTACGTCTTTATTCTTCTTACCTCGTGGAGATAAAATACCGTGGGTTTCTTTAAAGTCACCTTCGTCTTCAACACCATTGTTGTTGCCCGAAAGGTCGATCAAATTGGACTGAATTCCATCAATATAGGTATTGAACTCAGCAGTGATCGATTTGACCTCATCGATTGCAGGTTTGATTGGGCGGAATTTTGCCTTCGCATCGTCCTTAAGCAGTCCATCAAGACCTTCAACAGTTTTTGAAAGTTGCTTATCGACGGTTGCAATACTAGCTTCATTGCCCTCATCAAGGGTTTGGAAAGCGTTCATAACCTCAGCGGAGACGTTCAGGGCCAGAAGGGCCATCAGTACGAGGTACATGATGTTGATCATCAACTGCCGGGGTTCCTTTGGAATTGACATTGATATATATTTTTAAAAAACCGACGCGGCGGCAACGTTGCCGCCGCGTCGGTTTGCTTATGAAAAGGGGAATTATATAACGCTAAGCTTCTGTGGCTTAGGCATTGGGGCCACGCATGGCGCTGATCATGTTACCGTACACTGCGTTGAGTGTATTGAGGTTACCGTTGAGCGACTGCATGTTAGACTTGTAAGCCTTGGTCTCCTCGGCCGTAGAGGCGAGGTCAGCCATAGCTTCGTTGAGCTTGGCGTAGAAGTTACCCATTTGGCGAACCTGCTCGCCGGTACCGCTGAAATCAGCGTCCTGAAGGGCCTTAAGGCTGCTCATGCTCTTAGACATGGTCTGGAGTTCGGTCAGCATTCCGCCGAGCTGCTGCTCTACAACTTCGCCGTTGAGCTGAGGGGCCGTCATGCCGCCACCAGAGGTCAGGGGCTGAACGTCTCCGTCGTAGGCACTGAGGCCGGGGTAGAGCTTGTCCCAGTAGTAATCCGGCTCAGGGCCGAGGATACCGATCAAAGCAAAAAGAGCGGCTTCTACACCGAGGCCGATGGTGATGAGGTCAAATTTAATGCCACCAATGGTAGGCATCTCCCAAGACTGGAGCTTGTAGAGGGCACCAAGCATTACGATCGCGGCACCAACGCCGATGATGAAATTCTTGAAGTACTTGAAAGTGGGCGATTTAGTAAATGCCATTGTACGGAACGTGTGTTTTGGGGAAGATGATGAAAAGAAAGCTTAGTGCTCGTTTTGATTTCCCGTTTTGAAAGAAATTTGGATAGTGTTGTACTACAGCTAAACTGTATTAACGCCCCTTTAACCGAAGTTAAGGGAAGCATATTGTTTTAGCGACCGCGAAAATACGGAGAAAAACAGACAAAATCAAAAAATTATGATTTGAGAAAGATAGCCGACAATCATTTGAATTGTCCCTTATCTCCCAAGAAGCCGTAGCAGCCCGCGTTATAACCAGCTTGGTTGCCGCCAGTGCCTAAAGCCATTCTGGTGCGCTTTCGGGGTTTTCAGCTTGTGGTAAGCTACACACTACAGGACATTATTGGTTTTCTGCTTCCCTATTTGTCTTCTTCCATACGTCTCGCCTAAGACTTAACGGGCCACCTCCGCCGCGTAGCAACGTGCCCAGTAGTATGGGTAAGCTATTACTCTCTAAAAGGCCAGCAGTAAGAGATTTCGGAGTTCGCGCTGGCGCGGACGCAGGTGCAAAGAAAGTTTCCCGAAAATTGTATCCAACCGGAGAGACAGCCTTCATTTTTAAAACCATCTTCTCTGCGCTCCGAGTCAGTGCGAGGGAACCGTTTCCCTGCACCTGCGGCCGCGCCTTTTTGGGATTCCATAAGTATTTACTGTATATTCGGTCGATTTTCACTCACACACTTTAGCCTTATCTAAAGGCTCACAATACATTCATTTCACCCTCTCTTCGTCGGCTTATTCCTTTTCGGCTACAACATATTGACGGTTACTTGCTCTTAGGCTTCGGCTGACGGAACTACTCTTTTCTTATGAAATCACTTTTACTTTCTTTTATGCTGCTTGCATGCAGCGTAACACTATCCGCACAGATAAACGTATCCAATGACTTTGAAGCTGGTCTGAGTGGTTGGACAGCAGCTGGAGGCGGATTCGCCCAATCCGACCGGGCCTGCAGCGGCACACTATCTTTTCAGGACAATGTTTGGAGCAACTCTACCACCGGTTCTCTGACATCGCCAGGAAACACAAATACCACCGCTGACGAAGTCACCATCGACTTTACCTACAAAATTCAGGACTTCAACAATGATGGTATTGCTGACCCCTACGACGGTACAGTAACCTACGGTTACAGCCTGAATGGCGGCGCTACCGTTAACCTGGGGACACTACCTCCTACCGCAACGTGTACCCCCATTTCCGCCAGCATAGCAGCCGGAATCATTACCGCTGGAGACGAAATTGCATTTCATTTCGATTTCACCTGGGGGACCAGCGGAGATTGGGATGTTTATGTCGATGATTTTTCCGCTACCCAACCAGGTGCTTGTGTTGAAGCAACAGCAACCTACACCATCGTAAATGACTGCGCCAACGGCCAGTTCAGCATCGACGTAATGGTGACTGACCCCGGAAGTGCTACTACCCTGACGATTGCCGATGACCAGGCCTCCGCTACACAAGCAGCCAACCTGGCCGGAGCGAATACTTTCGGCCCCTACCCTGATGGTACCGATGTAGTTTTTACCGTTACTAACGACCAAAACATGGCTTGCGTCCTTACCTCTTCCACTCAGACCTTCGTTTGCCCTCCACCAAACGACGAGTGCGCTGGCGCAGTAGCTTTAGTTTGCAACGCGCCAGCTATTACGGGAACAACCGTAGATGCTACCGATAATGCTGATGACCTGGGCTGTACCCAGGGCCCTTCCGTATGGTATTCATTTGTCGGAGCCGGACTT
>CAYPIM010000005.1:0-4329 GCA_964410795.1 uncultured Lewinella sp. | reverse complement strand
CCTGGGCTGTACCCAGGGCCCTTCCGTATGGTATTCATTTGTCGGAGCCGGACTTCCGGTAACCATTACGGCGGACCCCGACTTCTCAAGCTACGATATTGAACTCGCCGTTGCTACCGGAACCTGCGGCGGAGCATTTGTCAACGTAGATTGTCAGGACGGTTTTGACGACGAAATCATTACGTTCACCCCAGATGATGGCGTAACTTACTACGTAACGGTGGGTCACTTTTCCGACAACAACACCAGCACCGGAACCTTTACCATCGAACTGGAATGTGCAACCTGTTTGGACCCCACCGTCACCTACAATGTAGTTGACGACTGTGCTAACGATCAGTTCAGCGTAGAGGTTTCAGTAACCGCCCCAGGTTCCGCTACCTCTCTGACCATTACCGATGATCAAGCCTCAGCAAGCCAGGCCGCAAACCTGGCCGGAGCAAACACCTTCGGTCCTTACGCGGCAGGAACCAGTGTAATTTTTACTACGGCAAATGACCAAGACGCCTCTTGTTCGATTACAAGCTCATCTCAAACCTTTATTTGTCCTCCTCCCAACGATTTATGCTCGGGTGCAACACCACTGGTTTGTAATGCGCCTGCAATTAACGGAACCACCTTGGCGGCTACTGACAATGCTGACGACCTGGGCTGTACCCAGGGGCCTTCCGTATGGTACTCCTTCGTGGGCATGGGCGTGCCAGTAACCATCACTGCTGACCCGGATAATTCAAGCTACGACATTGAACTCGCCATCGCTACGGGAACCTGCGGAGGCGCTTTTACGAATGTAGACTGTGCTGATGGCTTTGACGATGAGATCATCACCTTCACCCCAGACGACGGAGTGACTTACTACGTAACCGTAGGCCACTTTTCCGATAACAACACCTCCACCGGAACCTTCACTATCGAATTGGAATGCGAAACCTGCACCGATCCAACTGTGACCTATAATGTGGTGGACGACTGCGCCAACAACCAGTTCAGCGTAGAGGTTTCAGTAACCGACCCGGGTTCTGCGACCTCTCTGACCATTACCGATGATCAAGCCTCAGCAAGCCAGGCCGCTGACCTCACCCTACCAAACACTTTCGGGCCGTACGCATCCGGAGTTAGTGTGATTTTTACTACGGCTAACGACCAGGACGCCTCTTGCACCCTAACGAGTGCCGCCCAGACCTTTGCCTGTCCTCCACCAAACGATGCCTGTGCGAATGCCATCGCGCTGACGGATGCAAACGGAATGCCCACAGCTGCTAATGGTGCACGGTACAACTCTACCGCTGCAGACCCCGCCGTATCAGAACCTGCGGTTACTTGTGATGGCTTCACCGGTAATGCTGATGACGACCTCTGGTTTACCGTTACCGCTCCTACGAGTGCTGGCGACATCATCACGATTCTTGTGGACGGCACCTCTAACGACGAGGTAATCGTATTATACAGTGGGGATTGCAATAACCTGGTACAAGTTGCTTGTGAAGACACCCCTTCCCCCGAAACCCTCGTGTATGAAGTTCCGGCTCCTCGGCAAAACGGTGCTAATGGTGCCGCCGCCGAGACCTTCTACGTTCAGGTTTACGATTATGCTGATGGCGGAGGTGAATTCGACGTTACGGCAACCGTTCAATCCGCACTTCCGGTAGAACTCATCAGCTTCACCGGCCAGGCCATGGAAAAAGCCAACAAACTGACCTGGACTACCGCCAGTGAAGAAGCAGCCGACCGCTACGTAGTAGAGCGTAGCAGCGATGCCAGCGACTGGTCCGCTATTGGAGAGGTGCTTGCCGCCGGAGATTCTGAAACAGAGTTGAACTACGAGCTGATGGACGAAAGCCCGCTGCCCACCGCCTACTACCGCCTGCGGATGGTAGACCTGGATGGCACCTTCACCTTCAGTAATATCGTAGAGCTGACCAATAGTACGCTCACCAGCTCAGCACTCTCAATTTACCCCGTTCCCGCTGTTGATCAAATTACCGTAAGCTTTGAAGCACTGGCCGGAGGCCAGGCCCAGGTTTTGCTAACGGACCTTACCGGCCGGACGATCAGCGAGCAGAAGGTCAGTGTTACAACTGGCCAGAACGCTGCGACAATAGACCTTCAGCAGCGTGCTTCGGGCATCTACCTGGTTCGGGTTAATGTAGGCAGCCAGCAGATGATTCGTCGTGTTATCAAACGGTAGACAACTAATCTCCGAAAGGAGATTTTGAATCTATTAGAACGCACTTTTTAGCGATCAGTAGACAGCATTGAGGCAAAACAAGTCTAAATGCTTTTTACTGATCGCTTTTTATTTCAGGTTCCAGCTTGTAGGCAGGAGCAACTTCTAAAAGCGCTACCCAAAGTTCGGGATGACTTATTGTTTGTTTTTACGCTCCTTGCTGCTTTCGCTTACTTTCAAAAATGAGCCGCTGGCCCATATTTTCTAAGGAGCGGGCGGAGCGGCCAAAGATTCCGACGAGGCGTTTCAGGTCGTTGGAATAACACATTGCTTCGATGAGTAGCGCCTGCTCGTCGCGCACCCAGGGCTCAAAGGCGCGGGGGAAGGTTTCCCTTGCGGTAAGCATATACGCTGGTAGTCGGCTTGTTTGCTTACGTAGCCCTAGGGCAATGACAGCTTGTTTTAGTTCCTCTTCCTTAGGCTTATCCATTTTATCAAAGGTCGTTGCGCGGAAGAAGTCAATTTCTTTCCAGGGCTCATCAGCAGTACGCTTGTTTTGCTTTGGTTGCTCCGGCAGGATTTCCGGGAAACGACGGTGAAACCCCATCAGATGCGTATGAATAAGGTCTCGGGTATAGACACCCCGATACCGGTTGTAAGCGACCAGGCCCTTCAACGAATGATCGGCAATGGACCGGCTACCGATAAAGACCTTCGCCAATTGAGAGACGCAGGGGGCGTACCCCAACTCCCGTAGGGCTGCGCAGGTTTCCGTTATTAGCTGGTCGGGAATGTCTATGGAGGAAGGATCTGGCGGAGCAGCGAGGGTTTTGATGAGCCGGTTGAGGGCTCGCCGAACCGGAGGTTCGCCCAAACAACTTTCTGATTTTCGGAAAGTTTCTCCGGTCCGAGGATCGGTACAATTGCGTAAGGCATCGAGCATATCGAGCAAAGAATCGGAAGTCATGGCGGGTCAGTTTATTTTGATGGACGATTCGGATGAACGCCAGCAAAACTGAGGAGGCCGCCAGGGGCTAGTCGTCTTTTATACGCATACTTACGTTTATATGCGTTTATAAACGGATAGAAACGGATAATCAGTCCATCAAATATGGCTGAAACCCGCATATTTACTAGGCTTATGGGTGTTTTAGCAAAGGCTTACGTGATTAGGACTAACGTTGTGCTTATATACCGTTGTCTCGTAATGGGCAGGTCCATGCATAACGGTGAGGTTATTGCAAACACGCTCGAAATCGTAGTGGGCTGATCTTAGCCTACGGCGTTCGATCAACCCCATCGCTAGAAAATACCCTTTTGCAGGGTAAGTAACATACACCACTACCCCACCCTGCATCCTGCGGCCGCGCCAAAAAATGAACAATTACAAAAAACATTGCCCCTCCTGCAACTAATTAGTCTGCTTCTGCCATTATCCCTCTGTCCACCAATACGGACACTCAAATATTTCCACCAATGCAACTACTAACACAACGACAGCGAGGTCTTCGAGGGCAAAATGCCCTACTACCTGCGCGACAACTTCTCCTTACGCAATAAGCGCCCTTCAACGGATTGGCGCTCGTGGAAAGGCGTCAAGACAAAAATCAAGATTTTCATTGCGGTACTCACGGATGCGTGTTACTTCGTAGCTCATTTGGTAGAGCATTGGGTTAATACCCCAATGGCAGCGGGTTCAAGCCCCGTCGATTTTCCGGCTCCGGCCGGAGCCACGCCCCACCTTCGTCCGCACTGATTTTGCCACTTCGTTCAACCGGAAGGACACCAGGCTACGAACCTGGAGATTGAGGTTCGATCCCTCAAGTGGTAACGATATATCATTTGGTTCTTGCTTTTTCAACAGGCCTGCCTCGCTTTGCGAGTTAGGTGCTCTGAAAACAAGACCCAAATGATGCCCGCTCCAGTAGCCCAACGGCAGAGGCATCCGGCTCAGAACCGGTTCAGTAAAGGTTCGAATCCTTTCTGGAGTACAATCATGCGGATATAGCTCAATGGCAGAGTTACAGGCTTCCACCCTGAAGATGCCGGTTCGATCCCGGCTATCCGCTCAACGTTTTTTTAGATTTTTTGTCCGGTGGTATAACGGCTATTACCCCTGATTTTGATTCAGGAGATGGAGGTTCGATTCCTTCCCGGATAAC
>CAYPIM010000004.1:0-74342 GCA_964410795.1 uncultured Lewinella sp. | reverse complement strand
CCACCAGGATGATCATGAACCACATGGCCGTCTTTCGGGCCGTCACCTTTCGGTGTTGCGTTGTGCTCGACGACGTAAGCGTAAGGTAAATCGGTACCGCCCCAAGTGGGTTAACCACCGAGAAAAGCGAGCCTAAAGTGGCCAAAAAGAAGGTTATGAAGGTCATTAATTTTAGTTGACACGGTAAGGTCCTCCCCTTGATCTAATGGGAGGGGAAAAGGCACCAACGCTTATAATAAGCCGAAGGTTGCACCGACATTTACAATTACATCGAACAAAAGCCTTAAATTGTGTTTTCACCACCAAACCAAACACACCCAGATGAAGAAAATAGGCATTCTCTACGGCCGCGAGCGGTCTTTTCCCCCAGCAGTAATTCAGCGCATCAACGACATGAACGTGGATGGCATCATGGCCGAACCGGTAAAGATTGACAAGTGCGGCCAGGGGCTGAACCCCGGCTACGCTGTCATCATTGACCGCATCAGCCAGGACGTTCCCTTCTACCGCGCCATGCTAAAAAATGCGGCTGCCACGGGTACCGCTGTTATTAACAACCCTTTCTGGTGGAGTGCCGATGAGAAGTTCTTCAACAATGTGCTCAGCGTTGGCGGCCTGGACGTTCCCGTACCGAAGACCGTACTTCTGCCCAGCTTTGAGAAGCCTGATGACACCTCCGACGAATCGTTTACGAACCTGGCGCATCCGCTAGACTGGGACAGTATGTTTAACTACATCGGTTGGCCCGCATGGACAAAGCCGCACGACGGCGGTGGCTGGAAGTCGGTCTACAAATGCAACGGCCCGGAAGACCTCTGGAAAGCCCACGCCGAAACAGGCCAGCTGGTCATGATGCTCCAGGAAAACATCACCTTCACCAGCTACTTCCGCTGTTACTGCATCGGCCGCAAGTACGTGAAGATCATGCACTACGAGCCCCGCAATGAATTCCTGGACCGCTACAACTGCCACCACGACGTCTCCGATGAGATGATGCAGCTGATGCACGACTACGTAATCAAGATCAACGAATGGCTGGGCTACGACTTCAACACCGTGGAATTTGCCATTCGAGACGGCATCCCCTACGCCATCGACTTCTGCAACCCCGCCCCAGATGCGGACAAGTTCAGCGTCGGCGAAGAGAACTTTAACTGGGTGATCGAGCACGCCGCAAAGTACGCCATTGAGCGTGCGCAAGCACAGGAACCGGGTAAGAGTAACCTGACCTGGGGTAAGTTTATCTCGCAGTCTGTTGCGGGGACTTATGATTCGAACCGTTAGCTGAGGCTTCAGCCGCTTGCTTGATTGCACCTAAAAAACCTTCTTTTCCACAAGTGGAAAAGAAGGTTTTTTAGTTCAAGCTAACGGCTAAAGCCGTTACTACTGCAAGGTAATTTCTTTGATCCAAACGTCTCCACCCTTTTGGGCATAAACGCTTAGGCCTTTTGCGCCGCTTGGAAGCATAATTTCTACAGTTTGCTCTCCCCACGCTCTGGGGTAAACTTCTTTTCTTTTTACCCGGTCAGCTACAGGAAGCTGACGCGTGTTAAATGGGGGCAATGTGCACGGAAACTTGTCTCCGTTGTCTACAGTAAATACGATCATCCTGTTTTCATCTGCACCATTATGATAACGTACCGTAGCACGATATTTGTGATCTTTTCTAGCTTTAACTGGCCAGGTTACGTAGCCCTCTGCGCCTGACATGACAAACCAATCGTTCGCCCAGCCATACTGATCACTGAATTTACAAGCTCCGTTTGGTTCCCCCTCATGCGCAAGCAACCGAACAGGCTTGCCACGCGCTGCATCAAGGTCAATCGGTGGTCCTACGCGGTCAGGTCGGGCAATTGTTGACACCAACTGGTTGTACTCATCGGCCATTTTCCGGGCTTTTCCTTGAATACCTTTTAGGTAGTCGCCCTTCAGCTTCATGATGTCCGTACGCTGGCCTTCGTCTTTGTGGATTTCATAGGCCTCGAAGTCGTCAGCGGCATTCATCACGACCAGTCGGTGACTATTCCTCACACTACCGGGATATCCAGTAAAATCATAGCCCTGCTTGAAGGCGTAGATTGAACGATTAGGGTCAAACGTAGTGGCAGAATCAGGTTGCAGCAGAGGCATTAAACTCTGACCGTCCAGGTTTTCGGGTACGGGCAAATCAACAATGTCCAGCAGCGTAGGTACGAGGTCAATGTGCGCAGCGGGTGCAGAAAATATTTGTCCGTTAGCAGGATGATTTCCGGGAAAACGAATGCCAAACGGCACCCGGACAGCCCCTTCGTCTACCTGACCTTTTGTTCCCTTTAAGCCCATACGGTACCGGTCTCCGTTCGGCCCATTATCTGTACTAAAAATCACGATAGTGTTATCGAGTTTCCCAGCTTTTCCCAGCCGGTCTAATAGTTGACCAATGCGGTCGTCCACGGATTCGATCATGGCGTAGATGCCAGTATTGTAGTCGCTCAGGCCCCGGGTTTTTACCGCGTCCCAGTACTTATCCGCTACCTGTACGGGCGTATGCGGAGCCTGGTAAGTCAACATGCAAAAAAATGGATCCCGGTGCTCTTGCATCATAAAATTGGCGGCGGTATCAGTAAGTATCTGGGTCAGATCCCCGCTGAACGGGATAAGTTCGTTGTGTTCATTTTGCAACTCGCCGTTGAAGTAATCATTAAAGTGGCCGAGGGTAAAGCCCAGAAATTCTTCGAAACCCTGACTTCCCGGATCGTAAGGTGCGGTAGCACCATTGTGCCACTTTCCGAAAAGGCCAGTGCGGTAACCAGCGTGGCGCATGTATTCCGGGATAGTAAGCACCTTATCCGTCATCGTTTCCCGACGACGGGTGACAAATACAGCTCCGGTGCGGGGTGCGTGCAGCCCACTCAGGAAGCTGGCACGGGTTGGGGCACAAACGGGGCTGACGTAAAAGCGATTGAAGCGTGCGCCAGATGTTAAGAGCGCATCTATATTTGGTGTTCGGATCGAGTCATTACCGTGGAGAGAAAGATCTCCGATGCCCTGGTCGTCGGTAAGAATAAAGAGAATATTCGGCATCTCGGCCTCACTTATCTCCTCCTTTCCTCCTCTATTTTCGGGCGACGGAGCGCAGGTGCAAAGAAAGATTAGAAAGAGCAAAGCAGTGTAAAAGCATCGTTGTAGCATCTGGTAAAGGTAGTGTAGCAGCGGCTTCAGCCGCTTGCTTGAATAAGCTAACGGCTAAAGCCGCTGCTACTACTGGCCTGGCCGAAACAAATTCTGACTGAAAGGAAAGGTAAATTCCTGGCCTTGTACGGTAACTTTGAAACTTAGGTTTTCAGCAGCATCATTCCTGGCGAAGGCAATCTTGCCAAAAGCGCTTTTCCCGGGGCTAATGGTAGTAATGCGCAGTGCATAATCCAACCAAAAGTAGCGGTTATTAGGGGCGGGTTCCTCACCATCAAATGGTAGGGTTACACCTCGAATTATGTCATCTTCAACATCATTTCCCTGCACCACGAAAGAAAGGTCGGAGGCAGAATTTATGACTGCATCGCCGTAAAAATAGGTATCCGTTACTCCGTTAGCTACAGCAACAGCAGTGCTCGCAACCGTTATTGCCAGCCCCGCAACAGCCAGCCCTTCAGCAGCTCTCACCTCCTTCACCGCCTGAAGGTCCATTGCTAATAGCTGCACCTCCGGATCGATGGCTTGTTGTACTGGGCCGGCATCACCAACGAGGATACAAGTGGCGGGATCAAAGTCGAAATCAGTAGTCCCCGTATTTTCCACTTCCATATGAAAAACGACGTATCTGGGTGAAGAGTCGTAATAGCTTACGGTTACTTTAGCCTGTCCATCGGTTTGGGCAACAAGTTTTTCCCCGTACCGATAAGAAACGTTTTCCGCCTGCGGCTCCAGACGGACTACGTAAGGAGACGAGCAGGAAGCGAAAAGAAAAGAGATTAGGGCTAAAAAGTAGAAAGGTTTCATGGGGATAGGATTTAGGCTCACTAAGAAAATCATAACCCACTAAATGCCAAAAAAAATCGTAGCTTTTAAGACAATTTTAATCCACTTTAACTGCACCTTTAGTCTTCAATTTCTTTCAGCAAAGCCTTTGCCAGCTCGGCCGTACCCATATGGGTGCTGTCCAGGATGAAAGCATTCTTTTCAATTGCCTGGCGGTGCAGAAAATTTCGCCAGTTCACTTGATCTTGTTGAGCGAGTTCAGGCTGATTTCGTTCTTCGATAAGGCGTCGAAACCTCTCATCAACATCGCATTCCACGAGCACAATTCGGTAGTCTTCGGAAAGGTAATCATTGAGGTAAGTCTCTAGAAAGTCCATATTAGTCTGGCCGTCCCAAAATATCGTCTTATCGTTATGCAGAGGCATTAACCGGTCTACCCAATACCGCATATGGACCTTTTGCCAGCCTTCCCAACCGTTTACGTATAAGCGTTGCACCTCTTCATTACTTGGCAGTGGCGTATCGTCGGTTTGGTAAAATTCGTATTTATCGGAAGGCAGTATTTCTTGGAGGTGTTTTAAGAGAGTCGTTTTGCCTACTCCACAGGCTCCAGTAAGGAATACAATCATATTTTATTATTGTCCCGCCCAGGGAAAGGAATTTCCCGCTGAATAAATTCGGCGAAGTCCGCCCCCCAGGTGGTATACGTAAGCCCCGATGGATGAACGCCGTCACTAAAGAAGGCCTTGGGATTTTCCTCCATATCCAACTCCTTGGCCCAGTGCGACAGGCGGATAACCTCAGGATTATAAAATAAGTTCCTTTGGCCTTTGATTAAGTCGGTCAGCTCTTCACCGAAGTACTCCACCATATTCCCAAGGGTAAACTTGATAAGCGGAGTGAAGGCCGGAAACTCCTTAATTGGCGGCATATTCGGGAAAGTAATCGGCACCTGCGGGCCGAATCTGGAGCGGAGGTCATCAATCACGGCCTGCATATCGCGCCGAAAACCAGCCGGGGTATTCATCTTGAAGGCTTCGTTACCGCCCATTCCTACTACAATCAGGTCAACACTTTCCTCCTCTATCAGGGGAAGGACCTCCTCTTTTAATCTCCGTAGAGTGAAGCCACTGCGGGCGTAGACCCTCCACTGCACCTCAGTCTTCCACCCTGCTCCTAGCGTGCGCGCCAAAGCTCCCGTGAACCCCTCTTCGTGCGTTGCGACCCCCACACCCGACATTGTACTCTCCCCCAATACCAATAGTTTCAACGAACGATCTCCAGGCCCCTCAACAAGGCCTTCCGGGCCTTCAGCATCCGGCAATTTTGGCACACTCTTCACAATGCGCTGGCCATGCAAATACATGAATGGCAGCAACGGAAGCATGATGGCACCACCTAGAATGTACTTCAATTTCATCAACTATTGGTTGAATGCTTTACCTAGTTTACTTAAGTACTGAGCACTGGTTTCCTTAAGGTAAATACCCAACGAAAATGCTGTCTTGTCCAAAAGATTAGTGTCAAGAACACTGTAGTCAAAACGGTGATCAAGGCCTGAAGTGAGCTGTTCTCGCTTTCGCGTCAACAACTCAAATTCTGAACTGCTGATATTATTCTTTCCACCTGCATTTACGTAACCTTTCAACCTGCGTTCAGTATCCTGTAGTCCTCCCTTCAGAATTTTCAATGCGGAAGATGCCTCTGACAGAATTTTGCGTTGCAAATTAATTCCATCCATTGCCAGCGTCTTTTCCGACTCGATCTGTCCCTTTGTTTTTTCCACCGAAAAATAATGATCATCGATGTCGTGATTGAATTGCTTCACAATCCCCAGGTGCAGCTCAGCCAGGTCACGCATCGGCTCAATAATGGCTACAAATTTTTCCGTTTGCAAAAGATGATACTGCTTTTCGCCCTCCAGAGAGCCTCGGCTATGGGGGTCTTCTGAAACGAGGAAAAGACGAGCCACTTTGCCCTTCACTTCATGGTCTACAACCCGCAACTCACTGAGCATTTTCGAAAAGCGCTCAGCACGGCTGTTGAAGTCCGCAATCAGTGCTAAAATTTCATCTAGAGCATCCGGCCCGTCGGGGTCGAAGTCATCATCGAAGCTAAAAGATGGTTCCGGTGCCGGAGCAGGGCCTTCTACGGATTTCCCGGCAGGAGCAGGCTTCTTCTCGGGTAAGGGGTTATCAAAAAGATCATCGTAAGGGTTGGGCATGACCGGGTTTGGCTTGGGTAGGGTTAAGTTACGGAAAGGAAGGCAAACACATAACCAAACGCGCCAGACGAACTTTAAAATAGAATTCGCCTGACGAGTTTGGAGACAGCTTAGTCCAAATCTAACATCTCATCAATGAGTGCCACCACATCTTCCAGGTGGTAGCGAATGATGCCTGCCTTATAGGAAGACGCAGCTCCGTTGGCAGCCTTCCGTACCATGCGTAATTCTGCTCGTGCAGCGGCGCCTACGTCCGTTCGCTTCATCACGTCTTCATCGAGGAGCGTACCGAGTTTGGCGACGTGGCTACGCTGTAGGTTGCGCCGAAAACCATCTATAGCTTTCGCACCATCGAGTTCCGACCAAAGACCGGCCCGAAGGTCTTCCAACATGTCCGTAAGCGCGTAAGCATCGGTTCCATTAAGCGCTTCCTGCTCAACCAATCGTGCTAACCGATCACTGCGCAGCAAACCGGAAAGTTGACGCTCCTGAAGGCTACGGATTCTTGGCATAACCCCATCGGGGCCGATGTTACGCACAATGTTTTCTTGCAGTAACCAGTCTGGAGTGGTAAAGACATTAGCGTTGAGAAATGCGACGGAAGCCTCTTGTTCTTTACGTCCAAGCGGCGTGTAAGTAAAGCCTTTCTCGTCGGTGGTTTGCAGTAGTTCGTATACGCCGCCAACATTAGCGGTTACGTGGCCTGAAAAGCGCGACCAAACGCCCAGCAGTTCGCCATAAAGCTCACCAAGATCCGCATAACCTTCTCCACTAGTGGCGGTCCATTCGGCCAATTTTGGCGCAACCCGCTTGAGGTTTTTAAGAGCGTAGGTGCTCGCCTTCACCGGGTCATCGCCAACAGCCTCAGTTTGTGAACTTGGGTCATAGCGGTTCCGCCCACCAAAGAGGAATTTCGGGTCTCCCTTTTTTTCCGCAATCCAGCGGCGCAGGGTTGGGAGTTCAGCTTCGGCAGAATTTGCATTAGGGACCATCCGGTAACCCCAGTTGATGGCGTAGATATCGTAAGGGCCGAGCATCCGAACCCAACGCACTCCTTTGTCTTCCGGCTGGGCGACGTAGTTGTAGCGGGTATAGTCCATGATAGTAGTTGCCAGGCCCCATTTATTGGTAAAGCTTGCCGATCGTAAGGAATCTACCGGGTAGGCATAGCTTGCTTTCATGTTGTGTGGCAGACCGAGGGCATGGCCTACTTCGTGCGCAATGACCATCCGCATCATTTCACCAATCTCTTCAGGGGAGGTATTCAGCGTGCGGGCGGATGGATTAGCGGCACCCGTTTCTAATAAATAGCGGTTGCGGTAACTGCGAAGGTGGTTGTGGTACCAAATAATGTCGGACTCGATGATCTCGCCGGAACGGGGATCAGAAACACTAGGTCCCATGGCATTACGCGTTTCGCTGGCCACGTACCGGACCGTAGAATAACGAGCATCTTCCGGGCTCCAATCCGGGTCCTCTTCTTTTGTCGGTGCACGCTTGGCAATAATAGCGTTTTTGAAGCCAGCAGCTTCAAAAGCTACCTGCCAGTCTTCAATTCCTTGGATGAAATACGGAACGAATTTCTCTGGCGTAGCAGGATCGATGTAATAAACAATGGGTTTTACCGGCTCTACCAATTCTCCCTTCGCGTAGGCAGCAGGGTCCTTAGGCTCCAGTTTCCAACGCTGGAGATAAGTCTTCCGGTCGGCTTTCAGCGCTTCTGATCCGTAGTCTACTTGGCTGACGGTGAACCACCCTACCCGCTCGTCAAACATCCGGGGCTGCATCGGCTCTTCCGGGAGTAAGTAAAGCGATTGTGCCATCTGCATAGAGATGGTTCCTGAGTTGCGGTTAGAAGGCGGCTGGCTAGAAGAAAAAGTCATGTCGTGGCGTACCTCAACGTTTTCGGGGTAAGCAGCCATCCGGTCAATGAAGGACCGCTTCTTGTCTAAGCTTCGAACTTTGTAGGCTGTTCTGATCCGGGAAGACAGTCCGCTAATGGCGGGTACATCGGACAAAAACAGGTCGTTGACCGAGATGACCATTGCCGTAGAGTCCTCATTGAAAGCTTCAATCTTGAAGCTCATGATTAACGGGGCGTAGTTATTGTTCTGGACCGAAATATTAATCGGCAGCTCTTCATCGGCAACACTGTTATAGGAGACCGACTTAAGGTGTACGTTATTGCGGTTCCGCGTCCAGCGAACAAGCTGTTCATTGGTTTTAGTCCCAGCATTGAAGTACCCCCCACCCAAATTGGCGGGAATCTTTGCTATCCGACTTACAAGCAGCATATCCTTGCCTAGCCGATCAAAAGGGATTTCGAAGTAATACTTGTCCTCAACCCGGTGGGTTTTAAAAAGGCCAGAAGTTGATTCAGCTTCTTCAGTGATCACCTCTTCATATTTCTTAAAAAGCGGCTTTTTCTTCTTTTTCTTTTCCTCTGACTCTTTTGCTCCAACAGCGGTTTTAACCGTGTCTTTAGGGCTTACTTCAGTCCTCTGGGCGTTAAGGAAGTTGGTACTGAACACAAGGCCCAGCGTTATTATAGCGATTAGGTAATTCCTGGTCATTTGGGTGGGGTTTTAAAACTTGGGGTAAGATAACAAAACCAAGAGGTAGTGTTTTTTTGCGCGGCCGCAGGTGCAGTGTAACGGTCGAGGAGTTATTCTGGCAGCACCACCTCCATAGTATCCTCCGTATACATCGTCCCCCGGCTCAATTCTCCCCCACTGCTGTCTTTGATGATAACGGTCATGTTCTCCCCCATCCGGCTGACTTCGATGTCAAAACCATCATCCTGCCCAAAGGCATGGATGTTGCGCAGCGCCATCTTGTCCCAGCCTTCCGGCATACGGGGCTGAAGACGGAAAGAGCGGAATCCTGTAGGCAGGATGCCAAATAAGCCCTCTGTAAAAATGCGGCAATACAACCCACTTTCGGCGCTGAGATGGGCCATGCTCCCCTCCGGGTAAGCCTCAACTACATAGGGCACTCGTTCACCAAGCAGGCGCTCTCGACTGAACTGTAAAAGCCGGTCATTAGCTCGTTTGGTTGCCCCCGCAATGAAGGCGCCACGAAGGGCGTAAAGGGTTCCCCGGTCCCAAAATATCTTACTGATGGACGGGTTCGGGTGGTTCTTTTCTACGGCAACGCCGTTGTCGGTCCAGAGGCGATCGAAGAGGCCTTCAAGGGTGCCTTCCTTGCGGCCGTGCAGGCCGACGACCAGCGGCAGGGCAATCCAGTGCCGCAGAGCTTCGTGGCCATCGTAATAGCGGTAGGTTTCGAGACCTTCCACCTCACGGCCAAAGAAGTCCTCTATGGCCTCAGCAAGTGCTTCCCGCTGGCGAGACCAGTTTTTGATCATCTTTTTCTCTTTGCCTAGCTCTTCGGCAAGACTAATACTCGTCTCCAGGGCGCCGTAATAAAGGCTGGAAGTGGAAAGGTTTGCGTCTCCTGTTTCGATTCGGCCCTCCATTTCATCGGATTCACTAGCTACTACACCGTGTTCGTTCAGCTTACGGTCGTTGTAGTCAAGGCACCAGCTTAGGAGCGGCCAGAGTTCTTCGGCGATGTCTTTATCGCCAAGAGCGAGCAAATAGTGGCTTAGGCCGTAGGCTATCATGGCCGCGTCTCCCCGATCAAGCGGGTTCGCGGGGCTATCCCCTTCCATCTCGAAACTGTAGCGAATATTTGAACCGTCTTCCGGAATTGCCCGCTGGTAGACGCGCCACATATTCAAAGCAGCATCATTGCCCAATTCATAACCAAGGTAGGGGAAGAAAGGATTGATGTACTCCGCCTGATCGTTGGCCCAAAAACCGATGTAATAGCGCCCTCCGCCGGGGCTATGAACAAGGCCCAGTTTGGAATCAAAGATGCTCTCTGCTCCCCGGATTTTGGCGAGGGCAAACATCGTGTTGTAGATGGGGCTGGGGGTTTCGAGGCGGAGGTTATCTGTTAACCCTTTACTTATTTCTTCCCGTTCTTTTCGAGCTTTCTTGACAGTTTGATCATCAGCAAGGTTAAAACCACGGTCATCCAGTATATCAGCTGTCTGCGTGACCGTAATATGCTTAGCCTCACTAGGAGGGATCGAAATCTGACCGATTTGAGGCATATCACTTCGGGTATAAAAGCCTCCTTCAACTCCAAGGTGATGCTCCAAAGATCTACGAGGAGCAATGCGAATAGCAATTTTCTTATTCGAATTATTCCGAATTTCTAAGGTTTCAAAATACCGGTGCTCATCTTTAGATGGAAACAGAACACGAGTGATTTGCACACCATTTTCGTCTTCTTCGTGGATAAAGGAAATGCAATCATCTATGCTGATTTGCTGAATCGGGCTAAACACTAATTCTTTCTCTCCGACATATAGTCTTGGCAACACCTCCTCATCCTCATAATCCCTCCGCAAATAGTTGCGATAAGTCGCCCACCACGATGGGTCCGTATCCTTTATGTAGGGTCGCATTTGCGGGTAGATCAGCTCACGTTTTACCTTCACCATCCGGTTCGTATCTACTTCATAGTGGATGATGGCGGAGACGCCCCGGCCAGACATTTCAATGTTGTCTCCGTGCGGGAGGCGGGTATCGTTCTTTACGTCCCAGATTACGCCGCTTTGGGTAGCGTTGATTTGCCAGCGGGTTTGCTGGCCCCCAAGGTAAAGGGTGAAAAAGGCGAAAAAGCAAGTGAAAAGCAGGCGCATGTATTACTTTGATTTGAGCTGGCAATCTAGCAAATTACCGATCAATGAGCGGCCTTTATTCAAGGAGTTGCACTCTAAGCAAAGACATAGAGGCCGTTCAGCTCCGCTCGGAGTGCAACTCCTCGACCAGCTTACTTTGCACCTGCGGCCGCGCCCACAAAACCTAAAAACCTGTTCAAAGCTTCCCGCTTCGGGCCATCCAAATCATAATCAATATGATGGGTAAAATATTCCACTAGGTCAAAATCAGGATGGGGAGAAGAGAGCAATAGCTGGAGTTCAGGCAAATGCTCCATCCCTTCACGCAAAGCTTCATTAAAAGCATCTTTAAAGTCTGGTGTCAAGGGTTTTACAGAGATCCAAGCCGCAAAGACAAATGGTAAGTCAGTATGCGTTTTCCAGACCTCTCCCAAATCATAAACGTAAGGAAAACGATCTTCCAGACCGATGGTACGATCGCCGATAACCAACCCACCGGTGTTGCCACCGATACGGTCGATGTAACCCTCTTCGGCATCTACAAGTTTTGGATTAAGCTTCCAGTACTCTTCCAGTAAAAGCCGCGTCAGCATTACCGAAGTTCTACTATGATGATCCAGGTAAATGCTGGTCATTTCCTCAATGGGCACGGTGCCATAAATACAAACAGTAGCCACCGCACCGTCGGCGCCAATACAGTAATCACTGATGATGTGTGCTTCGGGAAGTTCTGGTATGATGGCTACGGGAACCAAGGCGATGTCTGCCTCACCAACGAGCAAACGTCGGGCACATTCCGACGGAATTGCCAAATCCAGCTCAAGCGAAGGCTGGATACGAGAGCGTAGCAATCCATAGAGTAAGGGCTTGGTGTTCAGGTAAGAAACCGCCACAACTCGGTGTTTTACATTTTCACTCGACTTCCTGAGATTTTTGTCCCGTAATGCTTCAAAGGTGGCTACCATTTTCCAGTATTTAGTTCAACGGGCAGGTGACTCCGGTCATTTTGAAGATCGAATAGCCAGGTGCCATCGTCTTGTAGCGTTGCCCGCCAAAGCCCCGTGTTGCTGTGGGTAAGCTCGTTCATCCGATCAATCGGTCGCCCCATCATCATTGTTACCAGGCCACACATAGCACGGCCATGAGAACAGATCAGAATGAGATCTTCTTCACGGTCCGGAAGGTGATCGATAAAAGTTTGAAGGCGCGCACCCATTTCACGCGCACTTTCTCCCCCTCCGATACGGCCATCAATCTTGCCTAGCCCCCAGCCGTCTTTGATTTTTCTGTATTCTGCAATTGAGGCTTCTGTACCCTTTTTGCCCTCGTGTGTCCCCCAGCTCATCTCATTGATCTCCAGGTGGCGTTCCCAGGGGATGCCCGCGTCAATGAATCCGGAGACGGTTTCCCAAGTCCTTCTTAGACCACTCGTCAATACGACCTGAAAGGGTAACTCTCGGTACTTTTCAAACAGTAGTTGGCCTTGAGTACGTCCGGTATCATTTAGGCTGGAATCCACGCCGCTGCCCTGGACAATACCCTTTAGGTTAAAATCGGTTTGGCCGTGGCGGATAATGTATACGGTTTTCAAAGTTGTTGGTTTTCGGTAGTTTGTTTTCGGTTGTCGGTTATGGGTTGTCGGTTGTCTGTACAACTGACAACCGACTACACCACCGGCAGGGCTGTATACCCTCGGTATTGTTTGTCGTCGGCAAATTCAACATCTTTGAAATCGGTGATAATTTCATAGAGCGTTCCCCGCTCAATGGGATGGCGCCCAACAGAACGGATCATTTTCACCAATCCTTCGGTGCTGAGTGCAGGGTTTTGCTCGCCACCTGCCATTGAATAAATGCGTGTAGTATCGTCAATGGTACCGTCAATATCATCTACGCCAAAAGCAAGGGAGAGTTGGGCCGTTGTACGTCCAATCATTGGCCAGTAGGCTTTGATGTGATCAAAGTTATCGAGGTAGATTCTACTGATGGCGTAGTTGCGCAGGTCTTCTACAACGGTGGATTCATCCAGGTGGCTCAGCTCGTTGTTTTTATTCCGGAACTTCAATGGAATGAAGGTCTGGAAGCCACCGGTTTTATCTTGTAAGTGCCGCAGCTTCTCCAGGTGATCTACTCGGTGACGGAACTCTTCGATGTGACCGTAGAGCATTGTCGCGTTAGAGCGCATGCCAAGCCCATGCCAGATTTCATGAATACGTAGCCATTCCTCACCTGAGCATTTACCGCCCGCGATCTGGTCGCGAACTTCAGGATGGAAGATTTCTGCGCCGCCGCCGGGCATAGACTGAAGGCCGGCTTCCTTCATCTGGGCCATACCTTCTTCGTAGCTGATTTTAGCTTTCTTGAAGATATAATGGTACTCCACTGGAGTAAGTGCCTTAACGTGGAGGTCCGGACGGTGCTCCCGGATTTGGCTAAAGAGCTCGGCGTAGAAAGGAACATCATATTGAGGAAGTACACCACCAACGATGTGCACCTCCGTTACGGGCTTGTCATCGTAGCCCTTGACGATTGCCATAATGTCTTCTAAGCTATATTCCCAGCCGTCTTCCCGCTTTTTTATTCGGCGGCTGTAACTACAGAAAGTACAGGTATAAAGGCAAACGTTGGTAGGCTCTACGTGGAAATTCCGGTTGAAGTAAGTCTTATCACCGTGCTTACGCTCCCGAATATGGTTAGCAAGTGAGCCGAGGTAACCAAGGGGCGCTTCATCATAAAGCAGTTGTCCTTCCTCAGACGTAATCCGATCACCGGCGTATACCTTTTCGGCGATCACCCGCAGTCCGGATGGCAGGTTACTATCGCGCAAAATTGTTGAAATGGAGGGGCTGCTCATATTTACTAGGCTATGTTACAAAAGTACAACGTACGGAACAACTTTCAGTTTTTACTGAAAGTAAGTTTTTTTGAGAAACTTTCGTTTGTCGGTTAGCATAGCTTTGACCTTAAGTCTTCTCATTCAATCTCCGTCACCACCAGTACAAGCCTACCCTCCCTCGTTCGCCATTCCCTTCGGTAGGTAAGGCTCACCTCATCACCCCGGTCAAAGTCTCTTCGGCGGGCAACTGCGGAGGGCAGTTCAAAGCTTAGTTCTCTTTTCTTGTCGGTAAGTAAGCGAAGGCCTTTGCTACCGGGTTGTGCAAGCAAGGTTCCTTGGGCCCGCCAAACCAGAGGGGGTTCGGAGGTGATGACCTGCGAGGTATCGGCAGGTGGGCCTTTTCGGGCCATGAATTGCGGCGTTGAACTTTCGTCTAATCTTCGGCTGTCTGCCCAACGAAACTCATTCTCATCGTTCTCAAGACGAACTGTTTTCAAGAGAGGGCATCCGCTCATTAAGTAGTCAAGCATTAGTTCAGCGAGTTGGTCCCGCTTTGCAGAAACGGAAACGTCTAGATCGTAACGTTTTTGAATGGTCTTGGATTTACTGGTAGCCAGGTTTTCAAAACAATTCAAAGCAACAGCTTCGGAAGTCTTCCCGTCCAGGCAATTACAGACTTCGACCGAAAGCGCCTCTAAAAATTCATCCTGTCCCCAGAGTGCAAAGGATGAAAGAAGAAACAAAGAAAGAAGGAGCTTAAGCATAGTGACGAAGATACTTGTTTCAATTGTTGATCGCCGATTTTTTAAGGCTCCATTTCAACCGAACGTTATTGCTTTCTCCTGGGCCAATATTCCGGTAATCCCCAACCAATTCAAATTCGAAGAAATTGCCCTTGGGCGCAACGTAAATTTCCAACGGAGCTTCATTGGGTGGGGTGCGGTACAAATCTTTCACAACGGTGTGCTTCGTGAATGCTATTCCGTTGTGTTTGTAAGTAGCTGTTCCGGTGGGCAAGTTGGCAAAGAGCTTTCCTTCAGCGGTATGTCGTTCATCAAGAGTGACAATGCGAACTGAATCCTGGAGTTCAAATTCCACACTATCCCGTTCGGTCCATACCGTATCAGCAACAAACTCAAAGGTCCCAGCATAGGGCAAGCGAGTGTTTTCCCAGAGGGCTACATTGACACCGGAAGCGCCTTCGTTGGTGACCCAGTAGGTAAGACCAATATCGGAATCGGGGCCAAGAACAATTCTTTTTCGCATCCGCAAGAAGGAAACTGTATCAAGCGGCCCTTCGAGCAGAATACGGTATTCTCCTAGTTTGGTTAGGGTATAAGGTTCAGCATCAAAAGCAGCAGGTGGCGGCCAGTTCCAGGCGGATTGCGGGCTCGTCCATACGGTGCTTCCCCAATGTAGGTTTTCTTTATCGCGCGTTGTTTGCAATACTTCAACACCATCATAAGTAAGGCTACTGATTCGGCCGCCAAGGGCTGGCTCTACCGTGATGCTGATAGGGCCTCGGCTTAAGGTTAGGGGAGCTGAAGATGACTGATCCGGACCACCAGAACAAGATAAAAGCATAAGCAGAAACGGTAGAATCCGAAGGAGGTGTAGTAGCATTCCGCGAAAGTAAAACATCAAAGTATTTCTCAAAGCAAAGCTAGTACAGTGTAACATAACAATCTTTAATCCCCAATAAGGTGTTAACGGACTTGCCGGGGCCGAACAATTGAACTGAAGTTCAGCTTAGGGCATTAAACTTATTCACTTTAAGGCCGTCTTAAAGGCCACTACCAGATCCCCAGCCAAATGTCTTTGATTTTCAACTCTTCTTTGCACCTGCGCGCGCGCCTAATGCTTGTGTTTGCCTTGCTACCATTGTTTGCCTTCGCACAAACCCAACCAGCTTCTTCTCCCGGAAAGGTAGTCGGCACGTTGATTGACGCAGAAACCGAGGAACCCATTGGTTTTGCTAACGTCATTATTTTCACCGTTCAAGACAGTATGCTTACCGGCACAACGACGGATATTGATGGAAAATTCCTTTTTGAGAACGTCCCCCCAGGAGATTACCGCGTAGAAATGAGCTTTATTGGTTATGACACAGAAAACAGGGAAGTTGAGCTAAGTGAAATAGAAAGCGTGTTTTCCATCGGCGATGTTTCACTTGGAACAGCGGGGCAAAACCTTGATGAAGTTGTAGTCACGGCTGAACGTGCAGTAATGGAGCTCGGATTAGATCGAAAAGTCTTCAACGTAGAAAAATCCATCGCTGCTGCCGGTGGATCTGCAGAAGACCTGCTCCGGCAGCTACCTAGTATAAGTGTAGATTTAGAGGGAAACGTTTCCCTCCGAGGTTCTGGAAATGTTCGCTTCCTGATTAACGGGCGACCCTCTGGCCTAGTTGGCTCTGATCCTGCGACCTATCTGAAGTCCCTCTCGGCTACTAACATTGAGCGGATTGAGGTAATCACCAATCCTGGTGCAGCCTACGACCCTGACGGCACGGCGGGCCTGATCAACATTATTCTAAAAAACAAGCGCGACGATGGCTTCAACGCCTCGATAAATCTCAACGCTGGTACCGGTAACAAATTTGACGGAAGCCTTGACCTCAACTGGCGCAAAGGCAAATTCAACACTTTCGCAGGAGTGAGTGGACGTTATGACGAGCGCTTCTTCCAAGGGTTTCGGGACCAGACCGGCGTAATTGAAGACAGTACTTTTAGCCGACGATTCAACTTCGACGGAGATAGGCTTCGTAAGTCCACCACTTTCAAACTGGGAACCGAGTACAGCATTGGCAAACGTGCCACCTTAGGCCTCCAGGGCAACTACCAGTTGGAGGAAGGGCAGAGCAATAACGAAAGAATTACTAGTTTCTTTAACTCTGCCGGAGAATTGGACAGAGAGAGTACTCGCCTGGAAACAGAACCTTCGGATGAGACCGACTTTGAAATCAGTGCAGATTATACAACCACCTTTAAGAAGGAAGGGAGAAAGCTATCTGCAAACATTCGCTATAGCCGAAATGATGAATTCGAACAAGAAAACTACGATGAAACAATCTTAGACGACAATGGAGCACTGCTTGAATCCATTCTACAGCAAAGCCCGGCGCTGGAAGATCGCACCCAAGTGGTTGCCCAGCTCGACTATGAACAAGCCATTGGGAATTTCAAGATTACTTCGGGTTGGCGCTCCACACTACAAGAGCTTACGACAGATGCTGAGTTCGCAACATTCGATGGCAGCCAGTTTATCGTAAATGAACAGCAAAGCAACCTCTTTACTTACGGAGAAGACATTCACGCACTCTACGCCACCTTCGGAGGAAAGATCGATGCCATCACCTTTAATGCAGGCTTACGAGCAGAACAAGCTTACACTACGAGTACCCTCTTGGAACCTGACGTTGATGTCTTTGAGAACGATTACTTCAAGGTGTATCCAAGCATTTTTGCGGGTTATGCTTTTGATGACAACACTACGCTTCAGGCAAGCTATAGCCGGCGTATCAATCGCCCCCGTTCTCGGGCGCTGAATCCGTTTGTAGATCGTGGAGACCCCTTCAACCTCCGTGCTGGCAACCCTTTTTTGCTTCCAGAGCTGATCAATAGTTTCGAACTCAATGTACAACAACGACATGGCCTGGGGACTTTGACGGCGGGTCTGTACTTCCGTCAGCTCAATGACATTATCAGCAGAATCAGCATTTCCCAGCCCGGTGGTGTCACCTTAAGTACAAGAGGCAATCTTGATCGGGGTCGCAACTATGGAGTCGAAATAATCAACACCCTTCGTGTAGGCAAGAAATTAGAATTAACGGTAAGTGCCAACGGTTATAAATCAGAGATCATCGGCCGGGCGGATGACGAGACCGTAGACGCAAACGGTTATCTTTTTAGTGGGCGTATCCAGGGTGGCTACGAGTTGCCTGGAAATGTTCAGACTCAGTTCACCTATTTTTACCGTAGTCCGGGGGTTCGTCCGCAGGGGCGTATCGGAACCATTCAAAGCTTGGACCTTGGTTTTCGTAAAGAAATTCTGGACAAAAAAGGCGCGCTTACCCTTCGGGTTACCGATATTTTCAACACCCGTAGGTACCGGTTTGATACCGAATTAGTCAACCTGACTACGCGTAGTCAGTTTCAACGAGAAAGCCGGATTGTATACGTTGGCTTCCAGTATAGCCTACAGCAACTTAAGCCCGAGCGCAGACGCGGTGGGCGCAACGGCGGTGGGCGTGATGATGGCGGCGGAGACTTTTAACTGGCCGCTCGCAGCCGGAGGCTGCATCGACCAGGCAAGTGGAACGATTTCCTTCGTTGGCGGTTTACCTGAAGAAACTATTGCAAGAGATGCTCAGTAGACAGCAAACTACAGCTATAATCAGTGACGATACAAAGGAGGCTTCTCGCCTTCTGAGCAAAGGTAAACTCGTCGCTATTCCCACAGAAACAGTATACGGCCTAGGAGCCAATGCCCTTGATGAAATTGCTGTTGCCAGTATTTTTTCCGCCAAAAACCGTCCGGCTTTTGACCCTTTGATTATTCACCAGAGTAGTGCAGACCGCATACTTCAATATGCCAGCGAAGTACCAGCAGAAGCCCAAAAGCTTGCAGATGCCTTTTGGCCAGGGCCGCTTACGCTTGTTCTACGCAAGCAAGAAATCATATCAGACCTCGTATCTGCAGGACTTAAAACTGTTGCGCTGCGCGTACCTGATCATCCTCTTGCTCGCAAAGTGTTAGAGCAGGTTGAATTCCCTGTGGCCGCGCCAAGCGCTAATCCTTTCGGTTTTGTAAGTCCTACTTCCGCCCAACACGTAGCCAAACAACTTGGAAATAGGATCGATTTTATTCTTGATGGTGGCCAGTGTCAGGTCGGATTGGAGAGCACCATCATTGGTTTTAAGGGTGGCGAAACAACCGTCTTGAGAAAAGGCGGACTAGCCATTGAAGAAATTGAATCCCTGCTAGGACACGCAGTAGCTGTCCGGACCCACAGCAGCAGCAGCCCTGAAGCTCCCGGTATGCTCAGTCGCCATTATTCGCCAGGCAATCAAATTGAGTTGTTTGAAGAATTTGGAACACAGGATCAGGCCCCGAAAAATTCGGCCAGGATTACTTTTGGACAGGGAGGCTCAGCAGTTTCTTATCTTGAAGAGAGCAATACGGCAGTTTACGATCTAAGCCCCGCAGGAGACTTAGCTGAAGCAGCCCAACAATTATTCAAGATTTTACGTCTAATGGCAGAACGAAAATACGACTATGTGGCTGTTCAATTGCTGCCAGAAAAAGGTCTCGGCCGCGCCATCAATGATCGTTTAAGGAGAGCTGCTGCTACCGAAAAACCTGGTAAAGGGCATTAAACTCTATTCCAAGTCCGTTACTTGAATCTTCCAATGAATTAAAAAAACAGGCAACAAGGCTGTACCTTTCCGCTGAGTTTAAGCCCCGATACCAAACCTTAATCATGCGCCTTTTCCTATCTCTTACCCTTTTTTCTCTCCTGTTCATTTCCTGCGGAGACGATGGTGGACCTGCCTCGTCTAAAGCCACCATTGAAGGTCGCTGGGAACTCGTGGAGGCAAGAAAAAACAATACAAAAACCGGAGTTGTAGATGGTCTTCATTTTGAATTTCATCCAGACGGCAGTCTCGAAACCAATCTAATGGGCAATAAAAATCTAGGTACTTACCTAAAGACTGGCGACGAGGTTGTCATCGAGGGAGTTAAGCTACCAATGGATTTTAACATACAGGGAATGACAGACTCAACCCTCCACCTACGGAGCAAGTTTCGCGGTTTTCAGTTTGATTTCCTGCTAGCTAAGGCAGAGGACAAGGAAGAGGAGATGGAATCCTGATGGTCAATAAGACCTCACGGATAATACTTTGGTTAGGCATTTCGTAAAGAAAATGATTACTACCGAAGGAAGAAAGTCTGTAAATCTCCTACTGTTTCTACCTGAGAAGCTTCTTCTTCCGTAAGATAGTATTCCAGTTTACTTTCAAGGCTGGCGATAAGAAGATCTATATCGAAACGCTCTAAAAAAAGATCGTCCTGCAAACGCATGAATGGGTGAAGACGATGCCCGGGCATACGAAGTTCTTCACTTAGGTTATGCATAAGACTTGCGGAACGGGTTACGGGAGCTTGAATAGCAGTCATGTTGATTTTTTAAAGGGGTCTTACTTAGACAAATAAATACGGGGAAAGTCAGGTAGAAAGAACGACTAAGAGTAAATTCTCAGCGAATATTCGCTGGAAAGAACGTAGTAATGACACAAAGCGTTGCCTGACAGGACTAAAATTACATTCTTTTTTTTCCTTGTAACAATATTCACTAGAATTACCCTACCCTATCCTTACACCAAAAAAGGTATTTTGTTCCTCCTTATGTACTCCAATATCCTATCTTATTGATCGGTATAAGGCAGAATTAGCCACAGAATAACTTATGTTAAGCCTCTCTAACTGGAAGCCTTACCTTCGCTTCTTAAAACGAAAAAATGGAAGAAGTCAGGAAATTGAAGGAACAACTTCTAACACATTGCCGTGAGCAAACAGCTCAGCGGCTTGCCGGTATTTCTGATTCACTAGCCAAGATCGAAGAAGCCCGCAATGGAGAGACTAAGTCTAGCGCAGGCGATAAATTTGAAACCGGCAGGGCTATGATGCAAATGGAAGAAGCTAAACTAAAGGGGCAACTGGAAGAGGCCGCTAAAGTCCGCCAGGTATTAGACCAAATAAACCCTCAACACACCGGAGAAAGAATTGCCGCAGGAAGTTTAGTCTCTACCAATCGTGGAAACTATTTTCTCGCTGTAGGGCTCGGTAAAGTTCGCCTTGAAGGAAGAGTGTTCTTTTGTACATCCCTTGACTCTCCTATTGGTCGGCAACTACACGGAAAGCAAAAGGGGGAGTCTTTCACTTTCAATGATCTAGAATTTAAAATACAGGGCATGATATAGTCATAGATTTAGTAAGTTCTGCAAATTATGTAAGCTCTTATTCCTACGGCAACACCCAAGACAGTACTAATAATAATGGCTTCGTAACTTCACCAAAGAATTACTTGGTTCCCAAAGGTCAGATCATTCAAATGAAAAATCGATTTCCCCTCTTTACCATCTTATTGCTGGTTACCGGTTTCCTGAATGCTCAGGTCCGGATCAATGAAGCCGTATCCTCTAATAGTGTTTACCTTGATGAGGACGGAGATTCTCCGGATTGGTTTGAGCTTCACAACCCGGGAGGTCAAGCTGTCACCCTAACGGGTTATACCCTCTCTGATAAAGCTAACAACCCTGGCAAGTGGACTATTCCCAATCTTAGTCTTGATCCTGGAGGTTATGCATTTTTTTGGGCCTCAGGAAAGGACCGTACTGAAATACAAACCTTCAGAACCTTCATTGATCGCGGCGACTATTTCCGCTACCTTATTCCTAGTTCAGATGTAAATCAGAATTGGAAGGAAGTAGATTTTGACGATAGCTCCTGGCCGGAAGGCCCAACCGGAATTGGTTATGGTGATGGAGATGACGCTACTCAGATAGCAGCAGGAACCATTTCCGTTTTCGCAAGAAAACGATTTTCCCTAAGCACACTTGCAGGAATAGAAGCCCTTATTTTCGACCTTGATTACGATGATGGCTTCGTCGCGTACCTAAACGGGGTTGAAATTGCCAGGGAAAATATGAGCGAAAGCCAGCCGGCCTGGGATGACGTCTCCGACGGATTCACCGAACCAAGGCTAATCAACGAAGCACCTCCCCTACGGTTCACACTCGAGAACCCAACAGACTTACTTATCGAAGGCGAGAATGTTTTGGCCATCCAGGTCCATAATTCAGGGCCGGCATCTTCAGATTTAAGCCTGATTCCTTTTCTCTCTGTCCGATTTTTAGGTGGTAGCTCTGAAGGGGGGGCACCTCCTGCACTACTGGATTTACCAAATCTGGCGATGCATACCAACTTCAAAATTTCTGCGGGTGGAGAAACCCTTTTCCTGCACGACGCGGAGGGAAACTTCGTTGACAGTTTGCCCGTCTACAATTTGCCTGCTGACGTTTCTGTTGGCATTCCCGGAAACAACGGAGATGCCGTTTTCTTCGGAGCAACCACTCCCGGCACCCGTAATCCTAACGTCGGTTTTCTGGGCGTAGTGGAAGAGCAGGTTGTCTTCTCGGAAGCCGGTGGGCAGGTGAGTCCACTTTCGCTAGAGCTTTCCGGAGTAACCGCCCCGAATACCATTCGTTATACGATTGACGGAAGTGAACCGACAATCAGTTCTCGTAGCTATTTTGGGCCGATCCCAATCAGTCAGAACAGGGTCATCAGAGCCGCTGCTTTTCGGCAGGGCTATCTTCCTTCACGTATTACGACCGAGACCTATCTGATTAATACCAATCATAGCCTCCCCGTTGTTTCCATTGTCACTAAACCTGACAATTTCTTCCATCCCGTAACTGGAATGTACGTACTTGGCGAAGGCTACAGTGGAGAATTCCCCTTCTTCGGTTCAAATATCTGGGAAGACATTGAAGTGCCAGTAAACCTGGCTTTCTACGAGCCCGGCAATGCCGGTAATTATTCCCTCGACGCCGGTGCGAAGATATTCGGAGGTTGGAGCCGCGGACAAGAGCAACGTTCGCTTTCTATATTCGCTCGGGGGCGTTACGGTACGGACGAAATGGAATATCCTTTTTTTTCTCAGCGTACTTATGATACCTTTCAGGCGGTAGTGCTTCGCAATTCTGGAAACGACCTTTTCCAGAGCGGTATGCGGGACGTAGTGCTGACCGGCCTCATGGAAAACTCTAACGTTGACATTCAAGCCTACCGCTCTGTTGCCAGCTACATCAATGGCGAATACTGGGGTCTTTACAATCTCAGGGAAAAGGTAAACGAACACTTCCTGGCCAGTAAGCACAACGTTGATCCAGACAGCATTGACCTCCTGGAGTTCAACGCAGCAGTCATTCAGGGGTCTAACGATGAATACCTGGCCCTGATGGATTACGCCCGAAACAACCCCGTAAACCAAAACGTCCACTACGAATACCTGGCCGAACGGATCGATATCGATAATTACGTTCAGTACCAAGCCGCTCAGATTTACTACGACAACAAAGATTGGCCCGGTAACAACATTAAATATTGGAAGTCGCCTGAAACCAAATGGCGCTGGATCCTGTACGACACCGACTTTGGTGCAGCCATCTGGAACGAGAGTGCAGCATTCTCCAACACCCTCAGTTTCGCCCTGAATGCCAACGGCCCCGAATGGCCCAATCCCCCCTGGTCTACCTTCCTGTTCCGTCGGTTAGTTACTAACCAGATTTTCCGCAATCGCTTTGTCAACCAGCTGGCCGACGAAATGAATTCACGCTTTATCCCGCAAACTGTGATCAACCGGATCAACGCGCACGCCAACCTGATTGACCGAGAAATTGGACGACATGATGAACGTTGGGGCAGAAACGGTAACTGGGACAATAATGTGGAACGCATCCGTAATTTCTTCCGGGCACGACCGGAACAAATGAAGCGTTTTGTCCGGAACCAGTTTGCTTTGCCCGCTCATCACGAAATAAACATAAGGATTAGCAATACCCGGGAAGGATACGTGAAAGTTAACAGCCTCGATATTGAGCAGAGCAACTGGACCGGAGACTATTTTCAGAACGTTCCGATCAAAGTTACCGCAGTTCCAAAGGAAGGCTTCAGCTTTGTGCGCTGGGAGCTAGATAATAGCTCTGAAGACCCTGAACTTACTATTGACATGACCGGTCGGTTGGCCCTTCGCCCAGTTTTTAACGAAGAACCTGTTTCGGTTCCGGAACCCGATAATGGGCTATTATCCGTAGCAGGAATAACGGTCTCGCCAAATCCGACGGATGGAGACCTGCATTTACGTTTTACGGTTCGCCAAACCACTCATTTATCCGCAACGCTATATGACGTCCAGGGTAGACTGGTACAAACGCTGTTCAATACTAATTTCGGGGCGGGGCCGCAGGTGCAAAGTTCAGATCTGAGCACCGTTCCTCCCGGAACTTATTGGCTCGAACTTCGTGAGCCCGATGGAGGTCGAGCAGTGGTAAAAGTGGTCGTCTTATAAAAACGGTAGAGGTGTTTTACTCTAAGGTGAGCTAGGGTGCCCGAGCTACCATTCTGCAAAAGGTTTTCGAATCAGTGAAGCATTGTAGTAGCGCGGATCCGCAGAAACCTCCGTCCCAATCCAAGCTGGCAGGGTGAACGCTTCGTCTTCCGTTTCGAGCTCTATTTCCGCGACGGTAAGGCCTTCGTTTGCGCCAGAGAACACATCGACCTCCCAGGTTTTGCCATATTCGACAACCAAATAACGCGTTTTTTCAATGACCGGTTGTTCGCAAAGTCCAACCAGTTCTATCGCCTCCATCAAGGGGATTTCGTATTCGTATTCGAGGCGGGTAATCCCGGTATTCCTGCCTTTAACCGTAAGCCAGGCCTTTTCTCCAGTTACCCTTACGCGGACGGTCCGGTCAGGGTCCGTATTCAAGTAGCCTTGTTTGATGTTGATGGTGCGGGCTATATTTTTCTGCCAAGCGTTAGAAGCAATGAGGAACTTTTTTTCTATTTCTTTCGGCATAGGAGTGATTATGGCTGAAAGATAGGTTTTCCCATCAATAGTTTTTATTCTGTAATTGGTCTGATAAACCTAGAGCTTAATCCAATTAGTAGTTTTCATATTCCATCGGATTCAAGATTTACTTCTTTATCGACGTACCTTTATCTAGGTGAATACCCCCATCTCGAACTTACTCGCTCATTAATGCAGGACCAGGAATTCTACGTAAAAATAGCCAAAGCTTGCGCCGACGCTTACCGCAACGGAGATCATACGGAGTTGCGTACTCGGTTAGACGAGTGGCTAGATTTCACCATACAAACCCATCCGGAGCAGTACGGTGATGCCGTTTATATGGACCATACCTACCGTGGGCTTCTGGCGCTAGACGCCGGAGACATTAAAACGGCTCGGCTCGAACTATTAAAGTCCGGGAAAGCCCCTTCCTCCCCTGTTCTAAAGAGCTTTGGCCCTAACCTAAGCCTCGGTAAAAAGATGCTGGAAGCCGGAGAGAAAGAGACCGTACTTAAGTTCCTGGACCTTTGCAAAAGCTTTTGGGTGCTTCCCCTCCGGCTGATGCACATTCCCCGCTGGAAAAAATCGATTGAAGCGGGCGTACCGCCCAATTTTGGCGGGAACCTCTACTATTTGATGGATATGCCAGGACTGGAAGAGGAGTGAGTTATCGGCTGTTGAATATTTCCTATTTGCGCGATCAACCACATGACTGGAAATTAACTATGATTTCAGGCGTTAGAGACGGCACACTTAAAGCTTTCTTTGCACCTGCGGCCCCGCCTGAAATGCCCACTCCGTAAATGATGCAATTCTGTTGAGTACCTCTGCAGCATTTACTCAACGTACGAAAGGCCCTCAACCCGCCATTGCCGTATATTGCCCAGGATTAAAGCCCCGCTAAATGAGTAACTTACTTGAGCGTTTCCTGCGCTACGTACAAATTGATACTGAGTCCGACCCGCACTCCCCTACCCAGCCGAGTACAATGAAGCAAAAAGACCTGGGCCGGGTGCTTGCAGCCGAGTTGCGCGCGTTAGGGCTTACGGATGCAGAGCTGGACGAACATGGCTACGTTTACGCAACCCTACCGGCTACGAAAGGCCATGAAAATACTCCAGTGATTTGCTTTTGTAGCCATATGGACACCAGCCCAGACGCTAGCGGTGCAGGCGTAAAGCCGGTGGTTCATAAAAACTACCAGGGGCAGGACTTGGTCTTGCCTGATGATAAAAACGTTGTAGTGCGAATGGCCGAACATGCGGGACTGGACCGTTGCATCGGCCAAACAATTATCACTGCTTCCGGTACAACATTACTCGGTGCCGACAACAAGTCTGGCGTAGCAGCTATCATGACTGCCGTAGAAATGCTCGTTAAAGACCCGAGCATCCCGCATGGCAAATTGCGTATTCTTTTCACTCCTGACGAAGAAATTGGCCGGGGCGTAAACGCTATTGACATGGAGAAGTTAGGCGCCAATTTTGGCTATACCATCGATGGAGAGGAATTCGGGAGTCTTCAGGATGAGACCTTTAGTGCCGATGCCGCCCGCATTGACATCACGGGAGTGAGTGCACATCCGGGAATGGCCAAAGGCCATATGGAAAACGGAATTAAAATCGCTGCAGACATCGTCGCAGCACTGCCCTCATCCGAGTTATCACCGGAAACTACGGAAGGAAAAGAAGGTTTCCTGCACCCCGTTGAGATGGAAGCGAAAGCCGAAGCAGCAAGTATTGTTTTCATCCTTCGGGATTTTGAAACGGCAAAACTTGAAGCCCACGCCAATGTTTTACGGAAAATCATTGCAGAGGTTGCGCCTAATTATCCAAACAGTAAAATTGAACTCACCATCACCGAGCAGTACCGCAACATGAAGGAAGTGCTGGACGATCACCCACAGGTGATGGACCTCGCCACCCGGGCAATCTCTGCCTGTGGCATCGAGCCAAAGCCAGACAGTATTCGGGGAGGTACGGATGGTTCCCGACTCAGCTTCATGGGCTTGCCCTGTCCAAACATCTTCGCCGGCGAGCATTCCTTTCACTCCAAATACGAATGGGCGAGCCTGGAGGAAATGGAAAAGGCGGCCGAAGTGATTGTAGCCATCAGCCGACTCGCTACTGAAGTTGAAGCATAGTTTAGGTCAGACGGTTTTCTAGTTTTACCTTGCTGCCAAGATACGTTCTACCCATTCCCTTTCTACTGCCGATGAGCAGTTGTTCTTTTTACCACCGATTTACCCCGTAATATGCAAACACCGGTCATTCTTCGCGACATCAGCTGGCTCTCTTTCAATCACAGGGTTCTTCAGGAGGCGAACGACTCCTCCTTGCCGCTTTTTGAACGGATTAAGTTTTTAGCCATCTACAGCTCTAACTTAGATGAGTTTTTCCGGGTCCGGATGGCTAACCATCGAAACTTACTCAGGGTCGGGAAGAAAACCAAGAAAGAGTTGGACATTACCCCCAAGCAAACCGTACGGTCCATCCAGCGGATTGTAAACCGCCAGCAAGAAGAATTTAGCCGAATTTTTGAAAGGAAGATTACGCCGGAACTCGCGAAACATGGCATCGTACTAAAACGGCGTCTAGACCTAACCAAGGTAGAAAGGGAATGGGTAGAAAGCTACTTCCATGATAAAATGCTGCCTTATGTGCAGCCCGTTCTTTTAGTGAAAGACATGGTCCGGCCGTTCCTGAACAACGCTCAACTGTACCTCACCATCCTGATGAAAGAGCGTGAGACCCGGAAAACAGCTTACGCCGTCGTCAAAATACCGAGCGACCATCTTCCGCGATTCATCGAGTTACCAAAGACCGACCTCAACCATAACCTGATTCTACTTGACGACATTGTTCGCCATTCCATATCATGGATGTTTCCGGGCTATGAGATTGAGGACACTTTTTCGGTAAAACTCACCCGCGACGCTGAACTTTACATTGACGACGAATTCAGTGGAGACTTGCTGGATAAGATCAAGACCAGTTTACAGCGCCGGCACGTTGGGCCGGCCAGCCGTTTCGTTTACGACCGAACCATGCCCGAAGACCTCCTGGGCTATCTGAAAGACACTTTCAAACTAGAGAGTCTTGATGTGCTGGCAGAGGGTCGCTACCATAACAACTCCGAATTTTTCGGTTTTCCCGATTTCGGGATGAAACACCTGAAAAACCCTCCTCAGCCACCATTACCCTACAAACCGTTGGAGGAAGCAACTGACTTTTGGGCCGCAATACGTGAACGGGATCACCTCCTGCACGTACCCTACCAACGTTATGAATCGGTTGTCCGCTTTTTCGAAGCCGCTGCCGAAGACCCACAGGTGACGCACATCAAGATCGTTCAATACCGAGTTGCCCGTAAAAGCCGGATCATGAAGGCCCTAATGGCGGCCGTAAAGGCAGGCAAGCAAGTCCACGTTTTCATTGAAGTTAAGGCTCGTTTTGACGAAGAAGCCAACCTGAAATGGGGAGAACGGTTGGAAAAAGCCGGAGTACACGTTAATTACAGTTTTCCCGGAGTAAAGGTCCATAGTAAGCTAGCTACAGTACGTAGACTAGAGGATGGTGAACCTCGTATGTACAACTATCTGGCAACGGGCAATTTTCACGAAGACACAGCCAAAATCTATTCAGACTTTGGGATATTCACCGCAGACACCCGGCTAACAGAAGAGGTCGCCCGGGTATTCAAGTTTCTGGAACAGGTAGAACATCCCGGTAAAGATTTCAAGCATTTATTGGTCGGCCAGTTCAATCTATTGGATGGCCTAGAGAAACTAATCAAATTTGAGATAAATGAAGCTAAGGCCGGGCGAAAAGCAGCCATGACCCTTAAAATGAACAGTCTTCAAGATCCAGATGTGATCGCCTTACTCTACAAGGCTTCTAGAGCGGGTGTAAAAATCAAGCTAATTATCAGGGGTATTTGCTGCCTCGTCCCCGGGCGAAAAGGAATAAGTGAAAACATCCACGGCATCAGCATTGTGGATCGATACCTTGAACACGCCAGGGTGTTTCACTTTCACCATGCTGGTAAAGAAAAGCTTTACCTCAGCTCCGCAGACTTCATGACCCGTAACCTTCACCATCGAATCGAGACAACCTTCCCCGTCTACGATGAAAAGCTTAAGGCAGAAATCATTCACTTTATGGACATTCAGCTCCACGACAATACCAAAGCCCGTTTACTCTCCGACCAACAAAGCAATGCTTACTACACAAAGGGAAGCAAAAAGATTCGTAGTCAGGAAGCAACCTATGACTATTTTCGGGATTGAACTTGTTTGTCTACTATTCTGCTTTAGCTCCAGTCAATCGTTCAGCAAGCTTTCCGCCAACCCAAGCCATAGGAATATAGGCGAACAAAATATCAACAACGGAGAACCAGGTCGGGCCGGGAAGCATAATATTGACGGCAATTCCGCCTAGCAAAAAAATAGCGCCAACGATCAGGGCCATTCTCATTTTATTTGTTGAGGCAATCATTCCTGCAATCGCGGCTCCTACAAGCGCTCCTAGTGCATGTGCTAAAAAAGGAAAGATGAAGTGTTCCGCGCCAAGCGTTGGCATTATTTCAGCGAGCGCTTCCATATCATTGGGGTCAACTCCTTCAATTGGGTACAGACTGTAACCAAGTTGAATAAGCCCCATGTTTACGGCACTACCGCCAATCCATCCAGCAATTACAGCCAGGATATTTTTCAGTACAGAGTTCATGATTTTCTTTTTTAGGTTCCATGGCCTATCAGCAAAGCTATTCGGCAACTAGAACGTTTAGGAGGAATAAAGCAAATATAAGTTTAAACATCATTATTCGACAATTTCATAGTCGATTCCCGCTTTGCGTAGGGCGCGGTAAGCCGAAGATTCATTGAAGGACACCTCAATTTCAACGGCGGAGCCTTCAATCAAGATGTCAGTGAGCTCATTGGCGAGGTTGTGGTCTACGCCGTCGGCGATGTCTCCGATCATACGGGCGATGGCTCGGCGGTCAGGGCGATCTTGGTCACAAGAAAGAAGATTAAGCGTCATTTTATTGCTGTTTTGTTGGCAAATATAATTAAAATAAACAAATTGTGCAAATAATTTACGATTCACCACAAATAGATGATTTGTTTACCTGGTTCCTTTTCGGTCGGAAGTCTCGTGTCTCATAGCGACAGATTGAACTCAACTACTCGCAAGCAATGATGTTCTCTTCGGGAATTGTGTCGCGGATAGCGACAAACAATTACTACTTTTGCCCCCTCAAAATTTATCGACCATGAGCAAAGAACCATTAAAGACCGTTATTATCGGTTCCGGCCCAGCCGGATATACTGCCGCCATTTATGCTGCCCGCGCAAACCTCAATCCCGTACTTTATACCGGTAAAGAGCCTGGCGGTCAATTGATGATTACTACCGAGGTAGAAAACTTCCCCGGTTATCCTGACGGAATTAGAGGCCCGGAAATGATGGAAGACCTCAAGAAGCAAGCCGAGCGGTTTGATACTAAGGTCAATTACGAACTGATTGAAAAGGTAGATTTCAGCGGCCCCGTCCACAAAGTATGGACCGAGAGTGGTGAGGAAATCGAAGCCCATACCGTAATCATCTCTACCGGAGCAAGCGCCCGCTGGCTCGGGCTAGAAAGTGAGCAACGACTGATGAACAAAGGTGTAAGCGCCTGTGCCGTCTGTGATGGCTTTTTCTACCGCGGCAAGGAAACGGCCATTGTGGGTGCTGGAGACAGCGCTTGTGAAGAAGCCCTGTACCTGAGCAACCTTTGCCCTACCGTACATATGTTTGTCCGTCGAGACGAGATGCGTGCCTCTAAAATCATGCAGGATCGGGTGAAGAAGAAGGAAAACATCAAAATCTACTGGAACACGGAAACAGAAGAGATCCTAGGCGATGATAAAGGTGTAACCGGAGCCCGCGTCTTCAACAATAAGACCGGCGAAAAGCAAGACATTCCTCTGGAAGGTTTCTTCGTGGCCATTGGCCACGTACCCAATACCGGCATCTTCAAAGACTGGATCGACATGGAGGACACTGGCTACCTGATTCACCAACCCAACTCCACGAAAACTAATCGCCCTGGTGTATTTGTTTCCGGAGATGCTTCCGACCACGTTTACCGCCAGGCGATTACCGCCGCCGGTACAGGTTGTATGGCAGCCCTGGATGCCGAGCGGTACCTGGGTGACATAGGGGTGATCTAAATTCGTCACTCCAACCATTATACAAGTTCTCCCAAGAATATAGTGAGCCACCTTTAAGACCAAACTGCTCTTTATTGAGCAAATTGGTTTTGAAGGTGGCTTTTCAATTATGGTATTTACCGCAAATCTCTCTTTGTCCGATAAACTCTAGGATTCGTCTAGCAATGTAGAGCTTACCAATGCTCGGTCATAACTTAGGAGAAATACTTTAAACATGACCCCCGAGACCCTAATTAATGATATACCCTACGCTGCGGCTGACGCTTACCGCGAAAATAGGCTCGATGACCTCGATTTCCTTCTGACACAGTGGTCAGAAAAAGCAATTGAAAAACATCCCTTTATTTACGGAGACACCGTTTACATGCGCCATACTTATAACGGACTCATAGCTCTGGACAATGGTCAGATTGAACTAGCCAAAAGAGAACTACTCAAGGCGGGCTATTCCCCAAAATCAGCTATGCTTACCAGCTTTGGGCCTAATATGCTTCTTGCCAAACGCTTACTGGAAGTTGGAGAAAAACAGACAGTGCTTAAGTTTCTAAAGTATTGCAAAAAATTCTGGCTTTTTCCGTTTAGGTTGTTATTTGGTAGAAAATGGGTAAAGTCTATTCAGGACGGAAAAGTTCCGGAATTCAAGATGCATGTTACGATATTCATGGATCGGCTTCCCAAAAAAGAAAATGAACCCGTTTAAACTTTTCTGACCTGGGCGAAAAAGGGACATGCACGGGCCGATTGGAAAAATCTAAACGGGTTCAACAGCTAAAATGGTGCTTTACGTACCCCGCTGTCCCGTTCAAACGCACGCCCCATTATCAGTAAATTTTCCTCGTTGAACGGGCGCCCAATGAACGTCAATCCGTAGGGTTTCCCCTCCTCATCGTAACCCATCGGCACCGTCAGGGCGGGATAGTGTGCTACGGCGGCAAAGCCAGCGGAATAGTTGTTGATGGAAAGTACCGCGTCTAAATTATGCTTCGTCATTGGTTCGCTGAAATAGCGGCTTCCTTCAGTTTTCAGGCGTACTTTAAGGTTAGCGAAAGGCGAGCCTTCCATTTTCTCGTCCTCGATGCCATAGAAACGGGCCATTCCGTAGGGAGCACGCTTCGTGGAATCTGCCAGGTTGTGGGCGATAACTGAGGCAACGTTTGTGACTTGTACTTTGGGCCCGGCATGGGCGTTGAGGTAAGCGGGAAGATCCACTTTCATATCTGCGTTAAGTAGGGAGAGGAAACCACTTAGGTCAACTTCCGGCGGATCATAGACTACGGTATCCGCGCCTAGTTTCACTAATCGCCCAACGGCAAGTGCGTAAAGTGGATTGTCCAAAAAGCGACGGATCACACCAAAGCGTTTACCTACGAGGCTTGCTTTGTCCAGATTCTCCAGATATGGCTTCGTCGGTAAATCAAATACGGTTGCCGGGTCGTCCGGGTCCGCGCCGCTCATCGCGGACAGCATGATGGCGTTATCGATCACCGAGCGGGTCATCGGGCCGGGGGTGTCCAGGGTGCTGGAGATGGGGACAATGCCCGTTCGGCTAAGCAAACCAACGGTGGGCTTCAGGCCCACCAGCGAACTCTGGCTAGAGGGCGAAAGAATGGAGCCAGAAGTTTCCGTTCCTACAGCCGCGACGGCGTAGTTGGCCGCCATTGCTACCCCACTGCCTGAGCTAGAGCCACCGGTATCAAAGGTCTTTCGCCCGTAGGCGTTCAGCGTTTGCCCACCGATAGCGCTGTAGCCGTTCGGGCAACCGTCGCAGAGAAAGTTTGCCCACTCGCTGAGGTTCGTTTTACCGAGAATGATGGCTCCGTTGGCCTTTAGGCGGGTAGTAATGTAGGCGTCTTTAGCTTCGTTTTCCCGCAGGGCATCCGCGCCAGCGGTAGTGGGGAGGCCCGCGAAGTTTACGTTGTCCTTTAATAGCACTGGCAAACCGAAGATCAGGTTTGGCATTAATCCCTTGTTCTGGTCTTTTTGCCGGGCTTCCAGCACCGCATCCGGATTGATCGAAATAATCGCGTTGAGGTAAGTATCGCGGTTGGATTCAAATTTCACAATCCGGTACAAGAACCATTTGGTAATCAGCTCATAGCTAAGGGCTCCAGAAGACACCCTGGACTGCAGGGCTGGAATATTTTGCTCATAGATCAAGGGCTTCAATCGCTCGTAATCCGCTGCCGAAAAATCACCAAGCTGCTTTTTTGCGGCGCTCAACATCACGCTGCGGTCGGTAATGCGCGATTGTATGAGCTGGTAACGCAGTTTTTGGGATTCGTGATCAGCGTTTTCTTTAATTTCGGAAGACTGGTCGTAAGGTGCCCAGGTCAGGTCCTTGTCTACTTTCGAGGAAATAGAAGGGGCGGGGCCGCAGGTGCAAAGGAGGAGTAATAAGAGCAGGGGAAGAAACTTCATGGTGTGAAAATACTTAGCGTTTATTTGTGAATCCGGAATGTGGTCAAAAAACGTAAGTTATTTTCACGGCACCCCTTAATTTCTGCCTGACAACTGATTTCCTACAAGTGGCCTGCTAACTTCCCCTTTCTTTCTTCAGGTATAAGTGATAAGCTCATGTTCTGTTTCCGTTATTACGGACGCTCTCGCAAGACCCTCTATATTCGTATCCTTAGGCACACAAAACCTCATGAACCGTGCGGAAACCGTACATTACCAGTTCTAAATCAAAAGCCTCCGCTCCAAATGCGCACTCCCCTACTCTGCCCGTCAACCTTCCTTTGCACCTGCGCCCGCGCCCTAAGTAAGGGAATAAAGGGAGAAAGGAAAAATGTAAGCCTCGTACTTCCCTTACTCCTTTTCACCCTTACCCCCTTACTCCTTTACACCCGCGCCCTAAGTAAGGGAATAAGGGGGGAAGGGAGAAAATTAAGCCTCGTACTCCCCTTTCTTCTTTTCACCCTTCTCCCTTTACTTCTCCTCGCCCAACCAGAAAAAGCAGCCCCGCGCGGCGATGCGTACGGAGACGGCCCCCACACCCAATTGATCCTACGCGGCCTGATTCTGATCAACGGCAATTGCGCCCCACCCACCGGTCCGGTTGATATTGTGATTGAAGGAAATCGAATCGTGAGCGCGAGCACCGTCGGGGTACCCGGTGTGGAGATCAACGAAAGGCGACGGCCAAAACTGAAGGCCGGCGGCAAAGAAATAGACTGCAGCGGAATGTACGTGATGCCCGGCTTCGTTGATATGCACGGACATATGGGCGGTCGTGCCCAAGGAACCACCGCTGACTATGTACTTAAGCTATGGCTAGGCCACGGCATCACCACCATCCGGGAACCAGGAAGCTTTAATGGACTAGATTGGACGCTGGACCATAAGAAACGAGCTGCGACCAACGAGATCGCTTCTCCCAGAATTCGTGCCTATACCGGCTTTGGGATGGGCCGCGAAGACCCCTTCACCTCACCTGAACAGGTAGAAGAATGGATTAAAGAAAACAAGGCTAAAGGTGCTGATGGCATCAAACTCTTCGGCGCAAGCCCCATGCTGATGAAAGCGGCGCTGGAAACCAATAAAGAGATTGGTTTGCGCAGCGCCTGTCATCACGCACAAATGGATGTGGGCCGCTGGAATGTGCTCAAATCTGCGCGTGCTGGCCTGACCAGTATGGAGCATTGGTACGGGCTACCCGAAGCCATGTTTGATGGCCGCACCGTACAAGATTACCCCGTAGACTATAACTACCAGAACGAACAAGACCGCTTCGGCGAGGCCGGTCGTCTCTGGGCACAAGCCGCTAAGCCGGGCTCCGAAAAATGGAACGCCGTGATGAATGAGCTACTGGAGCTCGACTTCACCATCAACCCAACCTTCAACATCTATGACGCCAACCGCGACGTGATGCGCGCGCGTAATGCAGACTGGCACGACGAATACACTCTGCCCAGCCTCTGGCGGTTCTTCCAGCCCAGCCGCATCAGCCACGGTAGCTACTGGCATAAATGGGGCACCGAACAAGAAGTAGATTGGAAAAAGAACTATCAACTATGGATGGCCTTTATTCAAGAGTACAAAAATCGGGGCGGCCGGGTAACGGCAGGTTCGGACTCCGGCTACATCTACCAGACTTACGGCTTCGGCTACATCCGAGAACTCGAATTACTGCGCGAAGCTGGCTTCCATCCGCTTGAAGTGATTCGCTCCGCAACGCTCTACGGCGCAGAAGCACTGGGCATGGACCAAGAAATTGGCACCATCGAGCCCGGTAAATTAGCCGACCTGGTAATTGTTGGTGAAAACCCCCTGGCCGACCTGAAGGTGCTCTACGGAACCGGCGCCACCCGCCTGGACGACGACGGCGAGGTAACGACCACAAAGGGTATCATCTACACCGTCAAAGACGGCATAGTGTATGACGCAGTAAAGCTACGAGAAGCAGTGAAGGACATGGTACGGGAAGCCAAACGGAGGTAAGAGAAGCTAAAAACGCACCTGAGCATCTTCAAGATCACCACTCCAGGTTCCCTTCAGCGGGAAACTTCCGAAACGCGCGTTAATTGAGATGGTACGGGAACCATTAGAATTGAGCCGCACCGTCACTTCTCCCGTATTGAGAAATTCCTTTCGGCGGGCCGAGCCGTTTGAAAAATTGAAGTCTTCCCCCACAAAAACACGTGTGCGGACACGTGGATTACTTGGGGCGAAACGTGAAAGATCTGTTGTTACCTCCTGAGGTATTTCCGTTGAGATGTACCTGATCTCTACACCTATAACCTGACTACTTCCCGTGAGCAGACCTTCAGCACTGTTCACCTGTTCGGTAGTCAGAAAAATAGTTTCGTCAAATACGTTTTGCTGAGGCCGATCCGGATCGTTTTCGGTAGAAACAAGGTAACCAAACTCGTATTTGCGCACCTCCAGGTCTATTTCAAAAGACCTATCATCTTCCAGGATACGCAAGCCTTGTTCTTCGAGGCTTTCGGCACAGGAAGTGAGTAGGAATAAAGTCAAAAATGTAGAAAGAATCAGGCGGTGCATAGCCTAAAAATAGCGAAATTTAAAAGTGATTTATACTAATAGGCCATTTCACACACACGAGGCCATTTATCAGTAACCAGTCTTTGCGGGAACAAATTCTCCCGTCCAGGTACCGATAACCTTTTTCCCGTTACTCATTGCAGCATTCAGCCTAAGCGTTTTACTGCCATCGTCATTCGTCGTTAGGCTCATTTCACCGCTGGATATCATAACGTCCTCGTCCGTTGTTCCGAGTGAGAAATTCATGCTTTTACAGTACCGGCCGAAAATGTGCACCTGATCATCAGGGTTAATATTTGCGGGGTCCAGGTCTATATCAAAGTCAGTTACTGGGCCATCAAGGCTGAGAATATTAATGGCCATCATGTCCGAGACACCGCTAAGGTATCCGCGGCGAAAGATGTCCTTTTCCAGTAGCATGAATTCGTACTGGTGCAGGGTGGTTATGCCATCGGTAAGTATGTCTTCGCCTATTATTTCGTATCCAAAGTTGTAGGGGGTTGTCTCCTCTCCGACGAGGAACATATGGTCCAGGCTTTCGTGAGCGACCGCAGCCTCTTCCTGCTCACAAGAAGCAAGCAAAAAGAAAAATGGAAGAGTGGCAAGGAGGTAAAGGGTACGCATAGCGAAGTATTTAGGTTAATTTTCTTCACCTAAGATAGCCCGTTTTCCTCTAAAAACAGCCCATTACCCTCAATTTGTCAAGCAGCATGCATAACTAAGCTACACCTAATTACTTTCTACAGGCACACCTATTTCGAAATCACCAAGGTAGAAAACAAAGAGCTCCGGCATTTTCTCGCCCTTCCGCAGGAGGTCTTTAGTGCGGAAAGTAAAGGTGATCATTTCAGACTGATCCGAAACCAGGGAGACGAGCGTACTGGCCTGTCTACGTTTACCTTTATCCGTAGCACTGTCCTTTAGCATCAGTTCAACTTTCTGAGTCGCCTTCTCATTAAGGGCATTTTTCACCGTGAGGGAAATGGTGAAAGGCTCATCAGCATAGATGGATGGGCCACTCAGGGAAACATCGGAGTATTCAAAGACGGCCGGAGGCGGTATCGTTTCAGTCGTTTTATCTGTCTGAGCACAAAGTGGCGAACATAAGAATAGGAGGATGGGCAGGGCCAGTAGGCCGTGGAGGTTATTCATTTTCATGGAGAGAATAGTCTAATAAAAGTCTAAAACTAATTAATTTTCTCGATTGCTGAACACCTTATTGCCTTTCATGTGCACAATTACCAGAAGATTCTGATAAAAAACACCCTATTCATCAACGCGTAATCACATACAGCGCGTAGATCATTCCTGGGAAAGCAAACAATAAGGAAAGCAGGCAGCAAATCCAAAATCGGGCGGTAACTCCCTCATGCATTAAAATCGCTACGGGAGGGAGGAAGATCGCAACAATTATTTGCAGAACTGATGTTTTAGAAGAAACCATAAGAAAGCGTTTATTTTGACGTTCACCCTACTGAACACCAAGCAGTCTTACTCTTGTTCAAAGTGGATACCGATATTTGCCAATATGAAGCTATTTCTACCGCTCATCTTCTTGTTTTCTTGCCTACCGCTGGTTGCCCAGACCGAGGTGCCTATCGTCAATTATTCTGTGGCTGCGGACGGAACACCGCGCATTGAAGTTGCAAACGACGCTAATTTCTACTACGTACTGTTTGCTGATAATACGGCGCGGACGCTGGTGCAAAGTGAAGACGAAAGAGCCGTACTCACCGAACCGTTAGCTGCACTCCCGGAGGAGGCGTATACCGTTCGCAGCTATCCTATAGCTGCCCCCTCTGACCTTGACAATGACGGCGTTGACGACCTTACTGAAGCCGCCAACTACCCGGCAAGTAGTCCGTTCAATTCCGTGCGCGCTATTGATTTCAACGATGGAGTTGCCTGCATTCATGACCGAGCTACCTTCGATTCATTAGCCTTCTTTCCGGGCGAAGCAGACGAGAACCCGCGGTTGGCTGAGCTGGAATTCCTTAAATTCTATGTCCTCGACAATGATGCCCCCAACGATAGTATGCGGGTACACTACATGAACACCCGAACCCACGAAGCCCATGTCCGCTTCGCTCAGGCTATTGGCATCCCGACCCAGAGTAATGGCAACAGTTTCCTGGAAGACATGCGCGGTCTGCTCGTTTTCCACCCAGAAGTAACCGCTCCCAGCGGCGAACAAGGCGTATATACCATGGAATTTCAACAGTTCGATGATTACACCTTCGAGATCATCAGCAATACCTTCGACCTACTCGGCAGAACAATGCCCTTCCTGCGGAACAATCTTGCTTACCTCCCCCTTCACCAGCGCGCCGTCACCCGTTACAATATAGAACGAGAACGCTACGATGCCAGTCGCATTCCCGTACTTCTAGAAGGCGACCTCTACGAAGGCATTGATTACCTGCCCCTCAACCAACGCGAAGGCTACGGTCGTCTTCGCCTGATGGAACCCGGCGAACGCCCTGATGGGCGAGACATCGTAGTCTACGAGGTTATACCAAACGATCTACCCCGCGTAGGCGGTATCATCACCACCGTTGTGCAAACCCCGTTGAGCCACGTTAACCTTCGGGCCCTTCAAAATGACATCCCCAACGCTTTCATCCGCGATGCGCTAGAGGATCCCGCCTTCACCGATTTGCTGGACCACTTCGTCTATTACAAAGTAGAAGCCGATCGCTACACTATTCGTGAAGCCCTCCCCGCCGAAGTAGACGCCCACTACGAAGCGCTACGCCCGGAAGAAGAGCAATCGCCAGTCAGAGACCTTTCCGTCACCGAAATAACACCGCTGGACGATATCGACTTTGCCGGTCACGCCGCCTTTGGCGCCAAAACGGGTAACGTTGCTGTAATGCGTGACTTCGGCTTCCCTGATGGTACTATCCCTGATGGTTTTGGCGTCCCTTTCTACTTCTATGACGAATTCATGAAACTCAACGGATTTTACGACCGAGTGGAAGCACTATTAGCCGATCCGGATTTTCGCTCAAACTTCTCCGTTCAGGACGAAGCCCTCGATGACCTTCGCGACGACATCGAAGACGGAACCATGCCCCAGTGGATGCTTGATGCGCTTGCTGTCATGCAAGAAAACTTCCCTGAAGGCACCAATATCCGCTGTCGTTCCAGTACCAACAATGAAGATCTTCCTGGCTTCAGCGGCGCGGGCCTCTACGATTCCAGAACACACCGAACTACAGAAGGCCACATCTCTAAGTCCATCAAAGAAGTCTTCGCCAGTATGTGGGCTTTTCGTGCCTTTGCGGAACGTGAATTTTACCGTGTCGACCACTTTAAGGCGGCAATGGGTGTTTTGGTCCACCCCAATTTCAAGGAAGAACAGGCTAATGGCGTCGGCATCACCGCCGACCCGATCTACGGTACCGAAGAAAATTATTACCTAAACACTCAGGTAGGGGAAGACCTCGTCACTAACCCCGAAGGCTTTTCCATTCCCGAAGAAATTCTGCTAAAGAAGAACGGTAGCGGAGCCCTCGGTTACGAAATCATCCGTCGTTCTAATTTGCTGCCCAACAACCAGCAAATAATGACCGTGCCCTACCTGGATGAACTCCGGGAATATATGGACGTGATCCATGAAGAATTCGCCATACTCTACGAAGCAGAAGGCAATGACCGCTTCTCAATGGACATTGAATACAAGATCGATTCTACTGGCCAGCTCGTTGTAAAACAAGCTCGGCCTTGGATTGGCTTCCTCGAAACGACGGCTACCGACGATCCTGGGCCGGCGCAACTCATTGTCAAAGCATTTCCTAACCCTACGGATGATCAGGTAACTGCAATATTCTCCAAAGAATTGCCCCCTGGACTCACCTTAGAAGTATTTGACATCTTGGGCAGGCGGATGATGTATCACACTGTTTCCCAGCGAACTAAACGCCTGGATGTTAATGTTGCAAGCCTAGAGCCAGGTGTGTATTTACTTACATTAGACCAGCGCGTGTTTGCACGGATCGTAGTTCAGTAAAGATTTATATTCACTTATAGGCAGCCTAGGCTCTATTACCTTCTTTCTGGGTCAGCACAAGCCTATTGCGGTATCCGGTCCGGATAATCCGTAATGATTCCATCCACGCCAAGTGCCAATAATTCCTTCATCCGTTCAGTGGTGTTCACCGTCCAGGGAACTATCTGCATATTCAAGGCTCTGGCTTCGGCAACCAACTTTGCGTCGGTATGGATTTCGTAGGGGCTGTAGATGGGTGGAAGGAAGCCAATGGCCTCCATTTTGACCTCTAGTCCACCAGGAAATTCATCAAGGTAGGCGAGTTGAATTTTCGGTCGTTTATCGTGGATTACCTTCAGGGTTGGCGGATCGAAGCATTGGAGCGTAACCAACTCGGGTTTACCCCAGGCGTCAAGATCGGCCAGGACGAGATCAACAAAGGTATTGCGATCTGGCACAAAAGCCGGTTCCAGCTTTTCCTCATACTTCAACTCAATGTTGTAACGAGGTGATGGACGACTGTTTTGTACGCAGTAACGGTCTACAGCTTCAAAAACCTGGAGCAAAGTCGGCTTAAAAGCCGGTCGCTTGGCCTGTTCCGGAAAGCGAGGGTGTGGCAATTGCCCACAATCATATTCGGCAATTTCAGCCGCAGTGAGCGAACGTAAACTGATGCGATTTTCTTCTCCCTCCGCGAGCCGCTCTCCATCTTTAGTTTGGCAAATTTCGGACGATAACCAGGGTTCGTGACTTACAATGACGCGGTCGTCGGCAGAGATTACTACGTCAAGCTCGAGGGTTTTGACGGCCGGATAGTCGAGCGCACGCAGGAAGGCAGGGATGGTATTTTCGGGTAAAAGCCCGCGGCAGCCGCGGTGGCCCTGGTAGTCAATTACTTTAGACATGGCGGTAGGGGTGGTTTCGGTTTCCGCTGCTTTATCGGGGGCGCGGCCGCAGGTGCAGAGGAGGGTTAGAAGGAGCAAGGTTGGGAGAAAAATTCTTATCATTTAAATGGTAGGGGCTTTTAATAGGACAATTATAAGGTTCATTTTTCGTAATGGATTTACTGGTATCCGTCAGCAGGCAGCCACCCCATTGTTAGCAGAAAGCGCCCCTCGTTTTATGACGATCTATTGCGGACCAGGCCGTAAGTTAATCCTCCGGGACATTTTAGTTTGCCTAAATGGAGGAAGAAGCTACGACTTACCTTGTTAAGAGCGGATACCCCTCCGAAAAAGAATGGCCCCTAACTTTTTTTGAAGAACAAATACCTGTCTTTTTGCAACAGAAAGGTAGGCATTCCGGTCACATAGGTGTAGATCATTTTACCGGACATTTCCGGATCTATAAGCATCAAATCCCCCTTACAACAAAGTGGGCTTTATTTTACTGACAACCACCTCGTCTATTCTAGGCACAGGCATCAGTCAACCACCAATCCTATTAACCATGCGTTTACTTTCAACGATTTCTTTTTTCGCTCTAATACTACTACTCTCAAGTTGTGGCGCGGACAATGGCGTGACCACCTCGAGAGACCTGAGCACTTCAGAAATTCCTACCGCTCACAAAATGGAACTTGACGACACTCAGGTTCGCTTTCCTTTTGGGTACAATTCTGGTATTATTCCCATAGTGACTCCTCGCCACCCTACCTCATACAACCAAACCTATTTTATCTCCGTAGGAGATATGGTCGTTGGGGGAAATATGACAGGAGTAAGTAATGTGATTAAAGTTGAGCTGTCCCGAAGAAATTCCGCCCCCGTTGAAAAGATGCGCGTGGATTTCCCTCACCCAAATGGCTTAATTGACAACGAGGTCGTACTGTGCTCGGTTGAATACCTGGAAAACTACAACCCCACTACCAAAACTTATACACGTAGGCTCTACGGAGTGGATGGTGTTTTCCTAACGGACCAAAAAGGAAATAAGCGGGAGTTTTACCTGGACGCGACCTTCTCAAACACCCATAGTATTGTTGACGCTTCTGACTTGTTAGACATCACCGGCACCTGGCGAGACGTACCGGTTTCCGTAGTATTAGGACAGTAAGCACATGGCCCATCAAAAAGTTATCATTGTGTCTTAATTACAGAATGTCTAAACAATCAACCCGCTCCCTTAAAAGTACCAACCCAGCCGACATACTCAAATATCCCTTCCGTACGCAGCACCTCCTCCCGTTCAATCCGCCAGCCACGTAGTTCGAGGGCAGAGCGGTAGTGTTGAGGTCCGTGCTGTTGCGGGTGGAGCGCATCTCCTGGCAGGGCGCGGAAAATTGGGAGCAAGATTTTGTGGCGGTGTACATCAGAGGTCATAAGAAGACGGGTGCCGGGTTTGGCGTGTGCCGTTAGCGCATCGAGCGCAACATCCCAATCGGAAACGTGGTTGATAGCGTTGAAGCAGTAGATTGCTTCAAAGGTCACACCGTTGTCAAAGGCTTGTTCAAGTGGCTGATGAAGGAAACGGACGTTGGGGTAATTTTCGCGACGGAAAATGGCCAGGTCCGTTTCGTAGTTGGCTAGGAGGGGATCCAGAGCAGTGACGTTTTCAACGTCCCGAACGTGGATAAATACCCCAGCGGGGCCGCAGCCCGCGTCGAGGACTCGGCGACCGGGAACGGGTTGCCAGTCCAGCTGGTCGAGCGTTCGCTTCCAGTAGGCGTTTTTGTCGCGCAGGTATTCCTCCGGCGATTTGCCACGGAGGTAGCGTTTCCACCAACGCCGTTCCAGGTACTGGGCCACTCGCCACCTAAAGGTAGGCTTGCTTTCTGCTTTCGTCATTGCGGCGAAGGTAGTTCACACGGGAGAATTCAACGTGCGTGATGACGCACAGGACGCCTACCATACCTTGCTACCCTAACTCGAAACCTTTCCCTGCACCTGCGTGCCCGCCCAAACCATGGGATACCTATCTTTGGCCAAACCGACCAAAAGTAATTACATGCGCATCATCGGCCGAATACCCCACCCTATACTACAGATCACTGTTTTTGCTAACGACGGGCGTTTTCCCGTGCAGTTTGAAAGGGACGGGCTGAGTCAGATTTACCGCTTTCGACAGAGTGACCGCCTTAAAAGCCTTGCGGATGTTCAAAAACTTGTCAATAAAGACCTAATTGACACCGTTTTAGGCCAATTTTCGGTAATGCGAGCTGCACATTCCCTCGCCTTGAATACTTTTGCCCCACCGGAAGCCGCCACAGACATGGATGGCCTACCCGATATTATCTGAGTTTAAAACTACCCTCTTCCCACACATGAAAATCACCGCTGCCAAATTAGCGGAAATGATCGGCGCCACCGTTGAGGGCAACCCCGACGTGATCATTTCCTCGCCCGCCAAAATTGAAGAAGCCGGACCGGGCTCCATCACTTTCCTTGCCAACCCCGCTTACGAGCACCACCTTTACAGTACTGGAGCTTCTGCCGTCTTGGTTAGCTTAGACTTTACTCCCCGTGAAGCAATAAGCCCCACTCTCTTGCGAGTAGCAGATGTGTACGGAACGGTAAGCAACCTACTCGCAGTTTACCAACAGGATGAAGCTGCCCAAACCAAAAGAGCGATATCTGCCCATGCTGCAGTGGAGCCTAGCGCTTCATTGGGGGATAATGTACGCGTTGGAAAATTTTCAGTCGTGGAAAACGGAGCGTCTATAGGTGAAGGAACGGTGATCCTGGATCAGGTATACGTAGGCCCTAACGTCCGCATCGGAAAAAACTCAGTGATCTATCCCGGCGTCCGCATCTTGCGTGATTGTGTAGTTGGAGACAATTGCATCATTCACGCCAATGTAGTGGTTGGTGGAGACGGCTTCGGCTTTGCTCCTGACCCAGCATCAGGGCGCTACAACAAAGTGCCGCAGATCGGTAATGTCGTGATTCATGACCGGGTAGAGATTGGTGCTTCTACCACCATCGATCGAGCGACGATGGGCTCTACCGTTATTCATTCGGGGGTTAAGCTCGACAACCTCATCCAGGTTGCCCACAACGTCGAAATTGGAGAAAACACCGTAATTGCTGCACTCGCAGGTATTGCCGGCTCCGCTAAAATTGGCAAAAATTGCCGGATTGGTGGCCAAGTCGGGATTGGTGGCCACTGCAAATTGGCCGACGGCACCCAAGTGCAAGCTCAGGCGGGAGTTATCAACAATATCACAAAAGAAGGTGCAAAGCTGGGAGGATCTCCCCATATGCATTACCCAGATTATCTGCGCAGTTATGCAGTATTCAAACATCTTCCTTCAGTAGTTGCAAAGATGAAGAAAGAGATAAACGAATTGAAGCGTCAGCTCGTCAGGTAGCATCCGTTAGCGGTATGATCTGACTGCCAAACAGTTCAATTCCTTGACACTCTGGCTACGCTACTATCTGACTATTTAACTTACCTTTGCCCTCGATTTAGCCTCCACCCCATACAATACAGCCAATTATCGAAATGACAAACCAACGCACCATCGCTACCCCTTTCTCTCTGAATGGAGTGGGGCTGCACAGCGGCGCGGAAGTGCAGCTGAACTTCAAACCCGCCCCAGAAGGCCACGGTGTGAAATTCCAAAGAATTGACGTAGAAGGTCAGCCAGTAATCAACGCAGACGTAAATCGTGTTGTTAGCACTGATCGATCTACAACGATCGGGGCCGGAGAAGTAACTGTTTCAACCGTTGAGCATTTACTTTCTGCTGTTTCTGGTTTACAGATTGATAATCTGCTGGTAGAGATTGACGGGCCAGAGATCCCGATTTTAGACGGAAGTGCAAGCCCTTTCATCGATCCGCTGGTAAAGGCGGGAATTTCGGATCAGGACGCAAACCGTGAATACTTTATTGTTGAAGAACCCATCACCTATCGGGACGATGAAACCGGATCAGAGATCGTAGCTTTACCTTACGAGGGCTTTGAAGTTGTCAGTATGATTGATTTTGACAGCCCGGTACTCGGCCAACAATACGCGACCCTGCGCGGCTACGAAGACTACGCAACAGAGATAGCTCCCTGTCGCACTTTCGTTTTCCTCCATGAGCTTGAGTTGCTTTTTGAGCACGACCTCATTAAAGGTGGAGACCTTACCAATGCCATTGTCATTGCAGACCGTGTTGTTCCGCAAGACCGACTCAACAAGTTGGCCAAACGCATGGGCAAAGAGACCGTTGAAGTAACCAAGGCTGGAATCCTTAACACCCTGGACCTTAAGTTCCACAACGAGCCCGCTCGCCACAAGCTACTAGACGTGATGGGAGACATCAGTCTTCTTGGCGTTCCCATCCGTGGCCGTATCCTAGCTACTAAACCTGGCCATGGCAGCAACGTAGCTTTCACTAAGCTTCTGAAAAAGGCTTATCTCGAGCAGCGGCGCCTCAAGGGCCGCCCTCGTTACAACCCGAACGACACGCCGGTTTTCACTACCGAGCAGATTCAGGAAATCATGCCACACCGCTACCCAATGCTACTCATCGATAAAATTATCGAAATGGGAGAAGGCTACATTGTGGGACTCAAAAACCTAACGATTAACGAAGATTTCTTCCAAGGTCACTTCCCTGGCAACTATGTAATGCCAGGTGTTTTGCAGATGGAAGCGATGGCCCAGACCGGCGGGTTGCTGGTACTCACCATGCAGGATGACCCAATTGGCTGGGACACTTACTTCCTGAAGATCGACAATGCCAAGTTCAAAAATTTCGTTGTTCCCGGAGACACCGTTCTATTCAAGATGGAGCTAGTTGCTCCCATCCGCCGGGGTCTTTGCCAAATGCGGGGAACCGCTTACGTTGGCAACAAAATTGTTTCCGAAGCCGACCTAGTTGCCCAAATCGTAAAGCGCCCCTAAATATGTCCATGCATTCCTTAAGTGTTGTTCATCCGAACGCAAAAATTGCTCCGGGCGTAACGGTCGGTCCTTTTACTACCATCGAAGATGACGTCGAAATTGGTGAAGGTTGCTCCATTGCCTCCAACGTTACAATATACGCAGGTTCAAGGATCGGAAAAAACGTCGAAGTCTTTCCAGGTGCCGTTATTGGAGGGAAGCCTCAAGACCTCAAGTTTGCTGGTGAGTATACCACCACCCACGTTGGGGACAACACAACAGTCCGTGAGTACGTAACCATCAACCGTGGTACTGTCGCCGCCGGAAAAACCGTTGTTGGCAAGAACTGCTTATTGATGGCCTACGTACATGTGGCACACGACTGTATTCTTGGTGACAATATTATCCTGGCAAATAACGTAAACCTGGCTGGCCACGTTGAGCTCGAAGACTTTGTCATCATCGAAGGCCAGGTAGGCGTTCAGCAGTTCGTTCGCATCGGCAAACACAGCTTCGTTGCTGGTGGAAGCCTGGTTCGCAAAAGTGTGCCACCCTACATCCGAGCCGCCCGCGAACCGTTGAGTTATATTGGCGTAAACCGTATCGGACTTCAACGCCGTGGCTTCGCCATAGAGCGAATTAATAATATCCACGAAATCTATCGCATCTTATTCGTTAAGGGGCTTAATCTCACAAACGCGATTACCGAAATTGAAACGACCGTTCCTGTTTGTGACGAGCGAGACGATGTCGTCCGGTTCATCGCCGAGACAGAGCGCACGGGAATTATTCGTAGTTTCCAAGGATTGAACGATTAAATGATCTATGCATTCAGTTTCGATTAACCTCAGCAATGCGGGTAAACGGTTTGGGAGACACTGGATCATCAAGGATTGTTCCGATACTTTTTCCGCCGGAGAACAAATTGGGATAAAAGGACGCAACGGTTCTGGGAAATCGACACTTCTTCGAATGATTTGTGGCCAACTGACACCATCAAGAGGAAGTGTGAGCCTTTCCGTCGGAGGAAAAGAAATTTCTCCGGCTGATCGCTACAAGCACGTTAGCTGGACGGGGCCCTACCTCGAGATCATTGAAGAGCTTACTATTCTTGAGTTTTTAAAATTCCATTTTAAGCTTAAGCCCCTTCAACATGGTTTAAGCATTGTAGACCTTCCTCTTCGGTTGGAGTTAGACCACGTTCGCAACCGGAAGCTTACTGATTGTTCTTCGGGGATGCGGCAGCGGGTCTTGCTTGGCAGTGCGCTTTATGCGGCAACAGAAATCATGCTTCTGGATGAACCGACCGTTACCCTTGATGAAGAATCAGCAGAGTGGTTTCACCGGGAGTTGAAGGAGTTCAAAAAAAACCGCTTGGTTTTTATAGCCAGCAATGATCCGGATGATTTGAGAAATTGCACTAGAGTGCTTGAACTTTGAAAGCGGTATCCCCAAAAGTCAAGTTACAAAATAAAGCCGCCGCCCGAACATCAGAGGACAAACGGACGGCAACCAAAACCTGCTTTATTCTTAGTGGATTAAAATCCCTAACACCAATATCGAAAGAAAGGAGCCAGACTAAAGAATCTCAGTACTAAAATGTTCTGAACAACGAGATATTTGTTGTTCAAGGTTGCTTGCTGAATTAAAAGGAGATACACTTTAAGTTAATAAACCATCTAATCTATTTACCTTTACGCCCGTACCTCAGTTTATGCTTTTTTAGTCTGTTCCGAAATCAACTTTCATAAATGAGTCTAAAACGATTACAGGTTGAAAGCACTCGTATCCTGAAGAAACCCTATGCTGTTCCCCTACGTAGATAAGAATGAGCCTTTTGTTCTCAGCCCGGAGAGTCTGGATTGGTACCTTAGCAGGGGATGGTACCGCATGGGGGGACATATATTCACCACTCACTTTTTGTTTTTTCAGGACAAGCCTTTCTCAGCGGTCTGGATCCGTCAGGACCTGAAAACGCACAAGTTTTCTAAGAGTCAGCGAAAGCTGATGCGAAAAAACGCAAAACTGTTCAACATTACGAGTGGCCCACGGGTCATCGATGAAGAGCGGGAAGAGCTATATACTCGCTACTCAGCTGACTTTGATGGCCGCCTCTCCCCTACTATTTCTGATAGCCTGGAAGACTATGCAAACCATGCTGGCATCTTTAATACCTGGGAGACTACCATTCGGGAAAAGGTTAGTGGCAAATTAGTTGGGGTTAGCTATTTTGATCTTGGTGACAACTCTGCCGCGAGTATTCTTGGCATCTATGATCCCTTACTGAGTACTTTCAGCCTGGGCTACTACACGATGTTATTAGAGATGGAGTTTTGCCGGGAGCGCGGTATCGAGTATTACTACCCAGGGTATGTAGTGCCCGGCTATCAACGTTTTGACTACAAGCTCCGCCTTGGCACAAGCGAGTACTTCGATCTACGCTCAAAAGAATGGCTGCCCTACAATCGAGAAGAGATTGATCGTTGTGGTCCGGTAGAATCTCAGTATAAAAAACTTGGAGAATTAGCAGCCAGAATTCACCCCGACGAGCCTCCGGGGGCTGGCCTGTATATCTACCCTCTTTTTGAGGCAAAACTCTATGACCCAAATACTGACAATTACCTGGCTTATCCTTATTTCGTTCCCCTTGGGCGCGATTCGGAGAATACATTGGTTCTTGTAGCCTACGACCCGTCCGAAGAGGTCTTTACAGTTCTACATTGCTCACTTGTCCCTAATGCAATGCTGACGTTTAAGCTTTCGAACCTGGCCGGGTCTTCAGGGGCAAACTATTTCACGGATCTTCTTCAGGTAGAAAGACTACTACTGCGTGGAAAATCCATAGAAGCAATCCTTGGCATTTTAGAACAAGCTTCCCAAAATGCAAACTCTTAAATTGACAAAACTAAATTTAATCCGAATGCGTCTTACCATTCCTATTTTTGCGCTATCATTAATACTCTTATCCACTTGTGGTGGTGGAGATGGATCTACCACCACCGAAGAAAATGGTAAAACACCAACAGAAGCTGCCGTATCCACAGCATTTATAGCAGCTGACAATGCCCTTAAAGGCGGTAAAAGTGCTGGAGAAGTAAGCAGCCTGCTCATGAGTAATTTCAACGCCGTTAGCGATCCTAATACCGGAACGCTTAACCTTTCGGCAAGTCAAGAGTTTGCCCGAATCGCACGTGAACTGGCCGACAAGTACCCTTCAGATACTACCGTAGCTATGCCATTTTACCGCTCCGCAGAAGTGGTCCGGGCAATGAATGACCCCAAGCGTGCAGCAACTATTTACAAGGATGTTTACGACCGGTTCCCCTCCTTTAGTAAAGCCGCCGAAGCAATGTTCATGCTAGCCTTCACTTATGATGAAGACCTAAAAGACTATGAAGCTGCTAAAGCCACCTACACCGAGTTCTTGAAGGACCACCCCAATCATTCATTCGCTGATGACACTGAGATGTTGCTCAAAAATCTCGGCAAATCAGATGAAGAAATTCTGAAAGAGTTAGAAGCCAAGACCAAAGAACAATAGCCCGACTCACCCTGCACTTCAACTTCAACTTCCATTGCACCTGCGCACCTGCGCCCAGATCATGACACTGAACTACGACTAAGAGCGTGTCTCAATCATGTCGGTGTTTGCAACTTTACTATTCTGCAGCACTATAAATATGACTCATATTTGCGCCGGAGCGCGGGTGCAATGGGAAGTTTAGGAAAAAAGGAAGCCATTAAGGTTTGTCCTTATTACTTCACCTGAGGCATATCAGGCATCTTACAATCCTCGTTAGGGTTTTTACCACACACTTCACAATTGCCAATCTTATTGGTTAGCATTGGATTATTACTGGCACAGGTGCCACGGAACTCATTGCCCGTCACTAAGTGACGAATATTGATCAGCACGAAGGCTGCGCCAAATACAGCGAAAATAACGACAAAGAGGTAAAGAAACTGGGACATCTGAAATCATCTTTTGGAACACAAAGATAACGGTTTTCCAGTAGCAAAGTTTTGTCAGTTCCTATGCTCTATTGATACTAACGCAGCAAGCACACAGCCCTTTTGGCACCTGGAAACTTTATGCGCTTTGCACGTGCTGTTATTGGCCGTAAAACGGAAAGCCCCGCCAGAACAAGTTCCAACGGGGCTTTACCGGTAGTAAGTAGTCTAAAACTATATCTAGAGTACCCGAACATCAATGGCCGCAGGGCCCTTCTTGGTGTCTTCGACTTCAAAGCTCACTTTGTCGCCTTCCTGGATGTCGTCGATAAGTCCACTAACGTGTACGAACACGTCTTTGCTACCGTCTTCCGGGGCGATAAATCCGAAACCCTTCGTATCGTTGAAGAATTTAACTGTTCCTTCAATCATTGTCTTGCGATTTTTAAGGAGATGAAATAATGGTCAAAGGTAGGTCCAATAAGTTCCCCCAGCGGATTTATTTCTCTGACTGGTACAGAAATCCGTTTTTCGCCCACCTTATTCATCAGCCAAGGGCCCCGATTTATTCTAAATCTTAAAGTGGAACGTACCCAGGAAGTAACGCCCAAGGCCGTCACTCGTGGTCTCTCTGGTTACGAAACTGCTGACGGAACGGTTAATAATCGTGTTTTGGTCAAACAGATCGGAAGCTGAAATACGGAAGAAGTGACGTTTCTTACGGAAAGGGCGAAGCTCAAGGCTAAGCCGCAAATCCGGAATATTCTGATCTCCAGAAAACTCTGAAGCGGCAAAAATACTGTATAGGAAACGGCTTTCAAAGCGCCATTTGGGACTCACTTCGAGTTCAAATTGTGCGAGCAGGTTATGAGTAAGTTGGCTGATATCGGCGTTACGGCCGCTGTTTTCTCCTTCGAACTTGTTGGTAAAGTTATTCAGGTCATAGCCCAGCTTCAGGTAACTGTCCTCATTCAGCTCAGTGGTGATGTTTGCGCCAACCGAAGTACTAATGGAGGTATTCAATTGTTCAACGTTATCAACAAAGCCAATACCACGACTACCGTTAAGATTACCCTGAAGCCTCAATTCTCCGTTGATAGCATTGATGCCTAAAGTAACACCTGCATTAAGGCCACCCTGCCAGGCATGACCTACGTTGATGGGCTTAAATATCTGTTGGCCCTCCGTGAAGGTAACAGCGTTACCAAAGGCATTGTCCGTATAGGTTGCGTTTAGGTTGACATTGGCACTGATGGCACGGAACTGATCATTGAACCACATGAAAGTACTAAAGCGAGTGTTCACCGCAGGTTCTAGGTCGGGGTTACCAACTGAGGAACGGCCATTGGCAGAGGGTTCAACGATTGTCTGTAACTGGCTGATACTAGGCGAGCGTGAGCTGGTAGAGAGGTTTGCACTAAAGAATCCTTTCTTGTATCTGGTACGTAAACGAATAAAGGGCAGAAGGAAGTTATAGTTATCAGCCCGCATTTCGTCTCCACCAACGGTAAGCTTGTTGGTTTGGTAAGTTGTACCAAAGGAGATATTGCCCCCTTTACCGATGTTACGGATGAGGGAAACATTACCCTCAAGAGTAGCCCAATCACGGTCTAGAAGGTTAATGGTTACAGCTTCCTGAAAGCGGAAGCGGTAGTCCCCTTCATCACGGTCCAGTTCGTAGCCCGTTCCTAGGCGTAGCCGCCACTTATCGCCTAATGGCTCGGTGTAATTAAGGTTTGCGGAAAGACTAGTAGAATTGGTCCTCCGGTTCTGAAGCTGTGTACCATTGATCAACGCGCCGAGGAATTCAGAGCTGGATATTTCATCAAGGCCTTCCGTTAGTAGGTCGAGGTCAGATTTATTCTCCTGGTAGGAAGCTTCAGCTCTGGCTTCGAAAGTACGTCGTGGGCTTCCACCTCCACCGCTAAAACCGCGCCGACGCCCGCCGCTTTCACCACGGTTATAGCGTAGAGAGATTTCCCCTCCGGGGCGTTCGCTGTTGTTCAGCTCCCGCACATTGTAATCATCAACCAACTCTCCGTCGTTTTTAACGGAGGTAAGTGCTTGAATTTCGTTATCCCCACCGGTAAGGTATGCAGATCCCTCTACTCGAAGTCTGGAGGTAGAATCTACCCGCTGCCGGAAGTCGAAGCCTATCTGGTGGCTGTATTGGCCCGTAGCGTTGCCTTCTATGGTCTCTACTACCCGCTGATCATTTGCACGGTTAAAAGCCTGAAGGGTTGTCGACTGTTGAATTTGGTTGCGGTCAAACAGTGCGTAATCAGCGGTTAACTGGCCGTTTTTGCCAATGCTCTGTCCGAAGTTGATCCCAGTAGCGATACTTCGATTCTGGCCCGTAGCGTTGCCACTGTCAAAAGGGAGGCTTCCTTCCGGGCCACCCCAACTGAAGCCTCGCCCCCGGCCTGAGCTACCGTTAAAGCCGGAGATTTCATCGCCAGAGAAACCTACTTTGTTTACGTTATTGATCGTCCCGAGGATGCCAATCTGAGTAGCATCACTGATGCGGAATAGTTTTCCACCTCCCTGGTAACGATCATTGGTTCCGTAGCCGGCGTACAACTCTCCGAAGACCTTGGCTTTGAATTCGTCCTTCATTTCCAGGTTAACCGTCATGTTTTCGTTGCCATCATCAACACCACTGATTTCTTCAGCGTCCGTTTTCTGGTCAAATACTTCTACGTTGGTGATTGCCTTTGCGTCCAGATTCTGAGTAAGCAATGTAGAGTTTCCGGCAAAGAATGGTTTGCCATTGATCATTACCTCATTAATGGGTTTGCCCCGCCAGGTAATTTGTCCGGCCGCGTCTACGCTCATACCCGGTAGGCGGCGAATCAAATCCTCTACAACCGCATTGTCTCCAACGGCAAAAGCATCGGCATCATAAAGCATTGTATCCCCTTTCATCCGGATAGGGATACGGTCAGCAGTAACCTCTACCCCATTGATGAAGAAACCAGCAGGGTACATTTTCAAATCGCCAAGGCCGAAGTACTGATCGTCGGCAGTAACCTTAATGCTTTGATCAGGGCGTTCGTAGCCCAGGAAGGTGACGCGCAGCAGGTAGTCTCCGGCAACTACGTTCTGCATTCTGAAAATACCTTTATTATCGGTAGTGCCAAAGCTGGTCAACAGGCTATCAGAAGACCGCAGCAGAACTGCATTGGCTCCAGGTAAAGTAGTACCAGTAGAGTCCATAACGGTGCCAACAATTTCGGCCTGAGCAGAAAGTGCTCCCGTTGAGAGCAGGCAAAAAAGAAGAATGTATAGATGTTTCATTAATGATGGGGTAATTGGTAAAAAATATTAAGGCTAGGAGTTAGAGCACCAGGAATTAGGGAACTCGTCTCTAACTCCTGGCACCTAGCGGCCTACCGACCTCTGCTACGATCCCAGCTCCGGCGGCGACGCTCCATCATTTCTGTGGCACGCTTCATTTGCTTGTCAAATTCTTTCCGGGTGATGACTTTTTCATCAGCAGGTTTTGCCATTTCCAACTCGGCGTTGGGCTGCATTGTGGTCATTTTGTATTCAGTAGACCGGCCGTCTTTCTGCACCTTCAGGTACACAATAGCTCCGGGTAAGCCTCCGTATCCTCGTGGCCCAATGGACAAAGGAATACTAGGTGTAAAGTAAGCCGTAAGCGTGTCCCCTTCAATAGAGACAGCCGTTGCAAGCTGAGTCGGTAGCGGAATTTCTTTCATCCCGACTTTCATGTTTGCAATGTTCCATTTCGGAGCGATCCATTTATCTTCCATGATGAAAGCCTGATCCATGACGCGACGACGGTCAGTAACCGTGCTGTCCGCAATGCTGGTATAAAAGATGTCCGGATTTTCGCTCATCCGGGCAAACCAGCCACCCTGGGCAGCCTTGTCTTTGTCTACAACCTGGGTATAACTGAAAGCTTCGGTTGTGAACTGCAATCGGCCGGTCCGGTCAAAATCGCCAGCCGCCATACGCTTAGCCATCTGTTCTTTACGCTCTTTGTCCATCCAATCGCCAAAGTCGAAAGTAAAACTCTCGTTATAATCAATGGTGCCGCTCGTAATCTGGGCAGAAAGGTTTCCTAGAAAGCCAACAAGGGCAAAAGCAAGAATTAATCGTAGTGAAAATCGCATAGTTAGTGATGGTTGTTTAAGCACTATTACCGCGAAGTACGACAATTGTTGTATTGACCAGAGAATTTTAACCCTTTCATTTCGACGGAAGCGCTTATTCTTTCGACTTATCCTTTCCCAAAAGGTTTAATCGCTTGCAAAAAACTATGGTTAATGCTTCAGCCTGGACGTGTCTGATCGTTAATGGCGAAATTGACGTTCCATCATTTTCTGTCGCTTTTTTTGCTCAGCCCGAAATTTCTCTGGTGTTATCTTTTTACCCTTTGTTGGCTTAGCCATTGGTAGTGGTTCAGCACTGACGGAGAGGGAGGTTGCCCGGTAAGAAAAACTTCCGTTCTCTCCTTGAACGCGCAAAGTGATTATGGCGCCCGGAAGGCCGTAAAAGTTTCGAGGGCCAACCTGAACGGGAAGTGATGGTGCAAAGCCAGCGGTGATGGTATCTCCATTGGACGTGATGGCGCTCGCCAGGATAAGGTCAAGACCAACAGTGGCTTCACTGGGAGCTACTTTCTCGTCCGTAACCGTCCATTCTAAAGGCACTATTGGCCCCTCAACAAGAAAGCCCTTATCGAAGATAAAATCATAGTTGGTCATTTCTCCATCCTGGGTATTTGTATAAAAAGAGGAAGGCTCTTCTCCACCCGTTTGCATAACAATTATGGTGCGACCACCGCCCTCTGCCTCGATGGACACATCTTCTTTTGGCTTCTTTACGAAAGTGAAGCCCTCAGGCGAAAAAGTTGCGGTAAAATTGTCGGTAAATGCACCAGCAGACATCATTTGCTCCCGAAGGTCTTTCATCATTTTGTCGTCTACCATGTCACTTGACATCGTCATTTCTGTTTGACGGACGTAATCAATAGTTCCGTATTGGACCTGAGCTTGCAGGTTGGTCGTAAGGAGTATAAACAGGAAGGCAGCAAAGTATTTCATAGTAGTTGTTGAGTTGTTGAATTTCCTCATCATTTAATCAATTTTCGGCGCTGACGCAGGTGCAAGGAAGGTTAATAGTTGGCCCTCACCAAAAGCGGTACTACAAAGGTAGGACTCAGGCTTATCCGCTTTCGTTAGCTCTCACTAATGATGGTTAATTAAAGTTAAGCGGCTTGTAAAGCGGTCTATACGGACCGTTCTTTGTAGCAATGAAACATTTACTCTACACCTTTTCTTTCATAATGCTACTCATGTCTTGCTTACTGGGTACCTGGTGGTTCCAGTCTTACGAGCACGACAGGGTAGAACTTCGCAAACAAGTAGAGCGAGACCTAGACGACCTTCTGGTCAACAACGTATTTCGTAAGGCAGTACCTTACTATATGCGCAGCGGCCCCGTTTGGGAAGGAGGGAATGCCCTAGATCGCCTGAAACGGAATGAAGCTTACCTGGATTATAGCGTAAACTCAATGCGTGAGAATGCACGAATCATTGTTGAAAGGTTCCCAAAGCCAGAAGCGAACCCGACACACTACTTCGTAGAAAAAACTAAAAAGCCTACCCTGGCCTCAGATCCGCTCATTCTCGACATCAAAAAAACAGCCGAGCAGCTTAAGAAAGTCACTGATGACCTCAACGGCTTTCACCTTGAGCATACTCCCTCATCCGAGCATGGCCTTTTGTTCCCAGAAAGAGAACATCCACGCGTCATCACCATTAAAGACAACCCTTTCCGTGCAGATTCCCAGACATTTACCTTTCACTTTCAAGACGACGGGTTTACCCTCGGAAGCATGCCCAACGAAGTGATGGATACAATCCGGTATCGTTATAAGGTTGGACTTTCTCCATTACGGTTCAATAATAATACCGGGCGGCTAATAACTAATAATGCAGGAATGCGGATAAAGACCGAATTGATCAATAGAGGTTGGCAAAAAGATCCTTCCTACTTCGAGATCACTGATTACCGCTCGACCTTATTGATGGGCCTTCTTCCTGAATTCTTATTTGGCTTTCTCCTCTTTGGCGCTACTGGCTTTGCCTTCGCAACCGCTTACCGAAACCTATTCGAGCAAGACCAGCAGCTGAAGCAAAAAGACGCACTAGTAGCCAACGTAGCACACGAACTGAAGACGCCAATTGCCACCGTAGGTGTAGCCCTTGAGGCCCTCAATGTCTTCGGAGCTGATGAGGACCCAGCCCGTAGGCAAGAGTACCTGGCCATCGGCCAGTCTGAACTAAAAAGGTTGGACCAAATGGCCGATCGGGCCATTGATTCTCTTCAGGCCGGAGACCTCAGCCAACGGCTCCGGTTGCAGAGAACAAATCTTACGGACGCCGTTACTGATGCCTGGCGTGGCCTTTCTCTTCGCTACAACCTACCGGAAGAGGCCCTTAACCTACACGTCCACGGTGAAACAGAAGCAGAAGTAGACCCTCATTATTGGCACCACCTTGTGTATAACCTTCTGGATAACGCCTGCAAGTACGGGGGCGCCCCTGCGAAAATTGAAGTAGCAGTCTCGGGCCAGGCGCATGACACTGTTCTTACTATTTCCGATAACGGCCACGGGATCGCCAGAAGTGAACGAGAAAACATTTTCGAACGTTTTTACCGTATTTCCCGCCCCGGGGAAGGACACTCCGTAAAGGGACACGGACTAGGACTCACTTTTGTCCGCCAGGTAGCTCGTGCGCACGGAGGCACCGTTGAAGTCGACAATACAAGTGGTGGTGGAGCTCGCTTTACCGTTAAGGTTCCACGGAGGTAAAAGATCCAGCACCTATATTTAACGTCCACATATAAACCAACTAAATTGAAAGTCCTCTACCTGGAAGATGAGCCCCTACTGGCCCGCATTGTTAAAGAGTCCCTTGAGAGCCGCGACTGCGACATCGATTGGTTCACCGACGGGAAAACCGCAGGAAACGCACTTGCCAAAGCTGATGATTATGATATCGCAGTTCTTGATGTGCAGCTTCCAGGAGAAGATGGGTTTACCATCGGCAAGCGACTAAAAGAAAAATTCCCCCGGCTCCCGATACTTTATCTTACTGCCCGAACCCAGGCCAAGGATGTCTTGGCTGGGTTTGATGCAGGGGGAAATGACTACGTGCGTAAGCCCTTTAGTATGGAAGAGTTACTGGTCCGGATGAAAAACCTGGTCTCCTTCCGTGAGGAGCCTCATTTCTCCTCCACCAGCTCTGCACCTGCGGCTGCGCCCAGCTCCACCAATGCTGAATCCTATGATTTTGGAGATTTCCTATTCGATTACCCAAACCTACGACTTCATTTTAGGGATGAGAAAAGGCATGAATTGAGTCATCGCGAAGCTGAACTGCTCCGTCTTTTCGTCCGCGCCAAAGGACAGACCGTCATCGATCGGAAACATATCCTAATGGAACTCTGGAACGACGACGGCTTTTTCAACTCCCGCAACCTGGATGTATACGTTCGGAAGCTACGTGCTATGCTGGAGGACGACCCCAGGATAAGGATCATTACACTGCGGGGGGTAGGTTATCGCTTTGTTGTCGAATAGTTCGGTTGGCAGTTGTCGGTTAGGTAGTTCACAACCGACAACCGACATAAAGCGTTACCTTTATCCCGAACAACTCTCCCACATGACGCCGGACGAAAAACAAGATTGGATCGCTAAAGTAGATATTGCCCTAGACGACGTCCGCCCCCATCTGGCAATAGATGGTGGAAACATCGAAGTAGTCAACATTTCCGACGGTAAAATTGTCGAAATCAAATGGCTCGGTGCCTGTAACGGCTGTTCCATGACTGCAATGACGATGAAGGCAGGCGTTGAAGAAACGCTCAAACGCAGGCTTCCGGACATAGCCGGAGTTGTTGCCGTAAACTAGCACAGTGTAACGCTTAGAATCTCTTCTTTTGCAACTATTCTACGACCCCGACCTCCAGGCAGGAACCCATCGATTACGAGAGGCGGAGGCAAAACATGCTTTCCAGGTTTTGCGCAAAAAGGTTGGTGATGAACTGGACCTGGTAAACGGCCGTGGCAGTTGGTTCACCGCCGAGGTAGTTGCGATTTCCAAGCGCGAATGTTTACTCGAGGTTAGCCTGAAGCAGGCACCAGAAAAACGAGCAAATCATCAGCTACAACTTCTAGTCGCCCCAACTAAAAACATTGACCGTTTTGAGTGGATCCTTGAAAAAGCGACCGAAATCGGTGTTGATGCCATTCAGCCAATCCTAACCGAACATTCCGAACGCAAGCGCATCAGGCCAGATCGCCTGGAAAGAGTTCTGGAGGCCGCTATGAAGCAAAGTCTTCGGGCTTGGAAACCAGTCCTCAAGGAGTTGCTTCCATTTGAAGAAGCCCTTGCCAAAACCAACACCACCGACACAAAATACCTTGCCTATCTTGGCGAAGATCAAAGCCCACTAATTACTGATCGTTATGTCAGAGGCAGCCACGTAAGCATTGCTATTGGCCCAGAAGGAGGTTTCAGCCCAAAGGAGGCAGAATTTGCCCGGCGAAGTGGTTTTGAATACGTTAGTCTCGGCCCAAATCGTTTACGTACCGAAACGGCGGCCATAGTTGCTGCTCATACCATTGAGCAGCTGAATTGGTAGACGACTCCTATATCCGGATTACTTCGGAAAACCAAACTTTATGAAAAAGCTATTTACCTTTCTTTCCCTTTGCGCTGTACTTTGTTTTTCTGCAGTAGAACCCCCTACAGCTACCTCCTCTCTACGTTTAGGTCTGCTGAAGTATAATGGAGGAGGAGACTGGTATTCTAACCCCACGGCCCTTCCGAATCTTGCCGCATTTTGTAACGATCAGATTGGTACTGACTTTACGACCGATTACGGAACAGTTGAAGTTGGTAGCGCCGAATTATACAACTACCCCTGGGTGCATATGACCGGCCACGGCAACGTAGTTTTCAGCGCCGTAGAGGCTGAGAATCTGCGCAATTATTTAATTGGTGGTGGTTTCTTGCATATCGACGACAACTACGGAATGGACCCCTATGTCCGCCTGGCGCTTGAACAGGTTTTTCCGGATCTTGCCCTTGTGGAACTCCCTTACAGCCATCCCATTTACCACCAGACTTTCGAGTTCAATAATGGCTTACCTAAGATTCACGAGCATGACGGCGAAGCACCGGCCGGTTATGGTATTTTTTACGAAAACCGCCTCGTCGTTTACTATTCCTTCCAGTGTGACTTGGGCGACGGATGGGAAGACGAATCAGTCCATAACGACCCGCCAGAAATTCGGCAAGCCGCACTCAGGATGGGAGCAAACGTTATTCAGTTTGCATTTGAGCAGTAAAACCGTTTCTTGACATCTTATTATCGCTCTTACGACATCATGGCGCTTTAGCCTTTTCATAACTAGCTAAGGCACTTACCTTAGAGGTCTAAAACAATCGCCACTAATGAAACATCTGATTTTTCTGTTGCCAGTGTTTTTTCTAACGTCTTGTATCGGTGAAGACCTGGTTGATGACTATGTGCAGCCCGTGATCCGGATACAAAACATTGCAACGGCAATTGAAGCGGGGACCGAACACCAGTTTGGTCTTCAGTTTATAAACAATGTTGGCCAGATGGAAGATATTAATGGTATGTGGAGCTCTGCCGACCCAAATATTCTGACCATCTCTAATACCGGACTAGCGTCGGGTATTGCCGAAGGCAATACCACAATCACGGTCTCCTTTACCGATGAGTTCGGCGAACTGGTTAGTGCATCAGAAGCCATAGAAGTAGGCCCCTCTACCGTAATTGTTGAAGAACCAATGATGCGAAGTGGAACAGTAAACACCACCAGCAGCTATGACCTGACGGGCATGTTTTCCTTGGCTGAGATCGTGGACACCGAAGACCTGAAACTCACTTTTGGGGATGATTACATTGCTGACGACGGCTTGCCGGGGCTTTACATTTACCTCAGCAACAACCCGAACAGCGCAAGTGGCGCCTTGGAAATCGGACCGGTAGCGGTCTTCCGTGGGGCACACGACTACACCATTTCCGGCATTGACATTTCAACTTACGCCTACGTACTTTACTACTGTAAGCCTTTTAACGTGAAGGTTGGGCATGGTGACATTGTAGAGTAATCAGTGTCTACATCACTACTAATAAAATAAGATTCCCCGTCGAGCAGAAAGCCAGGCGGGGAATCTTACGTTAGCACTTGTTGAGCGCAAAAATTTAAATTACATTGTACTAGTACTTCGGCTTAGTACTCACTACGTAAGTCTCGGCAAGGATATCGTGCGCTGCTTGCTTCTGTTTGTTACCAAAGATGAAGAACGCGGAGATTAAGGGCAACATACCAATGCCACTCTGTACCAAAGTCATAAGAAAGCCTCCATTCTCCATCTGATACTCTTGAACCATTTGAGAGTATTCTATCCAGCCGTCTGCATCATCGATGCCGGGAATGCTAAATACGTTGTACTGCATATAAGCCTGGAAGAGGACCACAATCAACCATGGTAGGTACCGCATAGCCGCTTGTCCCCAGCTAAGGGCAACCCCTTCCTTACCAACCACTTTTTGCTTAAGCATCAGCTTACCTGGTGTGCCACCAAACATCTTTTCGCAGACTGGCTTATACAGCATGCTAAGTAATACGATCCCGAAATACGCATTCATATTTGGAGAAAACGCAGAAAAGTAAATCACGCCTGCGGTGATCGGGATTGTCACAAGCATATCGAGCAAGGCAGCACCTAAGCGCGGGCCGAAACCAACGAAGGTTGGAGCTGCGTCTTGAGCATCGAGAAAATCAGAATCAAGTGTTTCGTCAGAAGCGTACATATAGTATGTTTTTTATTGCCACGAATATAGTGATCATCCGGGCAATGTGTGTGATAGATACAGGCGCAAGATTTCGCTAGGCGCCCTTCTCCCTGGCAAAGGCACTTCCTTTTAGCAGAGGTATATGGCAAGTATACTCCGAATCCCTTAATGTGGACATTATCGTGGACAAATGTAATTGCCCCATCGACTAAAAGCGTAGTTTTGCGTCGCCAAAGGGTAAGTAATTGCTAAAGGTAATTGCTTTTAAAAGGGAATCCGGTGAGAATCCGGAGCTATCCCCGTAGCTGTAAGTCTGCACTGATGCGCGCATCAAACGTATACCACTGGAAAAAATCCGGGAAGGTGGATGCCCGAAGAGCAGAATAGCCAGAAGACCTGCCCGGTGGCGTCATATCTATTTTGCTCCTCGGTGGAAGTAGTAAGATTAAAGCGGTTTTGGCCTGCCTTGCGCTCAAGCACAGTTGTTGGGCGGTCAATAGTTTTGTGGCGCGTACGCGGGTGCAAGGGAATGGTTGTGGGAAGAATCTCCGCGCCAAGTATTCCCTGTCCTACGCATACCTATTCTCAACGCTTTTCTCTTATTGGTTCTTTCCTGGTGCTTAGTTCACTGGCCTGCTACAGGTCGCTTTTGCCCCAAATTTCATGAACCCACTATTCAAGCTATTTCTTCTCGTCGTATTCTTTTCGGCCAGCACTCTTCATGCGCAAGCTGCTGTAGATCAGCTAATAACTACTTCAGCCCAGCCAGTAGTCGTTACCGGAGCGAAATTTGCCCAGCTGCGAAACGATAGCCCCCAGAACGTGAGCGTCATTGATTCCACGACCATTGCCCGATCCACGGACCTGAGCCAATTGCTGAATGAGCAGGCGGGGATTGTCATCAATGGCGCTTATAGCAATCCCGGTAAAGACAAGTCCATCTTCCTGCGCAATGGTGCCAACCAGTATACGATAATCCTGCTCGACGGGCAGCCATTACTCGATCCTAGCTCCCTTGGCGGAGCGGTGGATTTACGGCTCTTATCCTTAGACGGAATCGAAAGGATTGAAATTCTGCGCGGCCCGCGCTCCTTACTCTATGGTTCAGATGCCGTGGCCGGAGTGATCAATCTAATTTCAAAAAAGGGAGCAGCTGGTACTACCTCAGCTCGGAAACCTTCTTTGCACCTGCGCGCCGCCGCCCAAAATTACGGCACCTTTGATGGTGGATTTAACCTCTCCACCAGCACCGCCAAACTTGATTATCAATTCGGCTACGGCTTCTTTAGTACCAACGGCATAAGTGAGGCCCAGGCACCAGAAAACAGTCCTGTGGATTTCAACAAAGACGGCTCCCGTCGTCAAAACCTAAACGCAGGCATAAGCTATCGTCCCAATCAAAATCTAAGCTTACGCCCTACCCTACGCCTTGCAAGCTTTAATGGAGATTATGATGCCGGGTCGTTTCAAGACGCAGCTAATTCTTACACCAATAAACTGCTACTACCAAGCCTTGCCGTAGACTATAAGAAAGAGAAAATAGCAATCGGAGGCCGCTACAGCTACGCTAAATCGGACCGGGTTTTCAGCAGTGCGTTTGGCACATCAAACTTCAAAGGCATCAACCAGCAGACCGACGTATTTGGCACCTGGCTCCCCACTGAGTTGGCTTACATTACTTTCGGCGCTCAACACCGCGCAGAACGCCTAAATACCGAGGGCGTCGAGCCTTCAGACCAACTCTCCGCTGCCACCATCAGCCCCTACCTTCAACTCGGGATGCGCGTTGCCGAGGCCCTCTTGGTGGAAGGCGGGTATCGGTACAACCATCACTCAGATTTCGGTAGTCAGAGCAATTTCTCCCTCGCCTTTGCGGTACAAACTACGAAAACCTTTAGTAGTCGTCTAAGTCTCTCCAGCGCCTACCAAAGCCCGACCTTAGACCAACTCCGCGGTCCTTTCGGGCAAAATCCTAATCTGCAGCCGCAAGTAGCCACGGCCGTTGAACTGGGCAGTAGCTTGATCCACCCCGAAGGCAATTATAGCCTTAAAATCAACGCTTTCCAACGGGTAATCAAAGACGTAATTCTGTTTGACTTTGCCCTTGGCTACCAGAACCAGGCCGAACTCCAGGATACTGGCGTAGAGTTTATGGGCTTCGGTAAGTTGTCATCTCGCGTAACCCTAAACGGGAACTTAAGTTACGTAAAGGGCAAGCTAAGTCAGCCCGATGGTAATGGTGGGACTACAGCATCGGATGAGTTCTTTCGCCGTCCACGAACCACAGGCATGCTCGGGATCACCTACTCCGCTAAATCTCCCTTTACCACCCGCCTTTCTGCTCAATATACAGGTGATCGTCCCGACGTCTTCTTTGACGAAAACTTCACTTCCTTCGAGGTAACACTAGACCCCTACCTGATCGTAAATGCTTACGCCGAATACCGGCTACTTAAGCGTGAAAACCTCCGCCTTTTTCTAGATGCAAAGAACCTTACCAATACTGATTTTGTGGAGGTTACTGGTTTTGGGGTATTGGGAACTACCATCCGGATTGGTGGATCAATGAGCCTTTAATACTATTTTCGTGCAAAACCCCTCACTCAAAATTCTTCGGTTAGATACAACTAGCGGTACTCCTCTCAGACTCTATTAGGGTCATGAAACAGCTATTACCTATTCTACTCTTGAGTCTTTGTACACTTTCTGTTTTCGGGCAGGCTCCCTGTAAAAACACTGTGATCGATCTTCTTCAGCTCGATTTAGTGCCTACCAAGCGCGGTCCTGTAACCTTACGCATTGAGTGCTCCCTGAATGGCAAACAGTTCCGGTTTACCCATTTCGACTTCAAGTATGAAATGATCTCTACTCAGATTCACCCAATTCCAGACTCTCTTTATTTCGCGTTTGAGTCTTTGGTGGAAGAATTGGATGTAGCCTCACTTGAAGATCTCTACCATTTATACCTGATAGATGGACTTAGTACCGAGATAACCTATACCAATAGTAAGGGGGCTTTCAATAAATTTGAGACCAGGGTTCCTTCCGTTCGCGGCCCCAACCTGGTGCTGATTGAAGCGGTAATCGATTTGGGCACACAACTTCCTTTACAACCGCAGGAAGCAAGCTATTTAAAATACCTATACGATGACTATCTGATTTATTGTAGGAAGTAAAGTCATAAATCAGGAAGCGCTTCTCGGGGCATAGCCCCTTGCCCAGAGGTTACATTCTTTCGGGAACCTGGATACCTAGTGCGTTCATGCCAGACTGTAGGGTATTACCAACCGCCTTGCAAAGCTGAAGACGAAAAGCTACTGCTGCCGGCGTTTCCGCACTTAGGATACTGTGGTCGTGCCAAAATTTGTGCAAATTTTTCGCCAGTTCGTAGCAGAACATAGCGATCAGGCTGGGGTCGTAGCTTTCAGCGGCGGTTTTGACCAGCTCCGGGTAGCTGTAGAGCTGATTGATGAGCTCCCGCTCCGCAGGAGCGAGGTTTGTATATTCTGTAGCTAGTCCAAGATCAACGTTGGCGCCAGTTTCATCTGCTTTCCGCCAAACCGCCCGGGTACGGACATAGGCATTCTGCACGTAAGGGCCGGTCTGGCCTTGCATGTCTACTGACTCTTTCGGATCAAAGGTCATCCGCTTCTGTGGACCGACTTTGATGATGTGGAACTTAAGAGCTGCAACACCAATTTGCCGAATGATGGCGTTCTGGTCTTCCTGGCTAAGCCCCTGAGTAGCGGCACGCTCCTGGCTCATGAGCCGGGCTTCGTGAATTACCTCCTTCATCAGGTCATCAGCATCAACAATTGTTCCCTCGCGGGACTTCATCCGGCCGCTGGGCAGGTCAACCATACCGTAGCTAAGGTGGTATAAGCCATCAGCGTAAGGTTCTTCCAAGCGTTTCAGGAGTTCAAAGAGTGTGGCAAAGTGATGGTTTTGCTCATCCCCTACGGTGTAAATCATCCGCTTGGCCCCAAAATCATCGAACCGGAGGCGAGCGGTCCCTAAGTCCTGGGTAATATAGATGCTGGTTCCGTCGGCCCGAACTAATGTTTTTTCAGAAAGCTTAACGTCCGTAAGGTCAGCAAAAACTGAGCCGTCATCTCTTGTTTGGAAGACTTTCATTTCAAGGCCTTTATCCACCATGTCTTTACCAAGAACATAGGTATTGGACTCATAGTAGAGCTTGTCAAAGCTAACGCCAAAGGCTTCATAGGTTTCGTCATACCCCAGGTAAACCCAGCTGTTCATCGTTTCCCAAAGCGCACGAACTTCAGGATCGTTAGCCTCCCATTTCAAAAGCATATCCCTGGCTTGCTCGCCAAGTTTACTGTAGTCGTTGAAGTATTTTTTATTGTAGCCCTTAAAGAAGTTTTCTGGTGTAAGTCCTTCCTTTGCAGACTTTTGGTAAACAGCCTGGCCTTCAGCCGTCTGCTGCCAGGCGAGGTATTCTTCCTGAATTTTCTGATTAAATTTAACGTAGTATTCACCAACGAAGTGATCTGGCTTTGTCCCTGTAGATTCCGGAGTAGCGCCACCGCCGTACAATTTCCAGGCGAGCATTGATTTACAGATAGCAATACCCCGGTCATTAATAATCTGTACTTTTTTCACCTCGTAACCAGCCATTTCCAGTAACTGGCTTGCGGACCATCCAAGAAGGAAATTCCGAACGTGACCAAGGTGTAAAGGCTTGTTGGTGTTAGGGCTTGAGAATTCAACAACTACAGTTTCTCCATTTTTAGAGGCCTGCCCGAAGTTGTTAGCTACCGCTTTTTCCAGAAGGAACGCTTTCCAGTAATTGTCTTGTACTACCAGATTTAGAAAACCTTTGATGACATTAAAATCCGCGACTTCCGCGACGTTGGCCTTCAGGTAATTCCCCAGATCGTTGGCAATTTCGTCCGGCTTCTTCTTAGCTACGCGAGTAAGTGGGAAAGTAACGACGGTAAATTCGCCTTCAAACTCCTTGCGGGTCGCCTGCAAGGTGATGGTTTGGGCTTTACCGTCGGCAGCATAAAGTTCGGTAATAGCAGACTGAACGCCCGCTTCTAGGATTTGGGGAAGAGATTGTTTCATAACAGGCGGCAAAAGTACGTAATAGTGAGAACTAGTGAGCCAGCCTGTTTGGCGGACATCCTTTTAATGTAGGGGGTTCTGTTTGATAGGGTATGCTGCAACGATTTCTGAACGGCTTCGCTCGCTCCCGCTCGTAACCTCACCCCCGGTCCCTCTCCGGCGGAGAGGCGAGCAAATCATAGCTGGGGACATGGCCAAAAATTGTGCCGTGCTATTACCATAAAACGGAATGCCCTACATTTAAATGAGTGCTGTTCCAAATAAAACGCTTAGTAAAAGGAAAAGAGAAATAATGGCGAGGACAACATAAGCCCCCATTTCAAAGTAAGTTTCGAACTCATGTTCAAGGTCATCCTGTCGTCGGTATTCCGTATTTGAGGATTCGAGCGGTTCAAGGATACGCATTTCACGAAAGAACCGTCGGATGAAAACGTTTTTATTGGCCGGGATGAGGTTTTTGTTGTGCCAGGGAGCCTGGCCGGAGTCGAGCAGGTTAAAGTCTTCGTCTAGTTCGCTGAGTCCGGAGAGCTGAATGCCTTCCAGGTCGTAAGCTAAAGGCCGAACCTGCGCGAAAGCAGCTTCTGGGTCAATTTTATCGGCGAGGACGCGGGTGCGAAGATCGTTGAGGTAAGCCTTAGCTGCTGTCTGCTCATCGAAACTAATTTCAAGGTTATTCACCAGCGCTACTGTTCCAAACTGTTCCAGGATTTTTTCCCGGTCGGACCGGTCCATATTGGAAAGGCGAACCACCTCTTCTCCATCCATTCCTTGCTGTACAACAGACTTGGCCCAATCTACAAGTACCTGGCTGTCCCAAGGATGCAGATAAAATTTACCAAGGGCTGTCTGAGCAGGAGTATTGGTTGTTGAGGTAGACATTTAGTTTCTTTTGTGTAGCAACAAAGGGGTGTAAGTATAACGTCACATCCACCCAGAAAAGTTTGCCTAAAGTCAGAAAAGGAGTGGGGATTTAGGAACGAATTAGAGAGATGGTCTTATTTTTTCTTTATCAGGGTTAAAGCACAGCTTTTACTGCCTCTATTAGCTCTTCCAGCCCTTTTTCGGGCCGCCAATAATCAAGCTGCTGGTCTTCTGCTGCGGCTTCATGATGCCAGGTGTATTCATAAGGCAGGTGAACAGCTTGGCCCCCGATCTCAACTATCGGTAAGACATCAGACCGCAGACTGTTCCCAAGCATTAGAAAGCCTGCCGGATCAATTCCGTGACGGTTCAGGAGCTTTAAGTACGTCTCCGGGTCTTTCTCTGATACGATCTCAATGATGTCGAACTCAGCGGCCAAGCCACTACGGGCAATTTTGCTTTCCTGGGAGAATAGTTCTCCCTTCGTAATTAGCATAAGTTTAAAGTGAGGCTTGAAGGCGGAGAGCGCTTTGGTTACGTGGGGAAGCAGCTCGATGTCGTGTTCAAGCATTTCCTTACCCAGGTCAATAATCTGCTGGATTTCTTTGCCAGAGATGCTACCAGCTGACAGCTCAATCGCCGTTTCAATCATGGAAAGCGTGAAGCCCTTCACTCCGTACCCAAAAATCTTCAGATTTTTTCGCTCAAAAACATATAGTTCCTTTTCAAGATCCGCCCCTGGCTTCATGTAAGGCGCCAGTAGTTTCAGGCAACGTGCTTTTGCATCTACGAAGACGTGTTCGTGCCCCCAAAGGGTATCATCAGCATCGAAGGCTATGTGGGTTATGTTTTGCAGGTTAATCAAAGATCATTGGTTTTGAAAAGGAAGGTATCTTATTGAAGGCCAATATAAAGCTAACGTTAACTATTTTTGCGACCTATGAACTTCCGTACCGCCCTCCTCTTCCTTACACTGAATGTCTTATTTTTCTCTGGATGCACCTCTGCGCGCAAAGCCGCGCAGGATCAGTTTGGAGACGAACAGGTTACCACCTTTTACCTCGTCCGCCATGCAGAGAAGGATTACGGAGACGACCCCATCCTGACAAAGCAAGGTAAGGAACGCGCTGAACGACTTATGGAAACGTTGAAAAATGTAGACCTTGCAGCAGTCTATAGCACGGATACGAAACGGACACAATCTACCGCAAAGCCAACTGCTGAAGACCATGATCTAAAGATTGTCTCCTACAGACCAAGTCTGCTCCGGGAGCTCTCCGAAAAACTACGTAGCCTTTATCGCGGCAAGGCAGTTTTAATAGTAGGCCACAGCAATACTACGCCCGCCATGGCTAACTATCTGACGGATTCGGACGAACACCCCCGTTTCAGTGAGCTGGATTACACTAACCTGTACGTTGTGACGCTGCCCCGGATTGGCGCTCCGGATGTACAGAAGCTCCGCTATTGAAAATTCACCGCTTAACTTGGCAGAATGATTGCCTCCCTTATTCTCTGTATTGCCTTTCCTTTCTTCGCCCGGTACGGCGAACGAAGCGGTTTTTTCCCGTCCTGGCTCAGTTCAATCATCGCTTGCTATCTCGTTGGGATTCTGGTAAGCAATCTACGTATTTGGGAGATAGATAACGGTCTGATGGAATCCGTTGCTGGCGCAAGCATGCTGGTGGGGCTTCCGTTACTACTATTTGCAGTTCGGATAAAAGAAAGCCTCCAATACGCTGGCCGGATGCTATTTGCCTTCGGCCTCTGCTGCGCTGCGGGCTTACTTTGTACTGGCGTTGTTGGCTATCTGATGACCGGCCAGCTGCCCGATTCCTGGAAAATCGCTGGTATGTTGGTAGGTCTTTATACCGGCGGGACACCCAACGTACAAGCCATCGGACTTGCCCTCGAAGCCCCTTCCGAATATCTCGTTTTGGTCCAAGCAGCAGATGTGCTACTTGGCGGTAGTTACTTGCTCGGGCTGGTCACTTTTTTACCCGCTGTTTACGCAAGGTTCTTTCGTGCCTCAGAAGGCGAGGAAGATGGAGAAAGTGAAGAACTAACCGACCGTGTTCCTTTTGAGAAACAACTGATTCAACTTGGCGTAGGGTTAGTCGTTACCGCAGCAAGCGTTGGTGTTACCTATCTCCTCACTGGCGGGCTTAGCAATTTAACCGTATTGATTCTGGTGCTGACAACCTTTTCTCTTGCCGCCTCCATGAGTCCTATTCCGGATCTGATTGGCAACAGCTATCCTCTCGGAGAGTACTTCATTCTTATCTTTTGTGTAGCGCTTGGCCTTATGGCTGATTTTCGAGCCCTTGCTGCAGACGGAATGGAGTTGCTCTATTTTTCAGCACTGGCCCTGGTTTCTACAACCCTCCTCCATTTGATTCTTTGCAAGCTCTTTGACCTTGATCGAGACACGGTAATTCTAAGTTACGTAGCCGGATTTTATGGCCCCGTCTTTGTAGTTCAGGTCGCTGCTGCTTTACGCAATAAGCGGCTACTCGCTGCGGGAATTGCGGTTTCCTTACTTGGTTTCGGGATCGGAAATTACCTCGGGATCGGGTTGGCCTACGGTGTCCGGTGGCTAAGTGGCCTTTAGTAATTTTACAAACAGAAGCTAGCCTTGCGGTCTTCTGTGTAACCAGTTAATCTCCCCAATGCCAGATTACTACCTCATTAATAAGCCCTTCGGCATGCTCAGCCAGTTCACGCGTGAAATTCCCGAGCACCGGGTGCTCGGTGACCTTAGCGATTTCCCCAAAGACGTCTACCCCGTTGGCCGGTTGGACCGCGACAGTGAGGGCCTGCTAATCCTGACCAATGACCGGCGCTTGAACGAAGCGCTCCTTCACCCTAGCCGTAAGCACGGCCGAACCTACTGGGCCCAGGTAGAAGGCAGCCCAACCGAGCAGTTATTGGCACGGTTACGCAGTGGGGTCACTATACGCGCCAAAGGCAAAACGCACCACTGTGCTCCGTTACAGGCAAGGGTGCTTAGCGAGGAAGAAACGCAAGATATTCTACCACGCACACCACCGGTCAGGTTTCGCAAAAGCGTCCCGGACGCTTGGTTGGAACTAACCCTAACTGAAGGTAAAAACCGTCAGGTACGAAAAATGTGTGCCTCGGTCGGTCTTCCGGTCCTAAGGCTCATTCGGATAGGCATCGAATCTTTACAGCTATCCGACCTTGAAGAACACAAAATAAGAAAGGTAGATCGTGAGTGGCTTATGCCACGAATTGGACTGTAAACCCGCATTCTCGAACATTTTAGGTTAAAAAAACATTACCTTAGCCATCAACCACTGTTGGAGCAAAGTATAAACTAGCGGTAAGGGCAAAACGATAACATGGATATATTAAGAAATAAGGTTGAGCGTGTAGCTTTCGGGGTTTGTGCCTGGTTAGCAGATCGCATGGGCATCCAGCGCAGGCGCGTACGGATGTACTTCATCTATCTATCTTGCCTCTCCCTTGGCTCTTCGGTTCTCTTCTATCTATTTGCTGCCTTTTGGCTCAACGTACGGGAGTACATGCGCGAGGGTAAACGTCGCTTGATCGGTTAAAACCTCCTCACGGGTGAGCTATCTTTCCTCGAAGAAGAATACAAAAGCGCAGTTTTCTTTTAAGTGATGGCGCGAACGCAGGATGCAAAGAAGGTTTTTGGGCAAGGTCGCCTTGACCAGAGGAAAAGGAAACAGCCCAAAACAACCACCAATGCCCCCTACGGCTCTACCTTCGCAGTATGAAGTTTACAATTGGACAGAAAGTACGCATGAAGCGGACAGAGAACTACGGCGAAGTAACTAAACTTTTGCCGGGTGATTTAGTCCAGGTAAAGCTGGAGGGTGGCCTTGGCCATATCCCTATCCCCGCAGAAGCTCTTGAATCAGCCGTAGAGCGCGCCCGCGATACCAAGCATAAGCCTCCGCCCCAGGTAAAAAGCAATCCTGATGTTTCCGGCGGCAATGGTATTCAGGTAGCCTTTGATACCGTTTTGAGTAACGAAGCGATGCCCGTTGCTTACGAAGTATACCTGCTAAATAGCACACCGCACAAGATAATCTATGAGTTCAAGGCAATGACCCACTCCGACCGACGGTGGATAAAGGTTGGCCAAATGGAACCCAATACCAAAAAACGCCTCGAACCGGTAGAATACCGATGGCTCAACGAAAAACTAAGTATCGAGCTTGATGTCCGCACCGTCATCCCGGGTGGTACAGGGCCCCGCCATTACCAAAAAGTAAGCATCAAGGGTAAGCAATTCTTCAGTAAGCTGACCGAAGTACCTGAGCTTTACCGAGAGGCACATCTTTACGTTGTATTTCCTGAACTTCAAAAACCTACCACTGCACCTGCTGCCGAGCCCAAAGGCCCCACCCTGAAAGCCCTCACCCGCGAAGTGATGGCACAAAAGCCAGCGCCCAAAGCTCCCGTCGAAAAACCACAGCGCACCAACCTACGCGCAAAGATGGACTTTGAAAACACCATCGATCTCCACCTCGAAGCCCTCGTTCGGGATCCCGAAGAGATCCCACGTGACCAAGTACTAAGTACACAAATACGCCATTTTGAGAACTACCTGAGCATGGCCCTGAAACTTGGCATCGATAATATTTTCGTTATCCACGGCGTGGGCGATGGTATCTTGAAACGCGAAGTGCATAAGATCCTCGGTAAGACCCGCTACGTGCGCAAATTCAAGAACGAGTACAACAAAAAATACGGCTACGGGGCTACCGAAGTCATCTTTGACTAATTGAATTAATCGCCAGATCTCGGCGTAATTCAGCCGTTTTTCCTGAGGGTGCAACTAGCTTTACAACAGCTGGTGAGGTCCGGCTTACACAACACTGGCCATCTCAGGTCGTTAAAAGGTCCGAATCAACAGACTACCAAAATGAAAACCACACTAACCATCACACTCCTCAGTCTTCTTTTTTTAACCTCCTGCAACCAGGCGAAAGTAAAGGAGCTGGAAGTAAAACTAAGTTCCAGTGAACAACAGCGGGAGATGCTAGCCACCCAGCTGGAAAGCGTTCAGCGCACCAATGGCGACCTACTAAACCGCATGGAAGACCTTTCCGTAATCAGTAAAGAAGGTGCAACATCCATCCGGGAAAGCCTGCAAAGCATCAGCGGGCAAACCAGCTATATCCGCGACTTAAACACCTCCATTCAGCGTAAGGATAGCCTTAACCTCGCCCTGGTTATGAACCTGAAGCGCTCTCTCGACGACGTTGGTGGTGAAGACATTGACGTAGAGGTACGTGGTGGAAAAGTCCACGTCAGTATCTCCGATAAAATGCTGTTCAAGTCCGGCTCCGCCCGTGTAAACGCTACGGCTGAAAACGTACTGGCCAACATCAGCACTGTCCTGAACGATCATCGAGACCTGAATGTGATCGTTGAAGGACATACCGATGATGTCCCCGTAAACATCAACGGCGTTACCGACAACTGGGAACTATCTACGCGCCGCGCCACGGCTGTTGTCCGCAAGCTCGTTGACAAATTTTACGTAGATCCCGCCCGCCTCTCGGCCTCCGGCCGCGCTGAATTTGACCCACGTGGAGACAATACCACCGCCGAAGGAAGAGCTAAGAACCGCCGAACGGAAATTGTGATCACCCCTAATCTGGATGAATTTTTCCAGTTGGCCAAGGATAGTGGGGTCGCTGGGTAATTTCCTGGTGGAAGAGTTGTACTCCGATCATCAATGAGGGTCGGAGTGCAATTCCTTCACTGGTAAAGCAATTATGGTTGATCTGCAACAAAGTCGGAGTACAACTCCTCCACCGTAACAAGGGTCGGGGACAACTCCTCCACCGGTACTATCCCGCTACCAACTCCCGCGCATTCTCCAGCGCAGAATCAGACGGCGGGTTCTGTGAAAGCATTACCGCGATGCTCCGAATACGTTCATCTTGGTTGAGTTCCCTCACCTTCGTGATTGTGCGAGCAGCATCTTCGTGGTCTTGTTTGTAAACGAAGTAGTGTCGGTCGGCCCGGCTGGCCACCTGAGGGCTGTGCGTGATGACGACTACTTGATGGTGGCGACTCAGATCGGTCAGGATCTTCCCCATCTTCTGGGCTACGTCTCCGGAAACGCCGGAATCGATTTCGTCGAAGATAAGTGTGGGCAACTCCATGGCAGAAGCGACCAACGACTTGGTGACCAGGGCCAGGCGGCTCATTTCGCCGCCAGAAGCTGCAGCTTTGATGGTTTGAAGCCGACCACCTTTGTTAGCACTGAAGAGGAATTGTACTTCATCTAAACCGTGGGGGCCTGGTTCTGGTAATTCCTGGAAGTCTACTACCAACTGTGCATTTTCCATACTCAAATCAGCGAGCTGATTTTGCACTTGCTTACTGAATTCAGGCGCTACCTTTTTCCTGCCTTTGCGCAGGGATGCACCTGTTTTACGCAGTGCTGCGGAAATTTTCTCCTGCGCTTTGGTCAGTTTTTCGATCTCACCGCCCAGGTCGGCGAAATGGCCGAGCCTGCCGGAAAGGTCTTCGAAGATGGTCAGCAATTCTTCGACTGAAGCGACGGAGTGCTTGTTCTGAAGGCGGTAGATTAGGTTGAGACGTTCTTCTACTTCTTCGAGGCGTTCGGGGTTTACTTCGGTGCCGTCGCCGAAGGCTTCCAGATCGGAGGCAATTTCATCCAGTTCAATGCGAAGACTCTCGAAGCGGTCGTAGAGGCTTTTTAGCTTTGGGTCTCCGGCAGCAAGGGGAATCAGTTTTTGGCCAATGGACATCAGCTGATCGGTAACGGCGTTGTCGTCTTCGGTGAGGTAGTGAAATACTCCGTTGGTAAGTTGCTTGATCTCGTCGGCATTACTAAGACGGTGCCGTTCTCCTTCGAGTTCTTCCTGCTCTCCGGCAACGAGTCCGGCTTCTTCGAACTCGTTAACTTGAAATTCAAGGAATTCCTGTTCACGACGGGCCTGGGCCGCCTCCTCGTTTAACTGATTCAGTCGCCGACGGTTTTCCTGAAGTTCCGTGTATTGCTTCCGATAACCGGCCACTGCATCCCGCTGCCGAGCCAATGCATCTAAAAGCTCTAATTGAAACGCAGCGTTGTTGATGTATAAAGTGTCGAACTGCTGGTGCAGGTCAATAAGCGTGCTGCCCAGTCGCTGCAGCACCTTTAGGTTCGTCGGCGTATCGTTAACGAAAGCGCGGCTTTTCCCCGAAGGCGTGATCTCTCGCCGGATGATCAGCTCATCATCATAATCAAGGTCCTGCTCTTCAAAAAACGCTTGCAGATAATAGGCGGACACATTAAAGCGACCTTCAATGATGCACTTCTTATCGGTATCAAAGAGTGTTTTTCCGTCCGCGCGTCCACCAAGAATCAAGCTCAGCGCGCCCAGGACAATGGACTTGCCCGCACCAGTCTCTCCGGTAATGATACTAAGGCCTTCCGCGAAGTCGAGCTGAAGTTCCTCGATGATCGCGTAGTTCCGGATATGAAGGCGTTGAATCATAGACTTATTTGTTGGGAAAGTGCGAATTTACAAACAACTAAGCGATAATCTTAAGATAGTTTGGGAAAATCACTATTAATGGCTGTCCGCACTATAGTTTTGCGCGGCAATTAAACCGAACACCATGCGTATACTCTGCTTCCTGTTTCTTACCCTGATCCTTTTTTCCTGCGGTGGCTCTGAAGCCGAAGGATGGAAGCCTCTTGACCTGATGAAATACAAGGTACCCATTACCATCGCTGCGCCAGACAGCGCCAAAGTATCCGCCACTAACCTTTCTGGCATCATGCAAGACGTAACAATAAAAAGCCCAGAAGACCGCTACTCCGTGCAGGTGCTCGCTAGCCGAGCCTCCTCCAACGACATGGCGAAGCTAAAATCTGAACAACTCGAACTTGTACGCGACAACCGCTATTTCGAAAGCATCGTTCGTGAAGAAGAACAAGGTTTTGTCTTTCAGAACAAAATTGACTCTACCTTGCTCTACGGCTTCCGCTACATCATCTACCAGGGCGATCAGGAATTTGTTTTCCAAAACGCCTTTGATGGCACTTTCTCCCTGGAGGAAATAGAGGCTATGTACACCGCCGTGAAGCAGTAGCATAGTCAAATAGTCAAAATTGAACTATGAGGGCAAAAATCTAAATTCCTAGCCGCGTTTACACGTAAATATTTGAATAAAAATC